>SCTM01000175.1 GCA_004297485.1 Rhodospirillaceae bacterium
CCGCCACTCCCCGACCTCACTCCCCCAACAGACCTTGAGATCATCGCCCGGCATACGGCGTTCCAAGGGTATTTCCGCATCGACGAATACACGATGCGGCACGGCCGGTTTGACGGCGGCTGGACAACGCCCATGAAACGTGAGGTATTCGAGCGCGGTCATGCTGCGGCATTGCTGCCCTACGATCCGGAGCGAGACTGCTTCGTTCTCTGCCAGCAGTTTCGCATTGGAGCCCATGCCGCCGGCATGGACCCCTGGCAGATTGAATGTGTCGCGGGCATCATCGAGCCAGGCGAATCCCCTGAGGACGTCGCGCGGCGCGAGACCGAGGAGGAATGTGGCTGCCTCGCTCTCGATCTCATGCCGATGCAACGGTATCTTGTAAGTCCCGGTGGGGCATCCGAAACCGCAACCCTCTATCTGGGGCGGGTCTCATCGGCAAACGCGGGGGGAATCTTTGGCCTCGAGCACGAAGGCGAGCACATTCGCGTCTTTACGGCAACCACGGAACAATTGCGGGAGCTCCTCGACGACGGCAAACTGTGCAATGCCGTGACACTGGTCGCCGCACAGTGGTTCTTCCTTAATCAGGAACGGGTGCGTGCCGCATGGGGAGTCCCGGCGCTATGATGGACCCTCATAATACGGATGCTTTAGTCACGACCGGATGGCTCGCCGAGCATATGGGGCACCCAGGCTTGCGCATTGTCGATGCCAGTTACTTTGTGCCGGGCGGAGTCGCCCCGGCACGGGACCAGTTTTTGGACGCGCATATTCCAGGCGCGCAGTTTTTCGACATTAATGCAGTCGCTGATTCCTCCAACCCCAAGGAACACGCTTTTCCGTCGGCGGACGTCTTCGCCGCCCGGGTCGGTGAACTGGGAATCGGCAATGGCCATCGCGTCATTGCCTACGACCATATGGGCGGCGCCTGTGCCGCAGCCAGGGTCTGGTTCCTTTTCAGGGCCTTCGGCCACCCTCAGGTCTCCGTTCTAAGCGGCGGCCGGAGCGCATGGCTGGCAGAAAAACGACCGGTCGAGACTGGTGCTGCTCCGGCCGCTAAACGCCAGCGGTTCCAGGCCAGCAAGCCCCTCGCGGAGATCCGTCGCCGCGCCGACATGGAGGATAATATCAGGCAAAAGGCGTTTCAGGTTCTGGACGCCCGCGCGGCGGGACGGTTTGCAGGAACTGCGCCCGAGCCCCGTCCGGGAATGCGCGGGGGGCATATCCCAGGTAGCCAGAATTTACCGTTTCTCGACCTGTTCGACCAATCAACTATGACTTTTAAGCCCCCGGCTCAACTCCGCGCGATTTTTGCCGCGGCGGGCGTAGACCTCAATGGCCCGCTGACCACAACCTGCGGCTCTGGCATAAGCGCCTGTGCCCTGGCGCTAGGCGCTTACCTTATCGGCAAAATCGACGTCCAAATCTACGATGGGAGCTGGCTTGAGTGGGGAAGCGATGCCTCCCTGCCCATTGAAACGGGCAATGCCCGGTCATAGCAACGTTGCAACGGCGGCAAGCGTTGCTATGCTATTATATAGCATAAATGTGTTGGCATGTTTGGCGGACGCAAGATGAGTTCGCTGCGATATCTGATTCTGGGGTTTGCAGGGCTCGTTCTCGGCGTTGTCCTTGCGGGCTCTGTCGCTGCTTGGGCGCAGCCCGGCGATAACGCCGCATCTGCCGCGGATTTCAAAAGTGCCTACGACGCGGCTATTACCGATGCGAAAGGAAGCGAATCCCTCGACCCGGCTTATGAACTCTTGGGTGTCGCCGGCAACGCCCGCCAACGCAATCTCACGGATATGGCCACAGGCGCCGCCAACGCCTTCTCCGATCTTATCCAGCGCGCGGCAACCGCCGCCCTAAGAAAGGGCGGCTCGGTCGCCCAGGACACGCTGGATCAACTAGTCGATCTGCGCTTCTTCGCCGGGACCACCCAAATCGAAAAACCCGCAACCGCGCTCGATGCCGCCATGCGCAGCCTCTTTCCGGTCGTGGCCAAGACCCTCGAATCTCGCGCCGATTCTGCGCCCAATTGGGAGGATAAGCTTGGCGCGCTCCGCGACCTTGCAAGCCTTCAGGCGTCGGCGACGCAAGTTATGCTCGATGATATGGCCACGCCCATCGCTGCGGCTTTTGACACCCGCGTGGCGGCTGCAGAAACCTCGGCGACGGCCGAAGAGGACACGGCGGAGCGCGCCCGTAGGCTCGGCGCACTGACAGAATTGAAGCGATCCCGCACCGATCAAGTCAACGATGCAGCCACCAACAACGTCAGCGCCGTGGCACAGCAGATGGGGTCATCGGGTCGCACCGCCGGCACGAGTCCTCTGCAACGATCGGAGGCCGGCGCCGACGTTCCCGCGGAGCTGATTGAGGGTGAAGGCTCATGCATCGAAACCGGCTATCATCTGGAAAACGGAAATCCAGCCGGAAGCCAGCAGATCGTGCCCACAGATCCCGAACTTCGCCGCATACATGATCGAGACTGTGTAAATTCAGGACGCGTGCCAAGCACCGATCGGTGCAGCATGTCCAACTTGAGCCTGCTTTGCTACGCCCGCCTGCCCGGCGGCGAGAAGATTACTTACGCTTACCGCGATACCCCTGCCGACGCCTATTTCAAAAAGACCTGCGCTGCGGACGACCTTGTGCCCGCCGACAAAATTCCAAAAAGTGGAGTCTCGTTCCATAGTCCCGGGGTCAGGCTTGCATTTGTCTGCGCGCCTGCCGGGAGCGAAACGGCAGGCGATTGACGGTTGAAATGAGGCCGTTTGCCAACCTCGCGATTTATGTCCCGTCGAGATAGACGATGCCGAATTTACCCCGAGCGAAGATCCTGCCTCACCTCCATCGCAAGCTGCCGCGATTTCCCGCGGAAGCGGAGATGCAATCCGTGGCCGAACGTGGACGCCGTCGCATTCGGGCGCTTCTTGCCGCAGGGGCGCTATTCGTGACTCTGTTTGCAGGCTATCCGCTCATGAATCGTATCGGCCGGCATGAGACGGTTAATAGCGCCGCAACCGTGACCGCGTGTGACAAGCTCGCGGCCCATCCTTCCGACACGCAGAAACTCACCATCGGCGTAAATCAGGAACAGATGGATGTAGCGGCCGCAAAGACCGCCTGCATTCAGGCGCTTACCGCGCACCCGCATGATGGACGTACACTTTATCAACTCAGCCGGACCTATATCGGCGATCGGGATTTTCAAGCTGGCTTAACTTACCTGCGCGAATCCGCTGAGAGCGGTTATGCTCAGGGACAGTTCTCCCTCGCCATGTTTTTCATCCAGGGCCCGGAACGCGTAGCGAAGGAGTGCGAGGGCGGGCAATTGCTTGTTAAGGCCGCGCGGCAAAGGCACTTTTACGCAAAGATTTATCTTGGGCGCTACTGGCTTGACGGAATGTTTAAAGACTGCGGTCTTCCGGTGACCGATACAGAACTCACTCAAATGATCTCCGCGGCGGGTGAGTTGACGGCATCTCCGGAAGAACAGCATGACTTGACGGAACTTGAGGCGCGGTGGGAAAAACGCTGACCCGTAGTAAGCGTCATTTCCATACGGCCAAATATCATGGGTTTAAAATCCCCCCATGACCATAGCCCCTAGATAGGACACGAACCCTGAGGGCGCCGGATTCACATCTGAGCGATCCACAACCCCGTCAAATTGTAACTGGATAAACCAACGCTGTTACAATCAGATATAAATATCGCCGCTGCATCCTCCCTTAGCGAAATCAAAAATTTGAAATTTCATCCATTTTTGCCTCGGAACTGCCTTAATGTGCCTTCACTGTAACAACAGCCGCAGGACGTGCGGCCTCCAGGAGAGAGATTAAAAACATGCTCAAGAAAGCTCTGATTCTCACCACTGCTATCGCTTACGTCGTTTCCGTGCCGGCTTTCGCCGCCACGACCGCTTCGGTTGCCTCTAAGTCGTCCGCCATTTCTTCCAGCCATGCCTCTTTGGGCACGGTGACGAAGGTTGCTGACGCGGCTGCTCCGGCAGACGATGCCGCCAAGAAGCCGAAGAAGAAGCATAAGAAGAAGAAGGCTGCTCCGGCCGCCGGCTAATTCTTCCTTCTAAAGGAACGAGTGCCGCTTATGCGGCACGCGAAAACCCCCGCCCTTACCGGCGGGGGTTTTGTTTTGCGTTTTGCAATTCCCGTAACGTCAATTAATGCGCGCTACCGGTTTCCTGTTTCAAGGAGGCAACCTTGGAACCTCCGGTCTGCTGTTTCAGATAGGCAATCAAAGCGCTGCGATTAGCCTCGTTATCGATACCCCGAAACGCCATTTTCGTCCCGGGCAGAAAGTCTTTCGGGCTGGCGAGCCACTGATTCATTGTTTCATCGGACCAAGTAACGCCTGCGTTCTTGAGGGCATCTGAATATTTGAAATTGGGTTTCGCTCCGGCCTTACTACCGAATACGCCCCAGAGATTTGGCCCGATTTTATTGCCGCCGTCCTGCTCGGTGCTATGACAGGATTGACATAAGAGAAACGTACGCTGGCCTAACTTGAGGGTCACCTCATCCGGTGCGGATTGAGCGAAAGCGGGGCGACCAGTCAACGCCGCGGCGATGGTCATGCTAAGACACACGGTCTTAAAGAACGTGCGAGGAGAAGTGCTTGTTCGACGCAATGCCATGGATTCAGCCTGTGCCTGTGGAAATCGAAAAGAATGGAGTGCGATACTCAGTGATCGACGCCAAGAAAAATAGTGTGAGTCAGAGTACTATAATATGAAGAATATGGGACGGCCCGCCTGCAACCGTTGCAAGGCGGCGACCGCGCCGGAGATTGGCGTCCTCTCTCATCCCTGATGGCCCAGACTTCCCGCTCGGACGACACCTCAAGCCACCCCAGATTCCCACATAACCAATTATAATATAACAATAATTTTAGCAGTGCGCCGATACCGCGCGGCTTTCATATCTGGCTCCATTGACAATCGACACGCGCCGTCGTCACCTCGTCCTCTTCCGGAGAATTGCCATGGCACGCATCCCTCGTCTCGCCCGTCGCACGATCCTCAAATCCGCGGGTGCGAGCCTCATCGTCGGGTTCACCATTTTCTCGTCCAGTCGTAGCGCCAACGCCGTAACGGCGTCTCTGGAGCCCAATGCGTTCGTGAGAGTCGACGCGGACAGCACGGTGACGGTCATCAGCAAGCATCTTGAGATGGGCCAGGGCATCAACACCGGCCTGGCCATGATCCTCGTTGAAGAACTGGATGCTGACTGGTCCAAGGTCAGGGTCGAAAGCGCCCCTGCGGACGTCAAACGCTATGCCAACACAATGTTACGCGTGCAAGTGACCGGTGGCAGTACATCGACCGCCAATTCCTACACACAACTCCGACAAGCCGGCGCGACCGCACGCGCGCTGCTGGTGAAAGCAGCAGCACAACAGTGGCACGTTCCCGAATCTGAAATTACCGTCGTTCAAGGTGTCGTTGGTCATGCATCGTCGGGACGCACCTCAACTTTTGGCGACCTTACGGCCAAGGCGGCACGCCTCGCGCCACCGACGGACTTAAAGCTCAAAGATCCAAAAAATTTCAAACTTACCGGGCAGCCGCTACCGCGGTTGGAAACACCCGCCAAGTGCGACGGCTCGGCTCAGTACGCGCTCGATGTAAAAATGCCGGGCATGCTGGTGGCGCTGATCGCCCGTCCAGTGCGCTTCGGGGGCGTTGCCAGAACTGTGGATTCCGCAGCGACTCAATCTATTCCAGGCGTGAAATACGTGATCCCGGTGCCGTCCGGCATCGCCATCGTCGCCGATTCTTTTTGGGCCGCCTCTCGCGGTCGCGATGCCTTGCGTGTCGAATGGAATGACGACAAAGCCGAACACCGCGGCACCGCCGAATTAACGGCGGAATATCGCGCGCTTGCGGACAAGCCCGGCGCGTCGGCGCGCCAAGATGGCGATCCTCAAGCTGCTTTGCAGTCCGCGGCAAGGGTGGTCACGGCGGACTACGAGGTGCCATATCTCGCTCACGCGCCCATGGAACCTCTCGACTGCGTTATAAAGCGCGGCCAGACCGGCTGCGAGTTCTGGTACGGCTGTCAATTCCAGACGGGCGATCAAGCAAATGCCGCGGCCGTGCTCGGGCTTAAGCCGGAACAAGTCACGATTCATACGCTTTATGCGGGCGGCAGCTTTGGCCGGCGTGCGAATCCGACGTCGGACTTTGTGGTTGAAGCGGCCGAGATCGCCAAAGCCCTACCAATTGGCGTTCCCATCAAACTCGTATGGACGCGAGAAGATGACATCCGCGGCGGCCGGTATCGGCCCATGTACTACCATCGACTGCAGGCCGGGCTCGACGGCAAAGGCGATATCGTTGCGTGGAGTCATCGAATCATCGGCCAATCTATTATGGCCGGTACATCCTTCGCCGCAATGGTCAGGAATGGCATTGATGCCGCATCCGTCGAAGGTGCCGCCAATCTTCCTTACACGATCGCCAATATTGCCGTGGATCTCCACACAACCAGTGTCGGCGTCCCGGTCCTGTGGTGGCGATCGGTCGGCGCCAGCCATAACGCATTCGTCACCGAATCTTTTCTGGATCGTGTCGCCAAGGCGGCGAACCGCGATCCCCTCACATTGCGGCGTGACCTTCTGCCCGCCGGATCGCGTCATCGCACCGTACTCGACGTTGCCGTGGAAAAGGCCGGCTGGGGAAAACCTCTACCGGCTGGTCGCGCCCGCGGAATTGCCGTCGCCGAATCCTTCAACACCGTCGTGGCTCAAGTCGCCGAAGTCAGCCGCGGTGCTGATGGCCACATTAAGGTTGAGCGCGTCGTCTGTGCCGTCGACTGTGGCCTTGCCATCAACCCCAACCTCATCGCGGCGCAGATGGAGGGTGGGATTGCGTTCGGGCTTGGCGCCGCGCTTAAGGGAGCCATCACTCTGAAAGACGGCAAGGTCGAACAAAGCAATTTCGACACATATGATGTGCTGCGCCTCGCCGATATGCCGGCCGTGGAAGTACACATCGTGCCCTCCGCTGCGCCACCAACAGGAACCGGAGAGCCGGGCGTTCCGCCTATCGCACCGGCCGTCGCCAATGCAATTTTCGCGCTCACGGGAACGGCGGTAACCAAACTGCCGATCGCTCGCCAACTCGCGGTGTAACGCAAGATCTGCCGCGGGCCGGTCGGATCGCCCCCATCGGCAGACCAACGACCAGTCGCGGAGGGCTGCGCCGCCGGGAACGGTCACCGTTTTGTGATATCCGATTGCTAACGCTCGGAGAAGGTGTCGCGTAGGCTGCGCCGGAGAATTTTTCCGGACGCATTGCGGGGCAGTGATTCGACAAAGTGTACCGTCTTAGGAGCCTTATAAGCGGCTATGCGAGCGCGAGCCCATGCGATGATTGCATCACCCTCCCCCGTGAAGCCGGCCTTCGGTACAACAATGGCGGTCACCGCTTCGCCCCATCTGGGATGCGGCAGACCGATTACGGCGACTTCGCTGACCGCCGGATGCCCGTATATGGCATTCTCTACTTCGGCCGGATAAACATTCTCTCCACCGGAGATGATCATATCCTTCAAGCGATCGCGCACGCGCAGATAACCATCTGCGTCCAGACTGCCAATATCGCCTGTGCGCAACCAGCCATCGGTATCGATCGCCTTTGCCGTTTCATCAGGCAGACGCCAGTACCCGACCATATTAGCAACCGATCGAACAACAATTTCACCCGGCGCGTCAACGGGGAGGACACGACCTTCCTCGTCAATGATCTTAATTTCAACACCGGGTAGCGCACGGCCCGCCGTCGAAAGAAGGCTATTGCTGGCGGCAACGTGGTCCTCCGGGGAAAGGGCAACGACGGTTCCGCTTGTTTCAGTTGAGCCGTACATTTGTACATAGCGGCATCCAAATGCCGTCATTGCCTTGCGCAAAAGATCAATGGGAATAGGCGAAGCGCCATAGAGGATATAGCGAAGGCAAGAATAGTCGGTGGTCGCAAGAGACGGATGCTGAATCACCGCCTGAATCGCCGAAGGAACAAGAAATAACTTATTCACCCGGAATTGAGCGACCGCCGCCAATACGGTGTCAACGGCGAATTCACGTAGAATCACCGCAGAAGCGCCGCCTTTGAGTGCGCGCAGACCCTGGCCTGTGCCGCCGATATGAAAGGTCGGCATGGCAATGAGCGCGACCTCACCGTGCGTCCAGACAAACCATTCTGGGTCCTCGATTGGATGACTGTCGGCGATTCGCAGTACGCTACGGTGCGAAAGCATCGCACCCTTTGGCCACCCCGTCGTGCCTGAAGTATACATTATCAGCACAACCTGATCGATCGGTGGCGGCGATTCAGGCGGTGTATCGAGCACCTTCGCATACCAATGCGTATAGCTCTCGAATACGGACTGTGAGTCCTCCAACGCTACGATGTGACGTATCGGCGCCTCAGCCGTTAGTGGGTCGATTTCGCTGATAAATTCCGCACCGACAAAAAGAATAGTCGGTTCTGCATCTCTAAGGACGTATTGCAACTCAGGCCGCGCAAGACGCCAGTTGAGCGGAACAAATATCACCTGCGCCTTGGCGGCACCAATCAGAAGTTCAAAAAAGCGATCACTGTTCTTGCCAAGATGTGCCACGCGATCACCCGGCCGGAGACCGGCGGCGCGAAAGGCATTTGCAATCTGATTGGTACGGCGTTCGAGTTCGGCGTAGGTGGTCGATCGTCCCTCGAAGATGAGCGCCACGGCATCCGGATACAACGCCGCCTGCTCACGCAGGACGCCGGGGATGGTGCACCGATCAAAGGCCGGGGTCATAGGCGTCCCCACTCCACCGCCTAAGCCGTCAGCCGGTCAGGGTCCTCAGCAAGAGCGCGAAATGTGCTGAGAAACTGTGCGCCGACGGCACCGTCGATTGCCCGGTGATCGCATGACAGCGATACCTGAATCGTTGTCGCAAAGAGAAGCGCATGACCCGACTCAATGGGGCGGCAGATCGCCGCGCCGACCGCAAGGATGGCGCCTTGGGGAGGATTGATGATCGCATCAAACTGGTCGATGCCGTACATTCCCAGATTTGATATAGAGAAGCTTCCCCCCTGAATTTCATCTGCCGTGAGTTTGCCGGCCCGAGCGCGTTCCGCCAGGGCCTTGACCTCGGCCGAGATGCGAGCGACCGACTTCGTCTCCGCGGCGCGGACGATCGGCGTCACAAGGCCCTTTGGCGTTGAAACCGCAATGGAGATGTCGGCTGCCGCGAAACGCCGAATTTCATCGCCGTGAACCTGTATGTTCACATCGGGGTGCGCACGAAGCGCGAGCGCGGCCGCACGCACGATATAATCGTTCAGGCTCGGTGCCTCACCCGTCGCACGCTTGGCCTCCGCCCGTGCCGCCAGCAATCCGTCAACTCGGACCGCGGCGCGGAGGTAGAAATGCGGAATCGTCTGCTTTGAGAGACTGAGCTGACGAGCAATGGCCTTCCGCATCGGCGACATGAGAACCGTATCGTAAGCTGCCCCCACCGGGTGCGACGACGGCAGAGAGGCGGTGCTGCCTGATTTCTTCGTCAGTGAAGAGCGGGCGCTTTGATATACCAGCACATCCGCCTTGCTGATCCGCCCGCGTGGCCCGGTGCCGGTAACAGCCGCCAAGTCTATGTTATGCTGCACCGCGAGGCGCTTGGCGAGCGGCGACGCATAATACGCATCGACGACATCGGTCGATGGTGTGATCGATACCGGCGCACCGTTTGCGACGGGCGCCTCCGGATACCTCAGTTGGTCTACGTCCTGGAAGCTGATGCGTCCGCGCGGGCCGGTACCTTTGATCATGGACACGTCGACAGCATTCACAGTCGCATGCGCGCGCGCTGCCGGACTGATTACAACCGTATCGGGGATATTCACCGACGGCGTGGGCGGAAGCGCTGAAGGACCGTGTGCGATCGCTGCCGGGCGAGGGACACCGGCATTCGAGCTCGCGGTTGAAACATCCGGGGGACGAAACGCGGTGATGAATGCATCCACCTCCGCCGCCGATGCTTTGCCCGTCGCGAATACGCCCAGCAATGCTCCGACAGGAAGCGTCTCGCCGGACCGCGCAATGAGGCGAGCGACCGTCGCATCGTATTCGGCCTCGACTTCGTTGGTGATCTTGTCGGTTTCGATGAGCGTGATGATTTGCCCGCGCTTGAGTGCACCGCCTTCGGCCACCATCCATTCGGCGATGGTGCCTTCCGTCATCTCGATGCCCCATTTGGGCATGGTGAAAGCACGTAACGTAGTCATCCGCGACGCTCCGAACGATATCCGAGCGTCTTGCGCACCGCGGCTTCGATACCTGCCGGCGACGGCAGATAGGCTTTCTCCAACTCGCGCGCGAAAGGCACGGGCGAATGAGGCGCCGTGACCATTTCGATCGGCGCCTTGAGCGCCGCGAAGGCCTGGTTTCCGACAATGCCGGAGATGTCTGAAGCCAGGCTGCAGCGCGGCGGGCTTTCATCAACAATCACCAGCCGGCCGGTCATCTCGACGCTGTCGAGAATGGCCTCCTCGTCAAGTGGGCTCGTCGTGCGCAGGTCCAATACGTCACAAGCGATACCGTCGCGGGCCAGGGCGTCAGCCGCGCGCTCGGCGAATCCGACCATCTGACCGCAGGTCACGATTGTTGCGTCTTTTCCTTCACGCACGAGTTTGGCGTGACCGAAGGGGATCATGTAATCACCGTCGGGAACCTCGCCTTTTATGGCGTAAAGCGCTTTATGTTCGAAGAAGAGAACCGGATCATCGTCGCGAATCGCGGTCGTCAAAAGACCCTTGGCATCTGCCGGAGTCGCTGGCATGACGACTTTGATCCCTGGAATCGCAGTCATTAACGCATACGGGGCTTGGCTGTGCTGGGCGGCCGCATTCACCCCCGCTCCATAGGTGATGCGAATGACCACGGGGCAACGGGTCCTGCCGCCGAACATGTACCGAAACTTCGCGATCTGATTCCATATCTGGTCGAGACAAACACCGATAAAATCCGCGAACATAAGTTCGGCAACCGGGCGCTTTCCGGTCAAAGCGGCTCCGGCAGCCGCGCCGATAATCGCCGCCTCGGAGATCGGCGTGTCGAGGACGCGGCCGGCACCGAATTTATCGTAGAGTCCGATCGTGGCCTTCCAGATGCCGCCGATCGCCTCCGGCCCGCCCGCGGTTCCCATACCGCCGACCACGTCTTCGCCCAGCACGATCACATTGGAATCGCGCGCCATTTCCTGGTGCAGAGTGAGGTTGACGGCCTCTCGCATCGTCAAGTTTGCCATTTCGACCTCAGTAGCTGATGTAGACGTCTTCAAGAACTTGGGACGCCTCAGGTGGCGGTGCAACGCGGGCGTCGGCAACCGCATCATCGATAAGTTTCAAGACTTCAACATCGATCCCGTCAAGCTGCGCATCGTCGAGCAAATTGGCGCTAACGACGGCGGCGCGAAAGGCGGTTAGGCAATCGCGCTCCTGGCGAAGGCGATTGACCTCGCCGGCACCACGGTAGCGCTGCGGGTCGCCCTCGAAATGGCCAAAGAAACGTTCCGTGTCCAACTCCACCGCCGCCGGCAGCCCTGTGGTCCGACAGTATTCGACCACCTCCCGCATTATCTGATCGGTATCGAAAAAATCCGATCCGTTGCCGCGCCAAACCCGCATACCGAAGGCCTCGGCGCGAGCCGCAATATCCCCCGAGCCGACCGCATATTTGTGGCCGGTGTGTTCGGAATAATGGTTGTTCTCAAACACGAATATGACCGGCACTTTCAGGACGACCGCCATGTTCATCGCCTCGAAGGTCGTGCCCTGATTGCAGGCACCATCGCCCGAGAAGGTAACCGACACACGGCCGTTACCGTCGAGCTTCGCGGAAATTGCAGCGCCGACGGCAATCGGCGCGCCGGCACCAACGATACCGTTCGCGCCAAGCATGCCCTTCGAGACGTCGGCGATGTGCATCGAGCCGCCCTTCCCTTTGCAGAGACCGTCGCGCCGCCCAAAGAGTTCTTTCATCATCGCACGGACGTCGCAGCCCTTGGCGATGCAGTGGCCGTGGCCGCGGTGGGTGGAAATGATGTAGTCTTCGTTTGTAAGATTTTCGCAAACGCCCACCGCGACGGCTTCCTGTCCCGCGTAGAGATGGGTGAAACCCGCGATCTGGCCCGTTTGAATTTCGGTGTGAAGACGCTCCTCGAACTCGCGGATCGTCTTCATCTGCCGATAGGCCCGTATCAGCTGTTCGCGACTGAGCTGCATCGTATGGCTATCCCTCCGTGCGTTACCGGCTACGCTATTTCAAGCAATGATCGACAAAGCGCCGATTCCGGCAGACGCCTGTTTCAGGCATGAGGCCACCGGGAAAACCGCCCCTCTCCGGCGGGCACTAAAATACATGGCTGCATTTAAAAGACAGAGATGATTGTTTTGCAAGCGGTATTCCTTTGCGCCGGGGCTGGATCGACTGCGACGAAGCTAGGCGCCGGCCCCACGAGACTCCGGTCGAATAAAGTCATATATGATTTTTACATGCAGAATAGACTTTTATAAGCCGGAATGCAAAAATAGCCCATAGCGGGGCCGGGTGGTGGAAAAGCACACATGTTCACAGGACCGGAACACGACCGGACGCTCATTCGCGAATTGCTGGACAGCTATAGCGACGCCGTCATGACGCGCGATGCCGCGGCGTGGGGCGCCACCTGGGCGGAGGATGGGGTTTGGCGCCTCCGGGGCCAGGAAATCATCGGCCGCACAGCGATCGTTTCGGCATGGGTGGCCGCGATGGACGGCTTTCGGGCCGTCGTGTTCCTTTCCTTTCCCGGATCGATCCAGGTTGCCGGCGACCGGGCAAGCGTTCGGACTCACACCTTCGAACACCTCGAGCCGCTGGACGGTCCCTCCAGATTCCAATCGGGGGTCTACAACGACACTGTTGTGAAAGTGAACGGGCGCTGGCTATTCGCCGACCGGAGTTTCAACGCAAGGACAATGCAGATATGACGGTACTGATATCGGCGGTAATGGATCTGGACCCCGCACATGCGCGGCGCATCCTTGAGGAGGCTAGGCCCCTCATCGAAGCCGCGCTCGCCGAACCGGGGTGCGAAGCATACTCTTGGGCGCTCGACCCGTTTACGCCCGGGCGGGTGCATGTGTTCGAACGCTGGTTGGATGAGGAGTCCCTTGCCGGGCATTTCCAGCTTCCGGCATATACCGAAATGCGCGTCCAGCTGCGTTCGGCAGGCCCCATCAAATCGACCAGCCGCAAGTACCGCGTTGACCGCGATGAACCCGTCTACGATGAGACGGGTTCCCCCCGCGCCGACTTCTTCTGTCCAGCGACCACGGCTCCAAAGCGTTAGACGCCGGCCAGGCTCTTGGCAATGATACCCAACTGCACCTCGCTCGCGCCGCCAAAGATGGTAGCAGCCCGGCTATTGAGATAGTCCGGAACGATGACGGAAAGGACATCCTCAGGATGGTCTTGCCAACGCAGCGCGGATGGGCCGAGTATTTCCACGCCGAGTTCTCCAACAGTCTGCTTTAAGCGGCTTGCGCGGAGTTTGAGAACTGATGAGGTCGGGCCCGGCCTCTGCCCCGGCTCCAATAAGCCTAAAGTCATCAGTTCGAGCATCTCGAAAACATCAATCTCTATCGCGACGTCCGCCAGCCTTGCCATCAGATCCATGTTATCCCGGATGTGACGGTCCGCGGCCTCCAAGGCGTCGATCGCGCGCTCGATACGCTTCAGCCCCGAGCGGAGCCGGCTGCTGAAGAGCCCGGTCCCACGTTCGAACTCCAACAGATACTTGGCGTAACTCCAACCGGCATTGACTTCCCCAATCAGGCCGGACGGCGGAACGCGGACGTCGGTAAAGAAGACCTGATTGATGTCGTGCTCGCCGCCAATGGAGATAATCGGCCTGATCTCTACGCCCGGACTCTGCATATCGATGACGATAAAACTGATGCCATCCTGTTTACGTGGCGTATTCGCGGTCCGCACGAGGGCGAACATGCGGTTGGCATGGTGGGCATGCGTCGTCCAGATTTTGCTGCCGTTAATAGTATAATGATCACCTTCGAGAACGGCACGGGTCTGGAGCGAAGCGAGATCAGAACCCGCTCCCGGCTCTGAAAAGCCCTGGCACCAGTAGTCTTCTCCCGAGAGAATGCGCGGCAGATAAGTTCGTTTCTGCTCCTCCGACCCGAACGCCAATATGACCGGAGCAGCCAACCGCACGCCGATCGGATAAACAACCGGCGCGCCGGCCAACGCGCATTCGCTTTCGAAGATAAAACGCTCGATGGTGGTCCATCCGGAACCGCCGTATTCCACCGGCCAGAGCGGTGCAACCCAGCCTTTGCGGTATAAAGCGTGATGCCATGGCCGAGATACGTCGGGTTCAGGATAAACGCCGGCGGTGAGCATCTGCCCCTGGCGCATCTCCGCCGTCAGATGCGTGGCGAGAAACGTCTGCACCTCTCTCCGGAAGGCACGCTGCGCGGGGGTTAAAATCAGATCCATGCAAGAACGCTGTGCCTCATGCCGCCGGCAATGTGATGTCGGCGCGTTCTGCCGCCGGAAGCACGGCACTCATCTCGTGTGCGCGCGCCGCAATGACGGTTTTCACGTACCGGCGCCGGTACTCCATTGAAGATCCAAACATCAACTCAAACGTCAAGAGCTTGCGAAAATAGGTTGCGATTGGAAGCTCCTCTGAGACGCCCATGCCGCCATGGAGTTGCACCGCCTCCTTCGCTACGAATCGCCCACAGTGACTAATCCTGACTTTCGCCGCCGCCACAGCGCGGTCGCGGTCAGCCCCCTCACTGTCGAGCTTAAGGGCTGCAAGCAGCGCCGCGGCGCCGGCTTCCTCGCAGCACACGGCCATCTCCGCCACCTTGTGCTGAACCACTTGAAATCCGGCGAGGGGCCGGTCGAACTGGCGCCGTTCGCGAACATAAGCGCAGGTCTGCTCGTAGGCCGCCTGCATGGCCCCGACGGCTTCCCAGCAGGCCGCCACGACACCGTCATCGAGGGTTGCCGTGATTGCTGGTCCTGCGTCTGATCCATCGCCGAGGATACGATCCGATCCAATCGTCACGTCCTGAACCAGGACGTCGGCCGCCCATGATCCGTCGAGCAGCTGGTAGGGATGGAGGCTCACGCCCGATGTTCCGGCATCGAGAATAGCGAGCCTGAGTTCACCTGCCGCGTTGAGAGCCGAAACAAGCAAACGGTCTGCAGTCGCGCCGCCCAGGACCGCGGTCTTACGGGCCGTCAACCGGTAACCATCTGCACCGCCTTTAAGAGATGCCTTCGTTCCCAAATCGTCGTGTGCAAAGGCAATGCGCGATGTGCCCGCGATCAAAGGAGTCAACAGCTCATCGCGCTGCGCGGCATGAGCCACGCGGGCGATCAACCGTCCAGCGATGACCGCGCTGCCGAGAACCGGCTCCACGACCAAGTGCCGCCCCAAGGCCTGCATCACCAGCCCCGTCGTGACCAACCGCCCGTCGAAACCGCCGTGTTCTGTAGTTAACGGAACTCCGAAGCAGCCTAACTCGGCGAGCCCCGCCCAGACCTCGGGATCAAAGCCATGCAGTTTCGCTGCAACATGTCGTCGATGCGCAAAAGAATAGTTTTCGCCCAGATACCGCTCAAGCGATTGCCGGAACAAAAGTTGTTCTTCGGAATAGGCGAGGTCCATAATGATGCAATCTTACAATGCCGGCTTGCCCAGCGCCCAGCGAAGACCTCGCCGGACAATTTCATAAAAAAGCGGTGACTGCCACGAGCAACGCTGGATCGTGGTTTCTTCGATCATGGGCTGCAGATCGTACTTTCCCCGGCAGTGGCCGAGGGTCAGGTAAAGAACCTCCCCCTTGCCGTAGGTACGCAAATACATGACCAACCGCTCCGCATGGGGCCAGCTGTCCTGCGTAAAAGGCTTGGCGTCGCCGCCGAACTGGGTGACCAGCAACGGTCGATTTCCCGGACGGTCCGTGGAGAGGTAGAGTTCATCCTCGACACGGAAGTCGCGCAGTCCCTTTGTCAGGTCGTGCGCTCTGTCAACGACATGCACATCGAAAGCGTGGATTGGCGGATGTGCCCGGAATTGGCTACCAAGCATATCGGTCAGCGCGGGGTTCACATCCGGGCAGTCCGGGCGACCATCGAGCCAACGAATTGCCGAATTGGTTCCATGCAATGCGAACCAGCGCCCTCCGGCACTCAAAAAATTTCCCAGCGCGGTGACTTGAGCCTCGCTGGGCTGGACGTCGCAGGTGTAGGTAACGAGACCTCCGCCTGGCGTCAGGTGCTCTATGTCCGCATAGCTTGAGGCGGTGGTTACGTTCGCATCGTCGTGCTCAGCGAGCAATTTCAGAAGTTCGAGCCGGGCGAAATTGAAGTCATGATATTTGCCGCCGACGACAAGGTGGAGTTGACTGCGGTCGGCCATCCGAATTCGTCTCACTCCT
>SCTM01000176.1 GCA_004297485.1 Rhodospirillaceae bacterium
GGATGAGTAGCAAGAAGGCAAGCCCACGGACCAAGGCGAGCCCGCGCAGCAAGGCGGACCAGCGTAGCGGAACCCAGACCATTGAGCGCGCGGTTGCGCTGCTGCGGGAGATTTCGGCGCGCGGACATTTCGGCTGGCCGTTGTCCGATCTTGCCGCGCGCTGCCACCTCTACAAGAGCACGGCGCATCGGATCCTCACGTGCCTGGTCCGCGAACGGATGGTGCGGCAGCGGCCCGACGACCGGCACTATATGCCGGGACCGATGCTGTTCGAACTGGGACTGTCGTCGCTTCCCGAACGCGGCGAAATGCAACATGCGGCGCGCAGCCGGCTTGTGACGCTGGCGCGGCAGACCTCCGGTGTCGCATACCTTTTTTTCCGCAGCGGCGACGATTTCATCTGTGCCGCACGGGTCGGCACCGCCAAGCTGGAGGCACGGGCGCTGACGATTTTTCCGGGGACCCGCAGGCCGCTGGTGCTCGCGGCCGGTGGGGCGGCGATCCTTATCGCGCTGCCGGAGGCGGAAGCCCGTGCGATCATCCGCCGTAACCTGGCGAACCTGGCCGGCTATAGCGAGGCCAGTATCCCGGGGATCCACCGCATGATGCAGCGCTCGTTCGACGAAGGCTTCGCCGTCAATCTGGGCGACATCCTGCCGGGGGTGAATGCCTTCGGGCTTGCCCTCCGCGACGCGACCGGTGCACCGTTCGCGTCGATCGCACTGGCCGGACCGGCACGGGTATTGCCCCTCGAACGGCTGGACGAAATACGCCGTCTGCTGCAGGCAACCGCGGAAGGACTGCAAGCGGCACCCGTATAAGCCGCACCGAAGCGCCCGACCTCAGACGCCGCCGCGCTTTACCGCTGCGAGCAAAAAACCGCCCATGCCCCGCGCCCCATCCCAAGGGGCCCGCCGCCGCCCCGGATCGTTCCGCATTGTAAAACGCACCGTATGCGCGGCCGTATGGGCACCTCTCGAAACGCATCCAGTAGACGATAATGCGGCCTCGCTTTAACCCTACCACCAACACGCCGAGGCGGTGCGCAGTACAAATGAATTCGATTGCCGACATAGATACCTACGACGAGGCGCTACGCAGCTTCTCGTGGAGCCGCATCTGGGAGCTGTTCGACGGCGACCGGGAGTACATGAACATTACGCACGAGTGCATTGACCGCCATCGCGCGCTCGGCACCGCGATCAGCGTCAAGTTCTCGGACGGGCACAGCGAGCGCTACAGTTTCGCGGAACTCTCGGACCAGACCGGCCAGTTCGCCAACTGGATCAAGCGGCTCGGAGTCGCCGAGGGCGATCGGGTTGCGGTCGTTGTCGACCCGTCACGTGCATTCTATGTCGGGATGTTCGGCACGATGAAGCGTGGCGCCGTGGCGGTACCCCTTTTCACGCTGTTCGGGCCCGAGGGTCTTGCGCTGCGCATCAACGACTGCAATCCCAAGCTCATTCTGACCCAGTCCGACCCGGCACCGCTTGCCAAGCATTTTCCAAATGCCCGCGTCATCGCCGTGGATGAGGCTTTCTGGAAAGAGATCGCGGCGGAATCGCCCGTTTTCGAGGCGAAAACCCGCACGACCGGCCCGGCCTACCTGC
>SCTM01000177.1 GCA_004297485.1 Rhodospirillaceae bacterium
CTTCTACTGGAAGTACAAGGATCAGCAGCAATCTACGATTTTCTATGATGACTATGGGCATACGACCTTTGGAACCAGGAACGTCGGTAGCTCGAACATCAAGGGCTTCGAACTCGAAACGGAATTTCTGGCTGCGAAGAACACGCTTCTGAGCGCAGATGCGGAATACCTTTCCGCAAAAACGAGCACATATGTGTTTACCTCTCCCAATCTGGGAGGGCCTCCGCAGTTCGGTTGCCCGAGTGCGCTTGCCGCCGGCGGGGTCAACTACACGGTGAACTGCTCCGGCAAGACTCTGCCGCGCTCGCCCACATGGTCACTAAACCTGGGTGCCCGTCAGACCTTCCCGCTGAGCAGCGGCGCTCGTATCGAACTGTCCGGTACGGCACATTACCAGTCCACGACGCTCACCGCGCTCGAGTTCGTGGCGCCGCAATATCAGGACCCCTATTGGCTCGTGGACGCCAGCCTTACCTTCTACAGCCCCGATGATCGGGTCTCGCTGGGAGCCTATGTGAACAACATCGGCAACGAGACGGTCAAAGCCACGACGATCCAAACGTTCTTTACTCCGTCACCGAATAACGTCATGGCACTGCTAAGGCCGCCACGGACGTACGGCATCCGCGTGGGAACAAAATTTTAAGCGCGCGTGCTATCGCAGACGTCGATGATGCGAGGCTTTTAGAACAAAGATGCGTGTGACATAGACGAAGGCATAGGAAGCATAACAAGACACGAGACCACGTTGAGGCCGGCGCCATCGCCGGCCTCAACTATAATGTGTTCGAGTTGGTGTTACCCCGCAGTGGAAGTTCGAATCCAAGCGTTCCGATCGGCCTCGCCAACCAACGCGATAGCCTGACTGAGACGCGGTTTTGTCAGTTTGGGGGCGATGCCGATATGGGCACGCATCACTAAACTAACATCCCATTCGGACCAAATCACGCGGCCGGTCAGGTTCACGCACCGAGCGGGCGTTCGTTATTTTTCATCTATCGCCTGGTACGATACCGCATGGCCAGCACCATCAGCGAACGAGAGCTGGAATTCCTGCTCTACGAATTTCTCGACACCGAGTCATTGTTGCAGCGCCAGCGCTATGCCGGGCATTCGCGCGAGGTTTTCAATGCGACGCTGGAGACGGCACGCCAGATGGCCGAAGCGCTGCTAGCGCCGCACCTGCGCCAAGGTGATGCGGAGGAGCCCACTTTCATCGACGGACGGGCCAAGGTTGTTGCGCCCACGCGGGCGGCCTGGCAAGCGGTGGCTGACGCCGGATTTCTCAGCGCGCATTGGAACGAGGAAGAGGGCGGTCTGCAATTGCCCGAGGTCGTGCTGCGGGCGGCCATGAGCGCCTTCTACACGGCCAACGTCGGCACCGCGACCTATGCGATGCTGACCATCGGTGCGGCTAACCTGCTGCGCACCTTCGGCAGTCAAGCCTTGAAGGACCGCTACCTGGCACCGCTGGGCGATGGACGCTTCGCCGGCACGATGGCTCTGTCCGAGCCTTCGCAGGGTTCGGCGCTGGGTGACATCAAGACCACAGCGGTGCCCCAGTCCGACGGCACTTATCGGCTGTTCGGCCAGAAGATGTTCATCTCCGGCGGTGACCAGAATCTCACCGATAACATCGTGCATATGGTGCTGGCGCGTATTCAGGGCGCTCCAGCCGGTGTCAAGGGTATCTCGCTGTTCCTGGTGCCCAAGGTGTTGCCCGACGCCCACGGCGGCCCCGGCGTTCGTAATGATGTCGCGCTGGCCGGGCTGCTGCACAAGATGGGTTGGCGTAACACCACCTCGACCGTTCTGTCCTTCGGTGAAGCAGGCGGTGCCGTGGGGTGGCTGCTGGGGCGCGAGCACCAGGGCCTCGCACACATGTTTCAGATGATGAACGAGGCGCGCATCGGCGTGGGTCTGCTCTCCTCCTGCATCGCGTGGCGCGGTTTCAGCGAGTCGTTGAACTATGCGCGCGAGCGCCCACAAGGACGCCTGCCCTCTTGCAAGGATCCCCTGTCGCCGCAAGTCAAGCTGATCGAGCACGCCGACGTGCGCCGCCTGTTGCTGGCGCAGAAGGTATATGCGGAAGGCAGTCTGGCGTTGTGCCTCTATGCATGCAGTCTGTTCGAAGACCAGCACAGCCACCCGCAACCGCAGGCCCGTGCCGATGCCCGGCAACTTCTGGACGTGCTCACGCCCGTGGTCAAGTCCTGGCCGGCGCGCTACGGCGCGGTGGCCAACGACATGGCCATCCAGGTGCTGGGCGGCGCCGGCTATACGCGTGATTACCCCGTGGAACAGTTGTATCGGGACCAGCGTCTGAACATGATCCATGAGGGTGCGGAGGCCATCCACGGCATCGACCTGTTGGGTCGCAAGGTCGTGATGGATGACGGAGCCGCGCTCCACCTGTTTATCAAAACGGTGCGCCGCGATGCGCAGCGTGCCATCGAGGCCGGTTTGCATTCCGAAGCCACGGCGCTGCTGGCCGCTGTCGAACAGTTGGCGCGCGTGAGCGCCATCCTGACGGACTTGCAACGCACCGATCCGGATCTCGCCTTGGCCAATGCCACCGTCTATCTGGATGCCTTCGGACGCGTTGCGCTGGCCCAGATCTGGTTGCAGCAGGGCCGTGTGGCGACCTTGGCCCTGCCGTCCGGCGCCGATGGCGCGTTGGCAGACCATTACCAAGGCAAGCTGCAGGCCATGCGTTACTTTTTCCAGTGGGAGTTGCCGCAGACCGAGGCCCAATGGGCCCTGCTCGCGCGCTGCGACCGCAGTGCTTTCGATATGCGTGACAGGTGGTTCGCTTGAACCCGCCCGCCGCGCGTCTTTGCTTCGACCTGTACCAACACGGGCTTCCCATGCAACCAGCCATCATCGTTTCTTTTGCACGCACGCCCATCGGTGCATTCGCCGCCGGTCTGTTCGAGGTGCTGTCATGAGTGCCGGTGGCGCGCCCCTGGCTGGCAAGACCCTGTTCATCACCGGCGCGAGCCGGGGCATCGGCTTGGCCATCGCGCTGCGTGCCGCGCGCGACGGCGCCAAGGTGGCTATTGCCGCCAAGACCACCGAGCCTCACCCGAAGCTGGCCGGTACGATCTACACGGCCGCGCAAGCCATCGAAGCGGCCGGCGGCCAGGCCTTGCCCCTGGTGATGGACGTCCGCGACGAGGCTCAGGTGCAGGGCGCCGTGGCGCGGACCGCGGCCCATTTCGGCGGCATCGACATCTGTATCAACAACGCGTCGGCCATCAATCTATCGGCCACCATGGACATCGAGATCAAGCGCTTCGACCTGATCCAGCAGATCAACATGCGCGGCACCTTCGTCACCTCCCGCGCCTGCATTCCGCATCTGCGCCAGAGCAGCAACCCCCACATTCTGGCGCTGTCGCCGCCGCTGACTCTGCGTGCCGACTGGTTCGCCCAGCACTTGCCCTACACGATGTCGAAATACGGCATGTCGATGGTGATGTTCGGCCTGGCGCAGGAGCTGCGTGGCGATGGTATCGCCTGTAATGCGCTGTGGCCCCGCACCACCATCGCCACCGCGGCGGTGGAGTTCGCGCTGGGCGGCGATGCCATGATGCGGCAATCGCGCAGTCCCCAAATCATGGCCGACGCGGCCTACGCGATGCTGTGCCGCCCGGCGCGCAGCTACACCGGCCACTTCGCTCTGGACGATGATGTGCTGGCCGAAGAGGGCGTCACCAACTTCGATTGCTATCGCAACGATCCGGCCAGCCCCTTGATGCCGGATTTGTTTGTCGACCCGCAAGCGTCCCTGCCGTCCGGCGCAAGTTACGCGCCCCAGGCCTGAACCGAGGTCCTCCCCGATGCAGAACCCCGTTACCCTCAGCCATAAAGATCGTATCCTCACCGTCGACATTAACTACCCGCCGGTCAACGCTCTGGCCTTGCCCGTTCGCGTCGGCTTGCTGGCGGCGATGCGCGCGGCTCAAGACGATCCCGAGGTTGATGCCGTCATCCTGCAAGCATCTGGGCGCACTTTTGTGGCCGGCGGCGACATCACCGAGTTTGATCAGCCGGCGATGATCGACCCGCACTGCAACGATGTGTACGCAGCGATGGAGCAGCTCGACCGTCCCATCATCGCCGCGCTGCATGGCACCGTGCTGGGTGGTGGATTGGAGCTGGCGCTGTCGGCGCACTACCGCGTGGCACTCGCGGGCACCCAGCTCGGCTTGCCCGAGGTGAAGCTGGGTATCGTGCCCGGTGCCGGTGGCACACAACGTCTGCCACGTGTAGCCGGCGTGTCGGCAGCTCTGGACATGATGACCAGTGGCGCGCCGATCTCCGCCGACCGGGCATTGACGCTGGGCATCGTCGACGAAGTCGCGGCGTCGCATTTGCGTGAAGCGGCGTTGGCCATGGCGCAGCGGGCCATTCAGGCCTGCAAGGCCGGGCAGCTCTTGCCCGTCATCAGCCGCCGTTCGATCGATGTCAGCGGCTTGGCACCGGGCTACTTCGACGACTACCGGCGCCGCCTGCCGCCTGCGGACAAAGGTGGTCAGGCCGCTCATGAGGTGGTGCGCTGTGTAGAGGCCGCGGTGGCACTCGAGTTTGCACAGAGCCTCGCGCTCGAACGTAAGGTGTTCGAGGGCCTGCGCCTGTCAAAGCAATCGCAGGCGCTACGCCATGTATTTTTTGCCGAGCGCGAGGCGGCCCGCATCCCCGGACTGAAGCCGGATCAGCGTGTGCGGTCCATTGCCCGGGTGGGTGTGCTGGGTGCCGGCACCATGGGTAGCGGCATCGCCATGAACTTTGCCAACGTGGGCATCCCCACGGTGCTGGTGGAGACCTCCCAGGCCGCGCTTGATCGCGGACTTGGGTTTATCCGCGGCCACTACGAAACCAGCGCGGCCAAAGGCCGCCTCACATCCGCGCAAGTGGCACAGCGCATGTCCTTGCTCACCGGCTCGCTCGATGATCAGCGGCTGCACGATTGCGATCTGATAATCGAAGCCGTGTTCGAGAACCTCGACCTGAAGAAGCAGGTCTGTGCCCGGCTGGGCCAAGTGTGCAAGCCAGGCGCCATTATCGCGACCAATACATCCACACTTGATGTGGACGTGTTGGCCCAGGCCACCGGCAGGGCGCAAGACGTAGTGGGGCTGCACTTCTTCAGCCCGGCCCACGTGATGCGTTTGCTGGAGGTCGTGCGCGGTGCGCAAACCAGCCCGGAAGTCTTGGCCACGGTGATGCGCATGGCGCGCCAGATCGGCAAGGTGGCGGTGGTCTCCGGCGTTTGTTACGGCTTCATCGGCAACCGCATGGCCGAGGTCTACATGCGCGAGGCCGAATTCCTGATGATGGAGGGGGCCAGCCCTGCCCAGATCGACGGTGCCGTGGAGGCATACGGCATGGCCATGGGACCGTGCCGCATGCTGGACATGGCCGGGGTTGATGTGGGCGCCAGGACCGTGATCGAGGCCACCCGCGAAGGCAAGCTGGGGCAGGACCCGAGGTATCGCGCGGTGGTGCGCAAGCTGTTCGAACTGGGCCGTTTCGGGCAGAAGGCCGGAGTCGGCTATTACCGCTACGAAGGCCGCAAGCCGGTGGCGGATCCGGAAACGGCACGCATTGTCTCGGCCTTGGCGACGCAGCACGGCTTCGCTCAGCGAAACGACATCACCGACGAGGAGATCGTCGAGCGCTTGCTCTATTCGATGATCAATGAGGGCTGCAAGATCCTCGACGAAGGCATCGCCTTCCGCGCCAGCGACATCGACATCATCTGGACCGCCGGTTACAGCTTTCCCGCCTACCGAGGTGGACCGATGTTCATGGCCGACCAAGTGGGTCTGAAGGCCATCACTGCGCGCTTGGATCATTACGCCAAGGTACATGGTGACAAATTCGGCTACTGGGCCACGAGCGACCTGCTGAAGGGATTGGCCGAACAAGGCGGTCGTCTCAGCGCGTGGGCACCACATTGAAGCATCCCGTTTACATCAGATTCGATTGCCGCAGGAGCTGCGCACTATGAGAGAAGCCGTCATTGTCTCGACCGCCCGCACGCCGATCGGGCGTGCCTACAAGGGCGCATTCAACAATACGAAGTCGCCGACGCTGCTTGGTGCCGTGATCGCCCAGGCTGTTCTTCGCGCTGGCGTGGCCGGCGACGAAATCGAGGATGTTGTCATCGGCTGTGTGCTGGGCGCCGGCACGGCCGGTATGAATATTGCACGCAATGCCAGCATTGCCGCGGGCTTACCGCTGACCGTTTCCGGGCAGACGATGGATCGGCAGTGTTCGTCGGGCCTGATGGCGATTGCCACGGCTGCTAAACAGGTGATCGTGGACGGTATGGATGTTGTGCTGGCGGGCGGCCAGGAGAACATTTCCGCCGTCCAGACACCGTATATGGATTGGGTTGCGCGCGAACGGGACCCGACGGTCATCGCGCACGCGCAGCATGCCTACATGCCTATGCTCCAGACCGCCGAATTTGTTGCCAAGAAATATGGCATCTCGCGCGAGGCGCAGGATCGGTACGCGCTGGAATCACAGCAACGCACCGCAGCCGCCCAGGCGGCGGGGCGCTTCGATGCCGAAATCGTGCCCTTCGCGACGAAGATGGCGGTGGTCGATAAGAACACCAAGGAGACCTCATACAAAGACGTCACATTATCTCGAGACGAAGGCAACCGCCCCGACACGACATTCGAATCCCTGCAGGCCCTTAGGCCGGTGATCGAGGGCGGTGTCGTGACCGCGGGCAACGCGAGCCAGCTGTCCGACGGCGCATCGGCTTGCGTTTTGATGAACCGCACGCTCGCCGAGCGGCGCGGCCTGCAGGCGCTGGGACTCTACCGGGGAATGTCCGTGGCGGGCTGCGCCCCCGAAGAGATGGGAATCGGACCTGTCTACGCCATTCCGAAACTACTGAAGCAGCATGGCCTGAAGATTGGCGATATCGGCCTGTGGGAGCTGAACGAGGCCTTCGCCTGTCAGGCGCTCTACTGTCGCGATCATCTCGGCATCGATCCGGACAAATACAACGTCAACGGCGGCGGCATCTCGATTGGCCATCCGTATGGCATGACGGGCGCCCGCCTTGTCGGCCATGCGCTCATCGAAGGCAAGCGCCGCGGCGTGAAGTACGTCGTGATCACCATGTGCATTGGCGGCGGCATGGGTGCGGCCGGGCTGTTCGAAATTGCTTGAGAATCACGCGCCCATTGCGACATCCGTGCGCCGGAAATTCCACGGCACCCGGCGGTCTCACCGACAGGATCGACATTTCGCGAATGCCATCTCTCTGAGCGTTCTTTCTAAGTCAACATTGGAGTGACCATGAACCCGGTAAAGAAGCCAAAGCTGGCGATGATCTTGGTGGAAGTCTGGTCCATGACGGATCCGCGGGATCTGCGAAAGATCGTGCGTTATGCGGTTGAGGCCGAGGAGGCGGGCTTCGACGCTGTCATGATCGGTGAGCACGTCCTCATGGGAGCGAACTCCTGTTATCTCGGGCCGCCCTCAAATCCCCGGGACTGGTTGAAAGCGGGCAACCAGGTTCCCGATTTCCCACATCCGAGTGGGCTTCCTCTGATTGCTGCGATTGCGGCGGCGACTTCGCGCATTCGTCTGATCGCCGCCGCCGTCATAAGCCCGCTGCGCCATCCCTTGGTGCTCGCAAAGGAGTTCGCGACGATCGATCTTCTCAGCGAGGGCCGATTGGTCGTCGTCCCAACTGTGAGTTGGCAAGAGGAGGAATACGCCGCTCTGGGCGTACCGTTCCACAAGCGGGGCGCAATTCTCGACGAGCAGCTGGAGATATGGAAACGCCTATGGACCGAGGGGTCGCCGCTCAGTCATGCGGGTGCGCATTTTCAATTCAGCAACACCTATCTGTACCCAGAGCCCTACAGGGCGGGGGGCATCCCGTTGTGGACGGGCGGACGGGCATTGGGAGCACCTATGCGCCGCCGCCTGGCCCGCTATTCCAAGGGCCTTTTCCTTCTCAAGCCACCAAGCCCGGAAGAACTGAAAGAACTTGCCCAGGAACTGGCTGCCAATAATCGGAGTCTGGACGAGATTGAGTTGGCCGCTGTTCTCGGCGCCCCGTTCAAATCTACAACAGATCGCCTTGATCTCGGGCGGGTTACGGATAGTTACGCGGAGTTGCGCGATCGCGGCTTTTCGACGTTTGCCATCAAGCCCTCTCAATTTATCGATGATGGTGCCCAACTCAAAAAATTTGCGCGCGAAGCGGTGCAACGGCTGACAGCTTAATGCATGTGCGTTTACGAAATCAGGGCCCGCCGGATGCGTGAGCGAATCGAAACGCGGTGGCAGTATCGCCGGCCCGACCTGCGCGCCGGAAATTACGCGGCGCGTCGATAGAAAATGCGTGCGGACCAGGAGACGGAAAGATCAAAGGAGTTTCTCATGAGCAGCAATCGGCGTTTTCTACTCGTCAAGCGACCCAATGGTGATCCGCGTCCGGACGATTTCAAACTCGTCAGCACACCGATTCCGGAACCGGATAAGGGTTCTTTCGTCATCCGCAATCACTATATCTCGCTGGACCCCGCCCAGCGGGGCTGGATGGACGATGCGCCGTCCTACCTTCCGCCGATTCCTCTCGGCGATGCGGTCCGGGCGACGACGGTCGGACGGGTCCACAGTTCCGCGAATCCTGATTTTACCCCCGGCGATTGGGTTGTCGGGCTGAATGCGGTTGAGGATTACTCGGTGGTTGCCCCCGGCGGGTTCACCAACAGGATCGACATTTCTCATGTGCCCTCTCCCAGCTATTTCCTTTCCGCCATGGGCGCCGTCGGTCTCACCGCCTATTTTGGCTTGCTGGATAAGGCGAAGCCTCAGTCCGGCGAAACGGTGCTCGTGAGCGGTGCTGCCGGCGCGGTCGGTTCGATGGTGGGTCAAATCGCCAAGATCAAAGGCTGCCGCACGGTCGGCATCGCCGGAGGGGCGGCGAAATGCAAACGATTGATCATCGACTACCGGTACGACGTGGCCATCGACTACCAGGGCAAGACGATGGAGGCACTCGCCGCCGCGATCGCCAAAGCCGCTCCGGACGGCGTGAACATCATTTTTGAAAACGTAGGCGGCGACATTCTGGATGCGGGCCTTATGAGCCTTGCGCCGTCGGCACGTATCGTCCTATGCGGATTGATCGGCGAATACAATAGCGCCCACGGCAAGGTCGGCGCACGCAATATCTGGCAGCTGATTGTAAAGCGCGCCACGATGCACGGCTTCTTGATCTCGGATTATGTATCGCGCTTCGCCGAAGGTGCCACGCAAATCGGACAATGGATCTCGCAGGGTCAGCTGAGGATCGACGAGCATATCGTCGATGGAATCGAAAATGCCTATCCGGCTTTCATGATGTTGTTCAGCGGCAAGAACGCAGGGAAGCTCATTCTAAAGATCACTTAGCGGTCCGATTCTAACATTCGCATCCCGGTTCGGGCTGTTTCGCGAATGTTTGAATCAAGGGATCACTAGCAGATCCACTCCACTAGGGGCTGTCAATGCGACGCGATCTTTCACGAATCATAGAAGTCACCTCCGAGCCGTTCAGTCAGTTCGAGGTGTTTCCGCCGGTACGATGCGACAATGTCCGCACATCATGCGTTCGGATGAATGTTATCTCTGACTTCAGCAAATAGAGGGTCGAAATGAGCACGAACACGAAAAAGGTTCCAGCCAGCATCGGCATTTTCGGCGGGAGCGGCCACATCGGGGGGCCGATGGCGCGTTGGCTGCGGTACAATGCGCCTCACGTAAAGGTGCGACTGATCACAAGTAATGCGCAAAAAGTGGATCAGCTGCGCGCCAATTTTCCCGGCTGCGAAGTGGCGATTGGAGATTATTTCGACCTCCCGTCCTTGACGGATGCCGTGGCCGGAATGGAAGGTCTTTATGCGGTGACGACAACATTCACGCCGGAAGATATCGCGATGACAAATCTCATTTCCGCGATACGCCGTTCCAATACTCTAATTCACCTCATCCGGGTGATCGGCGTATTTCCCGGCGCAAATCCGCGCCGCGTGCCGGAGGTGCTTGTGAAGTTCGGCAAGGGACTGGAAATTCAGCATCAGATCGCGCGCAGACTTCTCGACGAATCCGATCTTCCGGTCACGTATTTTAATATCGGCGCGAGCTTCATGGACAATTTGCTGATGTCCCATATTTACTCGCGCGCGCCGCGCAAAATTTCTTGGCCTGAACGCCGCGTGCCCTATATCGATCCCCGGGAAATCGGCGAGGCGGCCGCGCGGATATTACTCAGCGACAACCATCGCCATCTTTATCAGTTTCACACGCTCAACAACGGTAGCGACAGCCTCTATATGAACGACATTGTGAATTTGATGAGCGATGTCGTCCAATGCAAGATTGCGTACGATTCGAGCAAGGAAGGCTTTCTGTCCGTCATGGAACCGATAGCAAAGCTTGGCTATATACCTGCGACGTTGGCGGAGTATTTGTGGAACTTTACCCGTTATGAAGACCAAAGTGACGTCGCCTGGTCTTTGAACGATTGTCTTGAGCGAATATTGGGTCGCAAGCCGAACACGATGCGTGCATGGCTGCAAGAGCATCGCGAAACGCTATGTAAAAATCTGGGCACGGCGTCCTGATATTTCTGCTTCATCGTGCGGCGGCTCGTAACAGGACACGGCAAAGCCGCCGACAGGTCCCTTGGCTTCATGCACATCGTTTCAACCTGTCTGCGGATGCGCCAGTTTGTCGACGCATCCGAGGCTGACCGTCAGCCAGTCGCGGAGCAGCACACTGAGAAAACTGCGATGGTTGGCATCAATCTCTTCCAAGAGCAGGACATGAACGCCAGCGAGTAGCTTCACAAAAATCTGCGCCGACTGGATGGGGTGTGCCGATCCCAACATTTTGAAGATACTTTGAAAGCGTTTTTCAGCCAGATATATCTGGTCCTCCGTCGCTATACGAAGCTCTTGATTTCGTATGCGTTCCACCACGATTTCCATCCTCGCCAATGCCCGATTGCGATTTGGCGGAAGCATCCATTGTTCCAAGAGTTCCACGAGCAGGCTTGTCGTCCGTTCGATCGTGACAGGCGCACTTCGCGTAAGGCTGTCGACAACCGCCGAGGCGTCCCGGAGATCGAGTTCCATGATGCGCGCGCCTACCGCGCACAAGAGATCTTCACGCCGACGGAAATAGTTTGAGGTTGATCCTTGGGGGTGGTTTAGGTGTCGGTCGATTTCACGATGGGTAAAGCCCCGGGCGCCGTACTTGGCGAGGACCTCAATCGCACCATTAATTACCTTATCACGACGAGAAGATGCCCCATTTGATTTCGACGATTTAGATTTTTTAGTAGTGGTCATATATTTCTTCTTAAGACAGCGGGTGCGTCCAGTGATCTTGTTGGCTTAGAAGCACCGGCGCCAACGTTTTTTCTTCGAGATTTAGCGATCCCGGCTCCATGAAAAGGAGCTTCTCAATCATTTTTTCATCCGTCCGCCGACCCGGGTGTGTAAATCGCTTCGGGTTTGCCGAAAGCTTGTCAGCGTGGATTACGCGCCCAGGGGCATTTTGTCGAGCATCACATACCAGCACTCGGCCGCTTCCACGGGTGGGATATCGCTGCTGGTTCCAATATTGGCCCGTAATCGCGCCCATCGGCCATCCCACGAATGCGGCGGAGGCCAGAACCCAGGATGATGGTCCTGCCATCGAACAGAAGACTAGCCAAGGCCGCTGCTGCGTCAGCCAGGCAAGAAGAATTGCCGGTGCTCCATCAACCAGGAGCGCAGCGAGTTCGGGCGTCGGCCAAGCATCCGCTCAGCGAAATTGTTGAGCGACCAGACCACCGAATTGCTCAGCTCAAATTGCGTGAAGTCCCAGATATAATCGCCCTGGCCTGGGCGACCGTAGCGTTGGTCGAGCTGGCTTCCGACTTCGCGCATAAACGTCTCGCGGCTTCCGTCATAGGTGATGCGGCGCTTGAGCACGTCGCTCATGATCTCCGTGACCTCTTCGGTGGTGAGCTGGTCTTGGCCATTGTTGACCGTGTGGAACTGCGTGATGTGCCGCGCGTCGTCCGACAGCAGCAGGCGCGCCGCGACCTCACCGAAATCGCGTGCATCAATATACGGGATGTAGCGTGGCGGATGGACAAAGGTGCCGCGTTCGCGGATGCCCTGCGCCGAGAACAGCAGATTGTCCATCATCGTGGCACCGCAATTAAGAAAGGTGACCGGCAGACGGCTCCGATCGAGCAGGGTCTTGGCGATAAAGTGCTGGCTGGCGTCGCCGCCACGACTGGCGAGAATTTCGGGAACCCTGGCGGCAATGGCCTCCGGCTCGTAGCCCACCACCCGAACGATATGTATGGCGGTCCCCACCTCGCGCACGGCATCGACCAGATTGGTCACGGCCGTCTGTTCATCCATGCCCGAGGGCGAGACCATGAAGATGCCTTCCATGCCTTCGACTGCCGCATGCAATGAAGTGCGATCGAGATAGCTCGCGCAGATAGCCTCGGAGTCTGGAAATTGCTTTTGCAAGGCAGCAACTCCGGCAGCCGAACTCGTGATCACGCGCAACCGGATTTCCGGCGCAGCGTAACGGACATATTCAGCCAGCGGCCGCCCCATGCGCCCAGACGCTCCGAATACGGCGATAGATGTCGGGATGGGCTTCTTCGGATAATGCAGCGTCATTGTTTGCTCCTTAAGCTGTCGTCGCCACCGCCGGTTCGAAAGGTCGAGGGCAAAGGGGCGGCTGAAAGCAGGCGCGCAGCAATGGCGACGTGCTTCTGCATTTCCCCCTACCTCCAGCCGTGGTTTTCCCGGGGGTATAAACACTACTAATGTAGTGGATGTATCCCGTCAAATTGCAGTGTCTCGCGGGCGACGTCCGAACCACAGGAGCCGCCCGCCACGCGGGGCCGTGGTTACGACGCTGTGACCGCTCCGGGTGGGCTGATGCCGCACATATCGCGGTGATATGGGGTTCATGGCTGCACCCCAGGGCGTCGGTTTCGGTGCCGGCTTGGAATCCGCTAGCCCGGGCCGGACCGTATTGGACGGCGTTGACAGCGAGCGGCAACATCAACTACATATGTAGTGTTATATGCCGACAAGAGCTCGCACAGGAGGGGACATGGTGAGCGCGTCAATGTCATCGCGGACTAGGTCTCTGGCCCGATTTCCAGGACATATTGGTGTCACGTCCGACCCATCCATCTTAGCTTCGTTTGCAAGCGACCAAAGTGGACGGGCCGGAGCCCGGCCCATCGCCATCGCACATCCGACCTCGACGGAAGAAATACAGGCGGTCGTGCGTTGGGCCATCGCACAGGGCGTACCGCTCGTGCCTGTCAGTTCGAAGAGTGGTCCGAGACGGCGTGGCGATACGGTTTGCGATCATCCTTCCATCATCATGGACCTGAGCGGCATGAACAAGGTTGTCCATGTCGACGGCGACGATGCGATTGCCGTAATCGAGCCGGGTGTAACTTTCTCGCAGTTCGATGCGGCCTTGAAAGGTCACGGCCTGCGAAGCTTTCGGCCACTTGCACCCCGCGCCTCCAAATCGGTGCTCACGGCCTTCCTTGAACGCGAGCCGGTGACAGTCCCCGGCCAGCACTGGGATTCGGCCGATCCGCTTGCCGCATTGGAGCTTGTGTTCGGCAGCGGTGACCTTTTCCGCACCGGCGGTGCGGCGCTACCCGGCACGTTGGAAGAGAATCTGGCGCGTGGTAACCGGCAAATGATCAACAGTGGCCCGATGCACACCGATTTCGGGAGGGTGATCCAAGGCGCGCAGGGGGCGCTGGGCGTCGTGTCCTGGGCCTCGATCTATTGTCAGCGCATTCCCGCGATCGAAGTTCCACTGTTTGCGACTTCGGATAGTCTCGAGGCGATCACCGATCTCTGCTACCGGATGCTGCGGCGGCGCTCAGCGGGTCAGCTGTTTATCCTGAATGGCCGGCAGCTCGCGCTGCTGTTGGCCGACTCGCTGCAGCGGTTCGAGGCGCTCAAAGCGGCGCTGCCCCCGTGGATTCTTTATGTAGAACTCTCCGCGGCCGCGTATTTTCCAGAGGAGGCGATTGCGTACCGGCGCGCCGATTTGGAACGTGACGCCGCGTCCTTGGCCGTTACGGTGGCCAGTGATGTTGCGGGTATTTCCGCCAAGGCCATGGCGCAATGGATGACCGCCGAGTCGGGCCCCGGCGAAGCCGCATTAGGACTGGCAAGACAGGAGGTCTTTTTCCTCAGCCAGCTCGACAAGGTTCAAAAACATATTGACGCTCTTGAGCCGACAGACCGGGCCGATTCCTGCATTTATGTCCAGCCTCTTGCCCAGGGCGTGAACGCCCATTGCCAGTTCGCCTTTCTGGGGAAGGCGGGGGAGGAACAGATGTTGTCGCGGCGCGCGGTCAAAGCTGCGGAACGGCTCGCGGCAAGCAATGGCTTTTTCAGTCGGCCCTATCACCCTTGGGCTGGTGTCCCGTTCGAACGGGACAAAGCAATTGTGCCGCTTCTTGCGCGTACCAAGAGCTTGTTCGACCCGCACGCGATTCTGCAGCCCGGTGCTCAAAGTTTGGGGATACGCCAATGACACGCGTCTCGATGAAAGCAGCGCCGGGCGATTTGTCGCCCCTTGCGGATGTGGTGGGTAACATTTCGCATTGCTGGCGCTGCTCGCATTGTAAATGGGTGCCATCGCCCGTCAGCAATGCATTCGCTCACGCTTGTCCGAGCGTGCAGTGGGGCAATTTCCATGCCTATAGCGGCGGCGGCAAGGTCATCACGGCCTTTGCACTGAAGGAAGGCGAGGCCGAGTGCACCGAGACTGCGCTCGAAAGCATCTTTGCCTGCACGATGTGCGGCGCTTGCGACACGTCGTGCAAGATCAACAATGGCGAAACGGTCGAACCGCTCAATATTCTTTATGCATTGCGGGCCCATGTCGCCGGAGAAGGGCGCAGCCTGCCCGCGCATCTGGCCATGATCGGGAATCTGCGCCGGGTCGGCAATTCGGCCGGACGCCCCCGCGAGGATCGATCACGCTGGTGCGAGGGTCTTGATATCAAGAACGCCCTCACGGACCGGGTCGATGTGCTGCTCCATGTCGGCTGCGAAAATGCGTTCGACCCTGAGCTGTGGCCGGAACTGCGCGCGATCGTCGCGCTATTGGTAAAGGCGGGTGTTGATTTTGGAATTGCCTATGGCCGTGAAACGGCGACGGGTGAAACGGCCTATGATCTTGGCTTCCAGGATGATGCCCGATCGCTGGGTGTCGCGATGGCTGATCTCATCGCCGCCAGCGGCGCCCGTCGCGTGGTCACCTGTTCCGCCAGCAGCTACGCCGGTATCAGGAACATCTGGCCGCGCCTCGGCATCGCCGCTCCCGCTTGCGCGGTCGTGCACATCACGGATTTTGTCGATCAACTCATCGATCAGGGAAAGCTGGCGATCGATGGCGTCTTCGATGCCACCGTCACCTATCACGATCCCTGCAAGCTGGGCCGGTTGAGCGAAGCCTATACGCCATCGAACGCGGGTTGGACCAAAGTGCTGAACACGATTTCGGTGCGTGACGCGCCGAAACAGATCTTGTTCGGCAATGGCGGCCTATACGAGGCACCGCGCAAGCTGCTCAACCGGATCGGACGATTGAAGCTCGCCGAAATGGAGCGCAGCCGGGTCGCTTCCTATTGCTGCGGCGGAGCCGGCGGCGCCAAGGAAGCCTTCCCGGATTTTTCCAGATCCGCGGCCGAGCATCGGCTCGCGGAAGCACGTGCCACCGGCGCATCGGTCGTGGCTACCGCTTGCGGAACATGCAGACGCCATCTGGGCGAAGTCGCCGATGCCGCCGGTGACGGGCTCAAGGTCATGGGCGTGTTCGAGCTGCTTGCCAGCGCGATGGCGCAGCCGAAGAAGGGGGACTGACATATGGCGACACAATCGCTGCAAAAGGCACATGACGCTCTGGCTGCTCCCCAGGCATCCGCAAGGACCCTTGCCGACGGACTGGAACAGCCCAATCTCAAACGCCGCCCCCGGCTTTCGTCGGCGGCCATGCGCGAATTCGCCGAAATTCTGGGGCCGCGCAATATCACCGACGACCCGGCGGTTCGCGCAGGCTATTCCTGGTCGCTGGCGGGCGGTGGATTGCCCACATCCCAGCAGTTCATGGAACACTGGTCGGTCGCAATCGCGCTGCCCGGTTCGACCGAGGAGGTGCAGGCCGTTGTGAAGGCTTGTCTGCGCCATGGCCTTAAATTCCGAGCTCAAAGCACGGGCATGGCGGCTTTTTCCTGCGCCATGCAGGAGAGTGTCGTTGCGATCGACCTGCGGCGCATGGACAAGCTTGTCGAGATCGACGCCAAAAACCAGATGGCCGTCATCGAACCCTATGTCACTGGCGCGCAATTGCAGGCCGAGGCGATGAAAGTCGGGCTGACGACGCATATCATCGGGGCCGGCTGGACCCATTCGCCGCTCGCCTCGGCCACCTCCTATGGCGGGGTTGGCATCGGCGGCAATTACACCGGGAACAACCAGCGCAATCTCATGGCGTGGGAATGGGTCACGCCCGAAGGCGAGCTTATTCGCGCCGGTTCGGCCGGCGCGGGATCGGGCTGGTTTGCCGGCGAGGGGCCGGGGCCGGGTTTTCGCGGCATGCTCAGGGGTAACTGCGGAGCGGGCGGAGGCTTGGGCGTGTTCACGCGGATCGGTTACAAGCTGCATCCCTGGACCGGTCCTGCACAGTTTGAGCATCGCGGCGTCCATCCGCAATGGGGAATCCCCCTCAGCGATACCATGCGCTTCTACCAGGTTGTCTGGGATGATTGGGAAGGTCCGAGGGACGCTGCCTATGGCTTCATGATTTCGAATGCACCGACTTACATCCTCCGCATGCCGGCAGACCACATAGGTTGGACGCTCCATCCGACGAACCGCGAATTCTATGACAGCCTGGTGAACGGTACCCTGCCGGACATCGCCCGCACCGAAAACCGTATTTCCTGGACGCTGCTCGTCCTGTCGGAAACCCATGCCGAGGCTGAATGGCGGGAACGCACGATCCGCGCAATCGTTGAAAAAACGCGCGGTCGGTTCCTCGATGTTGCCCCCGAGCATGCCGAGGTGCTCGCACGGAATGCGGTGACATCCTGCTATGTTCCGCGGGTTTTCCGGGCTGGCTCGCGCCAGGTCATGACCAGTGTCGGCGTATTCGATTCCTTCAAGCTTCTGCCGGAAGTGGTGAAGACCGGCGAACGCCTGATGAGACCCTATCGCGAGCAGAGAAAAACGATCAACCAGGGTGTCCCCGAAGGCTTCTGGATGTGGCCGAGCGAGGGGCGCCACTACTGGGCCGAAAACATTATCAGTTGCGACAATGACTCAGTCGAGTCAGGCGGCGACGGCACAGCCCTCGTATTACAGATCACCGAAGATCACGCCAAGCATCCGCGGGGTGTCAATGCCTTCGCGCTTGGAGGGGATTTGGCGGAGATGTACGGAAAAGCCCTTGGCCTCAACACATGGATGGCAAAGGTGAAGAATGCCTTTGACCCCGAGGACGCCGCCGACGGCCTCTATCCCACCGGCAAGAAAAACATTATGACCCGCCTTTGGCCGATTGCGCGTCCGTTCTTGTTTGGCATTCCTTTTCTCTTGCGGTTGGCAATGCGGCTGCAGGTGAAGTACGGAAAATAAATCCGTACCTATCGTAAAAAGTTGCTGAACTGAATAGTGCGCGAGTCTCTATCGCGCAGAGGGGGACTGCCTTGATCAGCGCGAATGAATCACCTGTCCGCGATCCATCGATCAAAGACGACGCTTTCACGCGCGCGAATGATACCAGCTATGGTCTAGCGGCCTCAGTCTGGGGGCGGGACCTCAACCAAGTCCAACGCGTTGCAGAGCGGCTGGAAGCCGGGACCGTGTGGATAAATCATGTCCACGTCTTTGCCCCCGATATCGCATTTGGCGGGCACAAGCAGTCCGGCATGGGTATTGAGAACTCGTTGCACGGACATGCCGAATATTCCAATATGAAAACAATCATGCGCAAGGCGATGGCCTAGAAAATTCCGCCATGGGCCTGGGAATGCAATCGTCTGTCGGTGCGTTGATTTGCGATGCCGCGACGAGGCATGGCGAAAAAACGGCGTTGATCTTTGGCGATCGTCAATACTCATTTTCCGATCTCGACCGGCTCTCGAGTGCTGTCGCCGCGGCGCTCGAGAAAATGGGGTTGGTGCGGGGCGATTGTGTCTCCTTATATTCGCCAAATTGTCCCGAATGGATCGTCGCTTATTACGGCGTGATGAAATTTGGCGGGGTTATCAACCCGTTGAATCTGATGCTCACGCCGGCTGAGGCGGCTTATGCGATGAGCGATTGCCGCGCCCGTGCGGTGATCGGCGCAAGTGACAAGATCGCCGGGCTCGCCGACTGCGTTGGCAAAACACTGCTGCAATATAGAATTTCCTTCGGCGCCGCAGCGCCTCCGGGCGCCATCGCGTTCAGCACGTTACTTGACCACGAACCTGGCGCGTATCCCGTCGCGGGCATTAAGCCCGATGATGCGTGCGCGGTATGCTACACATCGGGTACCACCGGCTATCCTAAGGGTGCGGTCTTGGCGCACCGTGCCGTACTGATGAATACCGCCATGACGGCAACGATGCATCTGCGCACCGCACACGACATTGTTGCCATGGCGCTGCCGTGTTCGCATGTCTACGGCAATGTCGTCATGAACAGCGCGATCGCTTATGGCATGACGCTCGTCCTGCATTCTGTCTTCGACGCGGCCAGAATGCTGGAAAGCGTCCAGCAGCACCGCGTGACCCTGCTCGAGGGCGTCCCCACGATGTATATGTATATGCTCGAACACATGCGGACCAACCGCTATGACGTGTCGAGTCTGACGCGCTGTACCGTGGGTGGTCAGACGATGCCAACGGCGGTCATGGAAGAGGTCGAATCGGCCTTTGGCTGCCGGTTGATCGAACTTTGGGGGATGACTGAAATTGCCGGCCTTGGGGCAACGCATAGCGTATATGGGCCGCGCAAACTGGGATCGATCGGCATGGCTTTGCCGCATGTGGAGATGATTGTTGCCGGCCAAGACACCGTGCCGACGCCACTGGCCGCCGGAGAGATTGGCGAGTTGCTCGTGCGCGGGCCGATCACGATGCGGGAATATCTTGGCCGCCCTGAAGCGACCGCGGAGACGTTGACGCCGGATGGGTGGCTGCGAACAGGCGACGTCGGCTATATGGACAGTGAGGGCTACCTGTATATTGTCGACCGCCTCAAGGATATGATCATTACGGCGGGTTTCAACATCTACCCTGCGGAACTGGAAAATGTCATTGCCGCGTATCCCGGCGTTGCGATGGTTGCGGTGGGTCCCCTGCCTGACAAGGTCAAAGGCGAGATAGCAAAGGCCTATATTGTTCCCAAGGCGGGCGTCGTGCTCGACCTCGTCGATCTTGATGCCCGCTGCCGGGAGAAGCTGGCAGCCTATAAAGTCCCGCGTGCTTTTCAGATTGTCGCCGATCTTCCCAAGACAAGCTCGGGAAAAATTATGCGGCGCGCGCTCATCAAGTTGGATGAAAGCCACGGCGGATCAGCAATATCTTGATTGGTCATGCAGCATTCCGATCTCCCAGCTAAGGATTTGTGGTGCTGTCAACGGCTTTGCCCGGGCTGCTTACCGACGGCTGGAGTCATGGGGGTGAGCGCTTCGCTGCTGTTCGGCATTGCCCTGGCAAACGTCCGACGCATCAAGCGCTAACGAAGGGACCAGTCCTGCCCGGCTTTCCGTAACGCGCGGCGCGGGGCCTGTTGGGCGGTCACTGCAATCCTGAAAGGGCGCGCAGCGTGTCCCGCAAACGTGACGACATTCGCGCTAATTCTTCCTCTATCTCTTTGATATACAAGGAGAGAGAGGCCCTGGCTGGGGCGCCTGGATTCGAACCAGGGATGCCGGTACCAAAAACCGGTGCCTTACCGCTTGGCGACGCCCCAACACCATGGCGTCCGCGTCGGATCTGTGGGAGCAGGCCGGACGCGAAACCGGCCGGACATTAGGCAAGTTGGCTTGTCGCCGCAACGGGGAAAAGCCCGCGGATGGATTGCCGCGTTTGTCAGCGCGGCACAATCGGACCGACGGTATTGCTGAGGATGGGCGCGGCAACGACCCACCACACGGGCTGGCGTGCCGCGATGGCCGCGGCGGCGTTTTGGGCTTCGGCTTGGGTGCCGAACAACCCAAAGCAGGTCGGTCCGCTTCCCGAAAGGCGTGCGAGCAGACATCCCGTCGCGCCGCCCACCGTTGTCAACACGAGGCCAATGTCCGGCAGAGTCTCTGCCGCCGGGGCGGCGAGGTCATTGGTGCACGCCGCGAGATATGATGCCAGATCACGGACATCGTTGAACCGCGATGGCAACGTCGGCGCCGGTCCAGAGTGGCGTCCTTTAAGGGCGTTGAAGACGGCTTTGGTCGCGAGCGGACGTTGCGGATTCACCAACACGAGCCAGGCCGGCGGTAACACCGGCACCGGCTCCAGATGTTCGCCTATGCCCGTCATGCGTTTTGGCACGCGCGCCAGGCAGACCGGCACATCGGCGCCAAGCGCAGTCGCTATTTCGGTGTTCGGTATGGATGCCGTATCGATGTTCCAGAGTTGTCCGCAAGCGATAAGGGTTGCCGCCGCATCGGAAGATCCGCCGCCGATCCCCGACGCCACGGGTAAATGCTTTTCAAGGGTAAGGTGCGCTTTGGGCGTCCGCTCATCTCGCGCGGCGAGAAACCGTGCGGCTTTCAGAACCAGGTTATCCTCGTCCGCCGACAAGGCGTCGGCGAACGGGCCCGAAATCGCAAGACGCAGATCGTTTGCATGACGCGCCGTAACGATGTCGGCCACTCCGGCGAAGCACACCAGAGAATCGAGCAGATGATAACCGTCGGCGCGTTTGCCGCAGACGTGAAGGCTGAGGTTGATCTTGGCCGGTGCCGGCAAGCTCACCGCGTCGCGAGATGAAGTCATCGTGGGTCCGACATCTGCCCGTCCGGCGCCATCAATTGCGCGCCAAGCCCTGCGCGAGCTTCTGCTGCAGTTCGGTGCGCTGATCGTCATCCGGGTCCAGGCCGAGCGCCCGCCGCCATTGGAAAAACGCCTCGTTGCGGCGGCCCACTTTCCAGTAGGCGTCGCCAAGATGTTCATTGATGGTCGCGTCGGCGGGTTCCGTTTCCACCGCCTTCTCCAGGTGGATGACGGCACTCTCCGTTTCACCCATGAGGAACATCGCCCATCCCAGACTATCGATGATGTAGCCGTCGTCGGGTTTCAACTTGAAGGCTTTTTCGATCATGGCGCGGCCTTCGGCGATATTAATCCCGCGGTCGATCATGGAATAGCCCAGATAATTCAAGACTCCGGCATCGTTGGGATTCAGCGCCAGTGCTTTGCGAAAATCCATGTCGGCACGATCCCATTGCTTGGTGCGTTCAAGAGCGATTCCACGCGCATAATAGAGCTGCCAGGCGTCCGATTCTCCGCCCGGGAAAAGCTTGAAGGCACGGTCGTAGGCATCGACCGCGTCGGCGAATTTCTTGGCACGGCGCATATGGTCACCGATGGCGACCTGAACATTGGGCCAATCCGGACGTTCCTTTGCCACTTCTTCCAGAAGCGCGAGGGATTCGTCGGGCTTATCCATGCGTTCGAAGTTCTCTGACATCTGTAATCTTGCGGACGCATAACTGGAGTCGTCTTTCTTGACGGCCGCGAGCATGGCATTCGCTTCGCTGAAACGGTCTCGGTCCGTGAGGGCGGCGCTGACGACACGACGCGCGATAGTCAGATCGGGATTGAGATAAAGGGCGGCCTGTCCGTAGACCACGGCCAGTTGCGTTCCAAAGGGTGTGTTCACGTTCTGGAGCAGCATCTGACACGCAGCGAACAGCGCTTCGGCCATGCCCTGATCAGCGGAGATTTTTTTCGTCCGGCGACGGGGATCGGCGACCTCGGCAATGCCGTCCACGAACAACGATGCGCCACGGGTATTCGCAAACCGCGTGACCAGCGCGTTTGCTTCGTTGTCTTTACCCAAGCGGTGATAGCCATCGATCACAATTCTGAGAATTGCCGGCGCCAACTGGTCGGCGCGGGCGGCGAGGGGGTCGTAATTCGCCAAAGCCTGGGCGTTGCGGCCGTAATACTCATTGAGTAGCCCGGCCATGACGTTGAATAGATCGGCTGCGCCGTTCATGCCCTGCAGCGGCGCCAGTTCCGCCAAAGCGGCGTCGGCGGGTTGACGCGGTGCCATGCCCCAGGCCCGTAGCAGCGGCAGGGCGAATCCGCCCGCGCTTTGTGCCGGAATCTTATCCAGGTATGACCAGGCCGCATCATATTTCTGTTGCTTGTAGGCATTGACCGCGACGATCAACGGCGCCAATGCCATTTGCGGCGATGACTCGACGGATCGGGCCGCGGCAGTGGCGGCGGTACTGAAGTCCCCAACCTGAGCGGCGATAAAGTAAGTCTGGCGAAGGATACCTTCGTTATCCGGGTCCATCTCCAGCGCGCGATTAAGAAGCGCGGTGGCCCGGCCATCGTCGGAAACAGCTTCGGCATGCCGCGCGGAGAGATAGATTCCGGCCAGGCCCTTGGGCGCACCCTGGTTCGGGGTGGTCGATGCGTCGGCGCCCTGTAGCCAGGCGGGGAACACGGCAAGCGCGACGATGGCGAAAAGACGGCTTGAAGTCATTGCAACCTGAATATGCATTGGATGAGAACGCGATCTCGTGAGCCGATCACCACCGGCGCGGCCCTGGTCTCATTCTTAGCCGATCATAGCCCGCCGCAATCTGAAGTCCCTGTCATATGTACCGGGCTGGTGTCACATATTCGGGTAATTGGGCCCACCGCCGCCCTGAGGCACGCACCAGGTGATGTTCTGGCTCGGATCCTTGATATCGCAGGTTTTGCAGTGAACGCAATTCTGGGCGTTGATCTGAAACCGCTTGGTCCCGGCGTCCCCGTCCACCACTTCATAAACGCCGGCGGGGCAATAGCGCTGTGCCGGTTCGGCCCATTGCGGCAGGTTGCGGGCGATGGGAATCGTCGGATCTGCCAGATGTAGGTGCACCGGCTGATTTTCCTCGTGATTCGTGTTGGAGATGAACACGGACGAGAGCTTGTCGAAGCTGATCTTGCCGTCGGGCTTGGGGTAGGCGATGGGCTTGGCCTTGGCCGCGGGCTTTAGCGTCGCGGAGTCCGGCTTGCCGTGGCCGAGGGTGAAAGGCAACCCGATGCCGAGATCGTTCATCCACATATCGATTCCGCCCACGGCGAGGCCAGCGATCCCGAATTTGCTCCACAAGGGCTTCACGTTGCGGACTTTCTTCAGGTCCTTATAGACCCAACTTGTGCGCCACGCTTTGGGATAGGCCTCGAGTTCATCGCCGGCCCGGCCGTCTTTCACCGCCGCGAAGGCAGCCTCCGCCGCAAGCATGGCGGTTTTCATGGCATTGTGGCTGCCCTTGATGCGCGGCACGTTGACGAAACCGGCGGCGCAGCCGATCAGCGCTCCGCCCGGAAAGACCAGCCGCGGCACCGACTGAAGGCCGCCTTCGGTGATGGCGCGGGCGCCGTAACAAATGCGCCGCCCGCCTTCCAGAACCGGGCGGATCGCGGGATGGTGCTTAAAGCGCTGAAACTCGTCGAACGGCGATAGATAGGGATTCTGGTAGTTGAGGTGAACCACGAACCCGATGGCCACCTGGTTGTTCTCCAGGTGATACATGAACGAGCCGCCGCCGGTGGACATATCTAATGGCCATCCCATGGTGTGGGTGACTTGCCCCAGCTTGTGTTTCGCCGGGTCGACTTCCCAAAGTTCCTTGAGACCGATGCCGAACTTGGGGAAATCGCTGTCCGCATCCAGGGCGAAGCGGGCGATCAGCTGTTTGGCCAGCGATCCGCGCACGCCTTCGGCGATCAGGGTATATTTGGCGCGCAGTTCGATCCCCGGTTCATAGGCCGGGGTTTTTTCGCCGTCGCGGCCGACACCCATGTCACCGGTGGCGACGCCGACCACCGCGCCCTTGTCATCATAGAGGACTTCGGCAGCGGCAAAGCCGGGATAAATCTCCACGCCCATGGCCTCGGCTTGCGTTGCCAGCCAGCGGCAGACATTGCCAAGGCTGGCGATGTAATTGCCATGATTGTTCAGCAAAGGCGGCATGAGCAGGTTTGGGATCTGAAACGCACTGCTCTCGGTCAGAAGCAGAAACCGATCGTCGGTGACGGGCGTGTTGAGGGGCGCGCCTTTTTCCTTCCAGTCGGGGATCAGCTCATTAAGGGCGATGGGGTCGATGACCGCGCCGGACAGAATATGCGCGCCGACCTCGGAGCCTTTTTCGATGACGCACACGCCGAGGTCGTGATCAGCCGCCGCCGCGAGCTGTTTGAGGCGAATGGCAGCCGCAAGGCCGGCTGGGCCGGCCCCCACGATCACCACATCAAATTCCATTGCTTCCCGTGCACTCATGTCCCGCCCCGATCCGGCCGTTTCTGCAATGGGTTAGATATACCTTGCCGTTCAGGCAGGTCCAAGCGGTCTGGCGCCCGCTGGGCAAAATGGGGCAGGATTTAGCGGACCGGCCTTGCGTCCCCGCCCGCCTTTGGGGCAAAACCTTCGCCAACCCGGCGGGCAAGGTCCCACCTTGCGGCAGACGGTCAAAGGACATTACCCGTGCACCCCACCCCCCGCCTGACGGCGATTACAGCGACCATCGTTTTTGTCGGCACCCTTGGACTGCTGCTCGTGGTCGGAGGATTCGGCGTTATTCGTGTCGGTGAGGAGATGTTCGAGGGGCTTGGCATGCTGACCCCGCGCTGGGGCGAGAACAATCTCATGGCATTGCTGACCATGGCCGGGGTCATTTCCGCACCGGTGGTGATCTGGTTCGGGGTCTGGTTCTTCCGCAAGGCCCTTGCGGGCGAACAGCGCATGGAAGGCTATGTCGCCGCGCCGAAAGCCTAGCCGCTTCCTCCGCTGAAAAGTTCGATCCACATACTCTATTCGCGCTAAACTGGGGTCCATGACCCTTACGGATTCGACCATAGCCGATCCTGCGGCACTACTGCGTTGGTACGTCGACGCCGGTGTTGATGAGACCATGGGGGAGGTTCCCGTCGACCGCTTCGCCGGTCCGGCTCAGCCTCCCGCGATAATGACACCCTCGGCCGGTTTCGTGGCGGCCTCGCCTCCTGCCGTGCCGGTTATCTTGCCGACCGCTCCGGCCGCGCCATCTGTTGGTAGCGGTGCCACCGCCGCCCATCTGGCCGCTGCCGCCATGACCGTGGATGAATTGCGGGCTGCGGTGGAATCCTATGACGGCTGCGGGCTCAAGCAATTCGCCAGCCGCACGGTCTTCGCCGACGGCAATCCGAATGCACGGCTCATGCTCGTCGGCGAAGCGCCGGGAGAAGAAGAGGATCGCCGGGGCCTGCCGTTCGTGGGCGTCTCGGGCAAATTGCTCGACCGGATGCTGGCGGCGATCGGCCACGATCGCACCACCGCCTATATCACCAACGTCATGTTTTGGCGTCCGCCGGGAAATCGCAAGCCCACAGCCGAGGAAGTGTCCCTGTGCCTGCCGTTTGTCGAACGCCACATCGCATTGGTCGACCCAGACGTATTGCTGTTCGTGGGGGGGCTCGCCGCATCGACATTGCTGGCAAATCCCCAAGGCATCACGCGCCTGCGTGGGCGCTGGTTCGAATTCGCCAACCCCGGTCTCGCGCGCCCGGTTCCGGCCATGGCCACCTTCCATCCGGCTTATCTGCTGCGTACGCCGCCGCAGAAACGCCTAGCCTGGCGCGACCTCCTCGAAGTTAAGAAGAAACTGAAAAGCGCTGCATCGGTGTAGTTGCGGCGCGTGGCGTATAATAACCAGATGGAATCTTGTTATGGCCGGAATCGATCAATCCAAGACGTTTGTCCCCATCAACATCGCGGTTATGACTGTCTCGGACACGCGGACGCTTGAAACCGATACGTCCGGTGCGATCCTGGCGGAGCGGATCGTCGGTATGGGCCATAAGCTTGCCGCGCGCGTGATCGTCAAAGATGATGTGCCGCTCATTGTTGCGCAGCTCAAGTCGTGGATCGCCGACCCCCTGGTTGATTGCATTGTCACCAATGGTGGCACCGGCGTGACCGGTCGCGACGTGACGCCCGAGGCTTTTGCTCAAGTATGCGAGAAGGAAATTCCCGGCTTCGGCGAAATGTTCCGCTGGATCAGCATGAAATCCATCGGCACCTCGACGGTACAAAGCCGTGCCACCGCCGGCGTGGCGAACGGTACTTATATGTTCGCGTTGCCTGGCTCCAATGGTGCGGTCAAGGACGGGTGGGACGAGATTCTCAAGTATCAACTCGATATTCGGCACAAGCCCTGCAACTTCGTCGAACTGATTCCCCGCTTGAAGGAACATCTGTCGCCGGGTCCCGCCGCCGCGGCGCGCTGAAGCAGCTCGATGCCGTTACCGCGAAAACCCCGGCGTTGTACCTTCGACCACGAGCAGGCGATCCTAGATCGCCGTCCCGGCGCGGCGATCGCCGGTGTCGACGAAGCGGGCCGTGGACCTTTGGCCGGTCCGGTTGTCGCCGCTGCCGTCATTCTGCCCGCCGATAGTCTGCCGGACGCTCTCGTGGCCGGCCTCGACGATTCAAAGAAACTTTCCGCAACGCGTCGCGCCGCGTTGTACGAACTGATGATGCACTGTCCTGGCCTCGCTTATGGGGTTGGCCGTGCCGAAGTGGAAGAAATCGATCGCATCAACATTCTCAACGCCACCCATTGCGCCATGGAACGCGCCGTTGCGGCATTGCCACGGCGTGCCGATATCGCCCTGGTTGACGGCAATCGCGCGCCGCCCATGGCGATCCCTGTGCAGACCCTTGTTGGCGGTGACGGATTGAGTCTGTCCATCGCCGCCGCGTCGATCATCGCCAAGGTCACCCGCGATTTGCTCATGTGCGAACTGGATCGGAAATACCCCGGTTATGGCTGGCATGCGAACATGGGCTATGGAACGGCCGAGCATTGCGCCGCCCTTGTTCGCCTCGGTGTGACGCCGCATCACCGACGTTCGTTCGCGCCGGTGCGCGAAGCGCTTGCCATTGGTTGAATCAGCCTACACCGCTTTGTAGCGTTTGTTACCCGGGCTTACACGATACCGAGGCCGAGGACATAATCTCGACACGACATTTGACTAGAGTCCGCGGCATGCCTCTCATGCAGACCTGTTCCCCATGACTCAGGATGGCGCTCTTGTCCGGCATGTTATCGACCGGGTGGGATATGGGCCGCGCGCCGGTGATCTCGATCTGATCGCAAGCCGCGGCGTTGACCGGTGGCTGGACGATCAGATCAATCCATCGGCCATCGCGATTCCGGCCGATCTGACGCGACACTTGGATAGTCTTGCCACCTTACGCATGACGCCGACGGAGACCTTCGTCACCTATGGCCCGCCGTCCTATCGTCCGCCCGGCGGCGGCAAGCCGACCGCTGACGATCTGAAAGCCGCGATCGAGAAAGGGCGTGTCGTTCCGGCAGAAGCCGTCGAAGCCAGGCTTTTGCGCGCGATCTCCAGTCCGCGCCAGCTTGAAGAACGCATGGTCGAATTCTGGTTCAACCATTTCAATGTCTTCGTCGGCAAGGGTCTCGATCGACTCTGGGTCGGCGCCTATGAGCAGGAAGCCATTCGCCCGCATGTGCTCGGCAAATTCCGCGATCTTCTCGGCGCCACCGCCAAACATCCGGCGATGCTGTTCTATCTCGACAACTGGCAGAACACCGCGCCGGGCAGCCCCGGCGTGCGCGGCGACTTTCAGGGCCTGAACGAGAATTACGCGCGCGAGCTGATGGAGCTGCACACCCTCGGCGTCAACGGCGGCTATACGCAAGATGACGTTGTTAATCTTGCGCGCATTCTCACCGGTTGGGGCTTTGCCCGCCGTGACGAGAACGAAGGCCGCCCACGCCGTCGCCTTGGCTTCTTCGGCCGTGCTCTTATGGAGCGTCCAAGTGCCATGCGTGCCGTGGCGCGCGGCCGCCGCGCCTTTTATTTCGATCCCGACCGCCACGACACCGGAACCAAAACCCTCCTCGGGCGCGCGATCCCCGGCCGCCGTGGCGATGACGGGGTCGCGGAAGGCGAGGAAGCCCTCGACATGCTTGCCCAGGCGCCCGCCACCGCGCGCCATATCAGCTATCAGCTCGCGCAATTCTTCGTCGCCGATGCGCCCGATCCGGCGCTGGTGGAGACTATGGCGAATACCTTTCAATCGAGCGGCGGCGACATCAAGGCCGTCGTGCGCGTCATGTTGTGGAGTGCGGCATTCCGCGATCCCGCCATCTACGCCACGCGTTTCAAGACGCCTTATCACTATGTCCTGTCGGCGGTGCGCGCGACGGGCATCGAGGTTCGCAATATCAAGCCGCTCTATGGCATGCTCGCGCAGCTCGGCCAGCCCTTGTACGGCTGCCAGACGCCCGACGGCTTCAAATGTACCACCGATGCCTGGCTGAATGCCGACGCCATGACCCGGCGCATTTCGTTCGCCGTTGCGCTCGGCGCGGGCCGTCTTCCCCTTGATGCCGATCCGGACCCGCAGGGTTTCAATGCACGCCGGCCGGAACGTATGGCGGAAAAGGAGCCGGCGTTTCTGAAGGCGAACGGAACACCGGTCGCGACAAGTACCCTTATGACTACCCTCGGCGATCGTTTTTCTCAAACCACCGTGGGCGCCGTGAATGCCGCCGCGCCGCCGCTGCAACCGGGGCTTCTGCTCGGAAGTCCGGAATTCATGAAATGTTGATGGGGACTTGGAGAATTCCATGATGCATCCATCCCGCCTTGCGATCCCGTCCCGCCGCCGTCTGCTCAAGGCCGCCGCCGCGGGTGCTGTGCTGATGCCCTTCGCGGGCGGACGCGCCTGGGCGGCCAGCAACCCGGATTCACGCGGTAAGCGGCTCGTGGTTGTGTTTCTGCGCGGCGCGGTGGATGGCCTCAGTGTCGTGCCGCCGTGGGGCGACCCGGACTATGAGGAAGCGCGACCGACAATCGCCATTCGGCGCGGAGGTGGCGCGATCGATCTCGACGATCGGTTCGGACTTCACCCGGCGCTCGCGGCTCTGACTCCCTTCTGGCAGGATCGCAGCCTGGCTTTCATCCACGCCTGCGGCTCGCCCGATCAGACGCGATCTCATTTCGATGCCCAGGACTATATGGAAAGCGGCACGCCCGGCGTGAAGACGACGATGGACGGTTGGATGAACCGCCTGCTCGGCGTTCTGCCCGGACCACGGCATTCGACCGAAGCCATTGCCTTCGGACCGACCATGCCGCGCATTCTTTCAGGAAAGCAGAATGTGGCCAACGTGCCGCTCGGTCGCGGCGCTAATGCGCCGTCCGTTCTCGACCGGCCGGTAATCAATGCGGCCTTCGATCAACTCTATACGGGCAACGATCCCTTAAGCCACGCCTACAAAGAGGGCCTCGCGGCTCACAAGGCGGTGCTCGCCGATCTGCAGACAGACATGGCCGCCGCCGACAACGGCGCGCCGTCGCCCATCGGCTTCGATACTGATGTTCAGCATCTTGCCACCATGATCAAACAGGACCCCACCATCGACCTCGCGTTCTTCGCCCTCGGCGGGTGGGATACGCATATCAATCAAGGTGCGGCGGAAGGCCAACTCGCGAATCATCTCAAACCACTCGGTGACGGCCTTGCCGTTCTGGCCCGGGATCTCGGCTCCGCCTACGGTGACACGGTGATTTTGGTGATCTCCGAATTCGGCCGCACCGTGCACGAGAACGGTAATCGCGGCACCGACCATGGACACGGCAACGTCATGTGGGTCATGGGCGGACCGGTTGCCGGCGGCAAGGTCTATGGAGCGTGGCCGGGATTGTCGACCGAGGTACTCCACGACGGACGCGATCTTGCCGTCACCACCGATTTCCGCACGGCCGTCGGCGCGGTGCTTGCGGGCCATATGGGTCTGACCGACGCACAGCTCGATCAGGTGTTCCCCGAACGGCCGACTATGTCCGCCGACATCACCGGTATTATCCGCGTCTGACGGATTATTTTTCCCTGTCCGCGCAGCGAAAATTTGGCGCGTGACCTCTTCGACCACCACAGCTTGAGTCTCATCTCAACGCGGACGCTATGGGTTGAGGTTGGGCCCTGCGCGCGTTAAGTGTTCCCTAACCGATTGAATCTTATGATTCTTTTTAAGGGCACCTACGCTATCCTGAGCTGATGGCGCACATAACTAGGGGTCCAATCTTGAGACGTCTCGCCGGTTGCCGTGTGATTCACGGAACGCGGCGGGACGAAGACACTGCCAAGCGACATGGGCCAGAAGGTCCAAGTTTCGGGGATGCACCTTCACTTCAAGGGCGACGAGGCAGGCAAAGACCTGTGCAGACACCGGCGCTAGAGCATGTTCCGGAAAAGTGGTCTTCCGGTTTTCCGGTCGGAACATGCTCCAAATATTTTAGTTAGAGACCTTCTTATCCGGCACGGTGAGTCCACCGTGCCGGGAAGGGCTCTAAGCGCGCCGGTGAACGAACAACGAGTCAGCCAACACAAGGGAATATTGCGATGGCGGAACGCGAACGATCGGACAAGTCCCTGAGGGATATTCGGGGGGACACGCCGTTCAAGACCAATGTGATCATGCGCGGCGATTGTGTCGCGGCCATGAATGCTTTGCCGGAAGGCAGTATCGATCTCATCTTCGCCGATCCGCCCTATAACATGCAGCTCGGTGGCGAATTACACCGGCCCGACAACAGCCGCGTCGATGGCGTCGACGACGCCTGGGACCAGTTCGACAACTTCGCCGCCTACGATACGTTCACCCGCGCATGGCTCGGGGCCGCGCGCCGGGCTTTGAAGGACACCGGCTCCCTGTGGGTGATCGGCTCCTATCACAATATTTTCCGGGTCG
>SCTM01000178.1 GCA_004297485.1 Rhodospirillaceae bacterium
CCGGATGATCGTGCAGCTCAAAAGCATCCTTCCGTGCCGCGTTCTCGGTGACGACTTGCAAGGCATTTTCGACTTCGGGAATGATCTTGTTGGCTGGGACGTAGTGAAGGCAGAATTCGCCAACGATCTCGGCGTGCTGGATACGCCGCATCGATGGATCAAAGCCGAAAACGAACGCCTCGGCAGGTGGCTTATCGGTGCGCGGCCGGATTTTCGGCAAAATCGCGAACCCAATTACGACGGTTCGCCTATAGAACGTCGCACCCTGACTTACGGAAATCTCAGCTCAGAACTGATTGGTCTTACGCACGCTAAGCGTGGTCGTACCTGCATCATCGGGGCGAAGGCTCATCCGTTGCCGCCGGCCGTCGAAACGGCTCTCGTTAACAAGGGCTATCGTGTTCTTGAACCGAATGAGCTTTCGGCCTTACGGAAAGTTATTACGGCGCTGACGGAAGGTTCGGCCAGCGCCAGAAGCGACGCGGTGACAAAGTTTCTTACACGGGCTTATGGAGGTCTGCCGCAAGACGACAAAACCTTCATCCGTAACCTTCTCGCGGGAACAGCTCAGCGCCCGCATCGCGCTGATCGCCGCGCGCTTTGGGAGAGGCATCGCAACGGTACGAGCGTTGCGTTGATCCAAGACCTGCTTGCCTACATCGGCGAACGGGATAGCGCCTGCGACAAGCTGCATGAGTCGATCAGCGCGTTGAAGTGCATACTGGAACAGCACCTCGTGTCGAATACGGATTTGAAATCGCTATATGCGGAAGAGATTGCGAAACGTAAGTACCAGAGCCGCAGCAAGGTCTTCCGCTGCATCGGCAGTACGTTGCTGGTTAAGGGTCTTGAATTCGATCATGTCGTCATTCTCCGCGGTCACGACTGGCTGCAAAGCTGGGGCAACCATCGCGACCTGTATGTCGCCCTCACGCGAGGCTCCAGGTCGACAACGCTCATCGATCTGGCAGCGTAGGAGCAACGCTGCGGTGTCGTGTCGTGTTTACTGGTAACGCTCCGTAGCAATCACGAAGCGTTCCCGAAACCACAGCCATTTATTGGCGTATTTTTCGGCTTCGGGCGTTGCTGTTTGTCGTATCTCGGCAATCTGCCGGTCGACGGTCTCAAGGTGAGCTTGCTTCCATCTCAACGCACCCTCATGAAATTTCTCGCCGGGTGACACCGCATTCCCAATCATCTGGCGGTAATAGTTGAGATACCACTCGCCGTCGTCGTCTCGCAGGAGATAGTTTTGTTCCTCTGGCTTGTCGCGTGTCATGCGTTCAATGACGCGCGGAGAGACAAGCACTCGTGGCGTACAAGCCACCTTCGTTTCCAACCTGTAAGCATCTACCATCGCTTCGCCAAAAACGACCCCGCGTTGGTGATAAAGTTCGCCGTAAGAAAGTCCCCCGCGAACGATCAAGCCGATCCGTAACGCGACTTCGGCAACGCCGCTCAGAACCCTATTGGCATCCTGGCAAACGATGCCCGCCCAATAGGCAGACAGCTTAGGGTTTGGGCTGTCTTCCGATTCACCGTTACTCCAACTCACCACTACATTGTCTGAGAAGGTCGAAATCTCCGGTGTTAGGGAAATCCTATAGCTGCCATCGGGCTGTGCTGCCCCGTCGATATTCTCAGATGACTGGATTTGCGAAATTGAAATGAGTAGGTCCACGAAATCGTGGATGCGTTCACGCGGCCCGTGCCGCGCAATCTCGCTGGAACCGAGAAAGTCAAAGAATAGGCAGTAACGTTCCTCTAGTGCTTGTTCGCGCAGCATTTCACTCAAAATGGAGTCTCCTCCAATCCCTTCCTCAGCATCGCTGTCGCTTCGTTCTCATTTAGAGAACCGCTACGGCCCATGGTGCCCATGTGGCGCCGTGGGAGGATGTGAGCAAGACGATACGCACTCGCCATCCCGTATTCGGTCAGGCTGCTGAGAAAATATTCCGGGAATACGAGACTATGCACACTCAAGAAGGATAGCGCGCGTTTGATGTTGTTGTGGTTGACGCCCGAATACTCTTCGATTTTGTCATACGAAATCTTCGCCATGTTGGTATCGTTGTCACGGCGCGAAACGAAGAGGAAGTAAAGCTTAATGGCGTCAAGTTCCGCCGGCACGCGCAAGTGCATGTGCCTGAATGCAGCGATCGTCCCCTGACTGTAGAGACCTTTGGTGGGGAACTTGCCCCATCCGCTAGGCAGGTTGAAGCCAGTGAGATTAAACGTACTTCTGCCGTTCGGTTCGAGCGCCACAATTTTACGTTCGTTGAGTAGCTTGAGTCCGCGCGAAACCTTTGCGCGGCTGAGTGTCGTCGTGGTTTCAAAATCGTCGTATGTGATACGGGCGATGCCACTCTTCTGATCGGTCTGATGGGCGATGACGGCCAGCGCCATGAGTGCGGCGATGTTGTCGGCCCCTTCGCCTTTACCCCAGCGAAAATCTTTCAAGCCCCGTTTCTCGATCCACTGGCACGGGAGTCGCACCCATTCGTTTGAATGTTCGGTAGTCATTTCTTTGCACTCCGCGTGAAGGAGAGTGCGAACAGGATCGCCATGCCGGCGACGCACAGCGCGCCGAGAGCAATGAGCGCTACCACATGGTCCATGGGGAGCGAGGTGAAGATGGTCAGGAAGGTATTTACGGCATTCATCTCGGGAGCCTCCGAAAACGGGTTATGCCGTTTTTTTGCAGACTACCCACGTTATGTCTAGAAACACTCTAGGGGAATATTGGGGAAAATAACGAGAAATATACAGAAATATCAATAAGATAAAGTCATTCTAAACGGTATATATAACCTCCTATTTCAGTTCATGAGAGCGGCCTATATGCACTGTGCGGCTGTTTGATGCCGACCGCTAAGGGGCCGGCGGCATTGGCGGCTCGGTTCCTGTCGTCGCCCGATGGTAGTCCACGGCGAGCTGACGGTACGACATTTGCTTAAACTCGCCGGGTCCAAGAAGAAGGACGCGGCCGAGATCGTTCAATTCCATGTCGTTCGGGAGATCCGTTGTGTCGGTGGGGACGGCCAGCGATCCCATGAACATGCCGAGCACGCCGACGTGAAATTCCAGCCAACCGTGAAATGTGACGCAGATGAGCGTGGTGCGGCGCTGAAATATCGTGAGCGCCTTGTTCATCTTGACGGTGTTATTCGTCTGCACGTCGGGATGGAAGCGGTCGCTGATTTTTATTTTTGAGTTTTTGAAATCCTCCGGATTATAAGTTTCAGGGTCGAGCGAAATGAGGCGACGCAATTCGTCGCAATCCATCGCCTTCCGTATCACGTCGCCATACATGAAATAAGCGCCGCCAAGAGCCACTTTGGCAACGAAGCGCATAGCTGATGTTTTGTCGAGCTTGAACTGGCTCTCGACCTGCTGACCTTCGATCTTGTCTTGCGGGAGATATGACTTCGACTTGGCATCCCATATTTTGACAGCCTCTTTCTCGAAGCTCACTTGCGCGGGCTGACCGCCAAACGTCGATTTCTTGAATTTCGGCACCGGCTCCGTACCCGAATGGCCGCGTGCGTCCGCAGCGGCGCGTGGGAACATCACCAACGGGTCGTTCGCGATCGCGCCGTCAACTTCACTGCCGACCGTAGAATTGAATTTCAGGTCCGCCCAAATGGTGAATTTATTATCGCCACCGAGCGAAAGCGGAATGACGTGATCGAGATTACCCTCCGCTTCGGGAACCTCCTTATCTGTATAAATGCAGTACATCGTTTCTTCTTTCCAACAACTCGCGCGCGACCATGATAGCTCATCGCGGGTGGGGAAGGCTTTCCTCTGCTTGCGACCGGCTCCACCGCGCCACTGAATGCTCAGATAGATTCGCCTCGAACAATGGTTTCGAGTCTTAAGAAGTTCTTCACTCTCGGGGGAATACCCTGTAGCTTGGGAAAAACTAGGAATCACTATGAAGCGTTCGATAGCCACCATTGGATACGAAGGAGCGACGATACAAGAATTCGTCGCTGCGCTTCGCCGTGCGTCGATCAAGCGCGTTATCGACGTTCGCGCTATCCCGTTGTCGCGGAAAAAGGGTTTCTCGAAAAATCAGCTCAATGATTTTCTGACGGCGAATGGCATTGAATATGTCCACCTCAGGGGTCTCGGTGACCCGAAGGAAGGACGCGAAGCGGCTCGTGCCGGCAAATATGCGCTATTTGAGAAAATCTATGGCAAGCACATTGAGTCAGAAGCCGCCGTCGAAGCGCTAGAATTGGCGGCATCCATCATCCGCGAAGCGAGCGCGTGCTTAATGTGCTTTGAAGCCGAGCACGAAAAGTGCCATCGCTCCATCGTTGCTGACCATCTCAAGGAGATGACCGGCTATTCGATTATCAATCTCGAAGTGCGAGAACAGGCCAAGGGCCGCATCGCCGCGTAACTTATCTCTCTGCCCATGCCAGCTAATCAAAACACATCTGAAGCGGTCATTCTCGTAAAGGCTTCGCCGCATGTAGGTAAGAAGCATGGCGAAACCGTATGCTGCGCTGGCGTTAGCGACGACGGTAAATGGCTGCGGCTTTATCCTGTCACCTTCCGCACCCTCGATGAAGCGAAGCAGTTTAAGCGTTGGGACCGCATCCGGTTCCGTTGGGAAAAGCCCAACGACGATCCGCGGCCGGAAAGCACGCGGGTCGATCACCAATCAATTGAGATCATCGGCGAGCTGAAGAGAAAAGATCGGCTCAGTTTTCTCAACCGCATCGAAGTCAGCTCGATCAAGAAAGTACAGGCCGAGGGCAAGACCTTCGCGCTGCTACGGCCGCGCGACTTGAAGTTCTCGATTGAGAAAAAAGAGGACAAAAAGTTCAACGCGGAGAAGCAGGACTTTAAAACCTTCGCCGCGCAGACAGACCTCTTTACAAAGCCGCTGATGCCCTTTGAGCCATGCCCCTACGAATTCAAGTATAAATACACCACTGAAGACGGCGAACGCGAAGGCACCTGCCAGGATTGGGAAACCGACGCGACGTTCTACAATTGGAGCAAGCAGTACGGGGAGAAGAAGGCGCTTGAAGAAATGCAGCGCGTCTTCGGCGAGGATTATCCCAAGAAAGGCATGGTATTCGCTATGGGAACGCACTCTCTATATCCCGACACATGGCTTATTAACGGCATTATCCGTCTCGACGAAATCACACAGTTGAGTCTCGACCTATAGCCCATTAGAGCGCTTTCGCTTCCATGAGCGGCAAAGGGTCATCAAGGGATTCGAGACAAACGGCGATATAGGATCGCGCCGTCTCACTGAGCGTGAAGAATTCCGTGCGCGATAGCCGCTTCGACGCAAGAATAACCAATCCATCCACCCTTAGCGCACGGACGCTATGCCTTGCCACTTCGAGCGACACCGCGACTCTATCGGCGAGAATTGCGATCGAAAGGCCGTGAGTGCCCGCAGTCGCTTGGCGCGCATCCTCCTCCAACGCCAGCAATATAGCGAAGCGAAGCAGGCGATCGATCGGGAGTGCGCGAGCGGATTCAATGAAGCTCCACGCTCGCGCGAATGCCGACTGTCGAATTGATGACTTATCCGTGTGCATTGAGCCCTGTCTTCAGGGTCAATGCCCCCTATAACAACCTGGCCATGAGTGAAACTTGGTATTGCTGCATCACGTCAGCACGTCAAAGGTTGAAATCACGCGACTTCAAATCAACATCAACAAACTCATGTCTGATGTTTTCAGTTTCAGAACTTCAGACTCGCGCAGTCAGATTAGGTCTCTGGCTCTTCGCGGGCGCTCACGGCACAACCTACACGGTCAAATCAACTCGCCGTGGGTAACGCACGGCGCGGCTTTGTTCGTAAAGTTAGCGGGTTCATGTCATGACGATCGGCGCGACAGATGCCACGACAACTGCAAACGTGGCGGCGGGGACAGTTGTTGGCGTTCTATCAAATCGCGCAGGGGATGCGCGATCTACGGCCGCCACGCTAGACGCCAGCCACAACACCTCCGTCGCGGTGACAACAGCGGCAGCACCAAGTGTTCACGAAGTCACAACCATTACGTTCTCCGGGTCGTTTGAGGATGGAGACGTTATCGGTCTCGCTGGGGCCGGTTGGTTTTCCAGTTTTAACTACACAGTAAAAAAGACAGATATCGTTCCCAACGATCAGGCTGCGACTAATAACAATATCATCACCGGAATAGTCGATACCTACACTTTCAGAACCGCTGTAGGAAACTTCTCAGCATCACTCGGTACACTCGCGAGTGATGGAAATGGCCACCTTACTTTCACTGCGGGCCAGCAAAACGCGGCAGTTCAACTCGCCGCCACGGTTAGCAACGCAGTTCAGGAAAGACAGGTCGATCAATTTGTCCTGACCGGAAACTATGTGGCTGGCGATACCGCATCGGTTCTGATCGGCAATATGTTGAATATCACCTATCAGGTGCAAGCCAGTGATGTCGTGGCTGGAGATGCCGTGACGACACGCAATAACGTCGCCGCCGGACTCGCCGCGAGTATTAACGCACAACTACCGACATATAGCGCCAGTGCGGCCTTCACGATTTTTACGCCCAATGGGGGTTATCTCCAGATAACCGGGCCAAGCAATGTGCTCACTTTCACCGTGTCCGCCTCTGCAACGGCGGCTTCCGCCGTACAACAGGTCGATACCATCCAATTGTCCGGCACATTCGCGGCCGGCGATGCTGTAACGGCGACAGTCAACGGCCATGCTGTAACTTACACGGTTCAGGCCGGGGATGTGGTGGCGGGCAACGATGCCTCCACACTTGCCGTGGTGGCCTCGGCACTCGTCGCAGCAATCAATGGCGACGGTACAGATTCCGCAGCCGTCACGGCGGCGGTCGGTGGGACCGGTACGCAGTCGGGCGCACCCACCCAGGCCATCACACTTTCCGCCGCTGCGGCCGGTACTGGCTTTACTTCAAGCGCGAGCACAGTCGGACATACCGTAACTCCGCCGTCGCCGCCGCCACCAACGCCGGCATTGACGGCGACACAGCTCGGCAAAATGACCCCGGCACAAATCGCCGCCATCACCCCGGCGGATTTTGCCACGCTTACACCTGATCTGCTCGCTGGGCTGACAACCACTCAAATAAAGTCGCTTAGCACTAAAGACCTGACTGTGCTGACGGTGACGCAATTGGCGAGCTTGGCCCCAACGCAGGTCGCCGTCTTGTCGGTGTCTCAGTTAGCTTCGCTCAGTACATCAGATATTGCCGCGTTGTCGCAGGATCAACTCAGCGTATTAAAATCGAGTCAGATCGCCGTGCTCAAAACGACACAGTTGAACGCCTTGACGGCGGGTAACGTGGCGGCGCTCACAAACGCGCAGATTGACGGCCTGACCGCGACGCAGATCGGCGGCTTGAACACGACGACATTCGCCGCGCTGAGTGCGGCTCAAATCGCTGGCCTGACGGCGGCGCAGGTCAAGGGCATGAACACGACCGATTTGCGCGCCCTCTCGCTCGATCAGTTGGCCGGTCTAGCGCCGACGCAGATGGCCGCATTATCCTCGGCTCAACTCAATTCTCTCAATTCAACGGCTATTGGCGCTTTGTCAGCCTCCCAGCTCGGCGGCTTGACCCCCGCTCAAGTCGGGGCGTTATCAACCGGCAGCTTTTCCGCTCTGGCGAATACGCAACTTGCCGCGTTGACCACGGCGCAGGTGAAAGCCATCAAGACGGCGGATATTGCGGTCCTTAGCTCCACTCAGCTCGCGGGCCTCGCGCCGACACAGATTGCAGTCCTATCTCCGGCCCAGCTCGTCACCTTAAGCACAAGTGATGTTAGTTCCTTGTCGGCATCGCAGCTTGCCGCGTTAACCCCCACGCAGGTTGCCGCCTTCAAGAGCACCCAAATCAATGCGCTGACGCCTGATAATATTGCGGCCTTGACCTCCGCGCAGATCGCCAAACTCACCGCGACTGAGATAGCTGGTCTGACCACCACTTTCGTTGCGGATCTGAGCGCGTCGCAGGTCAGTGCTTTGACGACGACCCAGATCAAGGCAATGTCAAATCTCGATCTTGACTATCTGTGGCCGTTTGCGTTCGGAGGCTTGACCGCGACCCAGATTGGGAGCCTCACCCCGACGCAGGTGAATGCGCTGACCACCTCGGAATTCAGCGCCCTGACACCATCGCAACTGAGCGGTCTTACGGCCGTTCAGCTCGCGGCCTTGATACCATTCAAGTTCGGTGCTCTTGCGGATACACAATTGGGCGCGCTCACTCCCACACAGTTCAGGAGCTTGAGCACAACAGACATCGCAGCGCTGACCCTCACGCAACTCAATGGCATTCTACCCACTGAGATTGCGGCGCTGACCTCGGGGCAGGTGAAAGCTCTCAGTACGACGGTCATCCATAGTCTGTCGGTATTGCAGCAGCAGGGCTTTACCTCGTCTCAGATTACGGCGCTGACGAGCACTCAGGTAAACGCCCTCACGCCAGAAGGCATTCCATTCCTGAGCGCCGCTCAAATCCATGGCTTGACCGCGACCCAGATTGGCGGCCTCAGTGCCGTTACCTTCGGGAATCTGACCGCGACACAGCTTGGTGGGTTGACGGCGACGCAAATCAGGGCGTTGAGCGTAACCGCTCTTGCCGCCTTGTCCGTCGATCAATTGGGCGGCCTGAGCGCCGCACAGATTGGCTCTATGACGACAACACAAGTGAAGGCTCTCAACACCACGGATCTTGCCTCTATCGCGGAAAGCCAGATCGTAGGTTTGACCAAAACCCAGATATCCGGCCTGACGGCAGCGCAGATCGTCAGCCTCAGTGTGGCGGATATACCCGATCTCTCCCTGACGCAGATCGGTGGATTTAGCTCGTCTCAGATTGCTGTGCTGACGACGACGCAAATCGCAGCGATGAAGCCAGCCCAATTGGGCGGCCTAACGGCGGCGCAGGTGAAGGGTCTTACGACCGGGGATATTGGAATCTTCGCCGTAGATCAGGCAGTGGCGCTGACGACAACCGAACTCAAGGCGCTTACGGGCGCACAGGCCAAAGCCTTTACGGACGATCAAATGGGCGCCATGTCGGCGTCGCAGTTAGCGATCCTGACGCCGCTGCGGCACTGAGACCGGACTATCGTTAGGCAGAACCATGAGTGCTACGAAGGCCACTCAAGCCGATAACGTCGTTCTTGCGATCGGGAAGCTGATAGTGCGCGCCTTGGTATCAAGCCAGCGCGATCCCGATACGATGCGCGAAGTGGATGTTGTCCTTAACTGGCTTGAAGCCGGACTCGACAACTCAGACCTAGATAGCTTTGTCCAAGAGACGGGGTGGCTTATCGGGCCGTATGCCGATGAGGATCAGTCTACCGATTTGGTACGTCGCCGCCTTTGCCGGGACCGGCTTAAATACGCATTCGGCGCAATCGCCGACGCTGAAGCCGAGGCGCGGGCGGCCGGTGATAGCAACTGTGAGTCAATGTTGCGGAACGCCAAATTGCAGCTTGGAACCACCATCGCGGCTTATTCGGCGATGCGGAGCGGCGTGAAGGATTAAGCCGGGACAGCGGCCCAAGAAGCGCGGCGGAGTATAGCTCTCCTAGTTGCCAGGGATCAGGAAGATGATTCCGGCCAGTGCCGGAAATATTATGAAGACCAACTCCAATAGGATGAGTATGGCCATTACTATCATTTCGGCTAACATACGCCGCGCCGGGCCATGTTCGATAGTATCCCCGAACTTCTCCCCCATCCATTTACCGAGATTGCAGAGAGGGATGAGAAGAGAATATGCGATGGCGATGATAACCGGGATACCGGCTAGCCGCAGCCATATCATTGAGTGGTTTCCTCTCGGCAAAATGCCAAAAGTGACTCCATTGGAGCTTTCGCTTTAGTCGCCGCGGCGCTTGCGGCCGTTAGCTTTTAAGTCCTTCGGCGAAAGCGATAATGATCTGGCGGACATGCTCGGGGACGCCGTAGGTGTGCGTCCTTTCGACGGTGCCTGCGTAAATGACCAGCCCCGATAGCTGCATTGATCGGAGGCAGTGCCTGGTGCGTTCTGTCTGGTCGATTTCTCCGATAAGCTGGCAAATGTGCGTAATGGTCTTTCCGGCGAGATCAGGACGGCTTTTTTCGTTGGAAGCCAGCGCCATTAGAATCAGGAAACCGCGCACGCGGGTCTCACACAGCCCCGGCAATTGTTCCGTGAGCGCTGAAAACTTGGAGAGCAGAGCCTTTGCGCTGTCAGGTGCGGTCATTTTGGCGAGGCTTTTCTTCAGAGGGACGGGAGCCGGGGCGGGTTGCTTTGCAGTCGATAGACGTTCGACTTGCATCGTGGGACTCGGTCCAGCGGAAAGATGGGTCATACGCTTGATCCTTCTCCGGTGAGGAGCGTTAGCTCTCAGCGAAAACTTTCGATGCCGTGGTGGGGGAGGTGATCTCTTCCTTTGACTCGGGAGCGCCGCAGTTCGGGCACATTTGAAATGGTACCGACACGGGTCGGCGGGCGAAGAGTTTGGAGCAAAATGGGCACTTTTCAGGTTTGCGATCACGCATTGGGTTCTCCCGAACTGAAGAGGCTGCGAGATATGGTGGCGGGGCGTTAGCCCCGCCAACCACAGCGTCGCTTACTTGGAGGACTTATTGGTTTGGACGGTGCCGCCGATCATGGTGGCGGGCTTGGCAGTGCCGTTACTGTCATAGGTGGTGACGCTGGTACCGTTCGTGGCCGGCTTACTGTCGGGCGTCGAATACGGTGTGTTGCTGGGGCCGTTGTAGAAGAGGCCCGTGCTCTCGTCCTTACGGTCGGTGTTGCTCATGGGTTTGGTCCTTTTGCGGATGGGATAATTCCCATCACACGAAAAGATACAATAAATAATACAATAAATATAGCAAAAGTTTGCGGAAGTAGGTTCCCCGATGAGGGGGCCAAAAAGTTTCGTAATATCAGCGTATTAATTAGGCGCGGGCGTGAGCTGGTAGGCTTTCTTTTTTTTCTTTACTTCGCCGCGGTGTGCGTCTTTCCGAACAATCAAGCCTTTTTGTACCAGTTCCTTAATCGCTTTGTTCACGTTCTGAGATTGCATCTTCAATTTCTGCGCAATCAACGCCTGGGACAGCTCACCCTTTGCAGCCAAATCGGCATTACGCTCGATAAATTTGTAAACACGCCCAGCAGCCGACCTCCGGAATTTTTCGGCCATCATCTCGACGGCTAGTTGTGATTCCGTCGGTTGCGGCAGTCGAGACTCGGTAATCTCGGTGGCGGCTAGTTTTGCACTCCGCGCAGCAGCAATCAAAGCGGCCGGATCTTCGCCGTTAAGTATTGCTTTCCGCCCGATAGCATTTAGCTCATCCAATTTCTTTTGATGGTCGCTAGTCCATTTTGCATCGGCGGCGCTTTCTGTGCCGCGAGTATCCATATCCCCCCGTTGCGGACGCTTTGCGCCCAAGAGAGATAGGTCTAGCAAAGCGGATGAGGGGTCGTCACGTGCGGTTTTACTTTCGGCCGCTATATATGTTTGACCTGCCGTTTTTAGGTAGTCCTCAAACATTCTAGAATCGACTGCTCTGCGCAAAACCTCACGCACTCCAGATTGAAGATCGAGTAATTCCAGGTCGAGCTGCGCAGGCTCTAATGAATTCTTACCCAGGTGCATCTTAATTTCTGCAAGTAGTGCACCTACCGGTGGATACCCAATATGGGGATCAATTTGTTCCGCACTGATTAGCGCGCGAATAGCATCCGCGATTGCGTCACGCTGAGTCGATAGCCTCGCCAATTCATAGTATGCCATCGCATACTTGGGATCGATTGAGATAGCCTTGCGTTGTTCCGCCTCTGCTTCGTCCAACCTGTCTTGAATCGTCAGCACCTTACCGAGTTCGAAATGCGCCACGGCGTTGTTGGGATCGCTCTCGATTAACTTTCGATATTTGTTTTCGGCTTCGCTGAAAAATTCTTCTTTACCCTTTGCCAGAAGCTTCTGGATAACGTCTGGATCACCGACGTTCGGATCGAATTGAAGCGCTCCCCTTAGAGAGTGCATCGCCGCGGAGTGATGGTTTTCCTTGGACAGATCAAGAGCGTGATCGTACCGGCGTTTGGCTTCTGCACGTTCAGCCTCGGTACGGGGTCGATTTTCAAAGTCACGAATGAGGTCAAATATCGATTTCCCTGCCACTTCTTCCTGTTTTGCATTTACAAGCGTCCGCACTCCGTCTAGCTCGTTGCCAAAGCCATACAGCAACCGTCCGAGTTCATATAAGACATCTCCGTTTGTGGAATCTATCTTGAGGGCTGCACCAAATTCCGCTTCAGCATCATTCCATCTCTCTCGAATGGCTAAAATTTGACCAAGTACAATGTGACCGTAAGCGTCCTTGGGATTCCTCTGTAGTATATTGCGAACGAGGTTCTCAAATTCTCGCAGTGCTTCAGAAAATTCTTTCTTTTCTCCTTCAGCAAACATCTCCTTATGAAATATTTCAGGATCAATGTTTACCAATACAAATTTCAGAGAAGTAAGGTCGTCGTACGGCGAGTACACATGCTTCCGAAAGCTCTCGATGAGTAGCTTCCAAAGTTTTTCGCGATCTTTGCGACTCACTTCCTCCCATTCTTTATCTGACTCCTTCAGTTGCGTCAGATGGTCCGATAGCAACTGGACTGCGGCAGCTCCGGTGATTTCTTCCTCGTCAGTATCGAAGAGCTGGCTGACAAGGTTAGATGGTAACGCTGTATTCTGGGATCTTGGTTCCTGAACCGCCGTCGCTGTCCGATCTGAGAGGCTCTTCGACGCCTTCTCTTTCACGAGTGCGTGACTCTGCGGCTTTTTACTCACGGCCTCGCTATGGCCAGTCTTTGGAGGTGGTTTCTTTGCCATGTCCTAGGTCGGATCTTTGCTACTGTCCAAGTCCATCAAGGCCATATTGTTCGCGTTCGACGACAATTCAAAGCCGTTTAATATCGTAAATCCAACAACTTAGAACATATAATAGCCTGTATTGACGACAGGGAACAGATGGCGACTTCAAGAACAGCTCCTTGGCGGGGGAAAGCCTTCCCCCTGGCCGGCGCCTGTAGTCGCCGGCACACCCCCTTCTAGCGGGGGTAAGAACCCCCGCAACGCCCCCTAGAGTCGGACGATCTGACGCAATCGAATGGGGACAGTCCCGCTCGCAGCGGGATTTTTCTTAGGGGTCTCCCCTCAGCGCACCACAAGCGTCTTCCACCAAAAAAGACAGACGCGATTTCGCGAGGCGAAGATCGCGTTGCTTTTTCGGCTCCTGAGAAGCCGCTTGCGGTTTGCACACCCCGGTCTCGGCGACGCCAGGGGTTCAGCGCGGGATTTTCCACGCTGTAACCCCTGTCTTAAAGGAGACCGACTATGAATATCCAAATGATCCCACTGAACCAACTTTTTAAGTCCTCAAGCAACGTCCGCAAGATCGGCGCGAAAGAAGGCATCGAAACACTTGCGGCCAGCATCAAGGCGCACGGCCTGTTGCAAAATCTCCAAGCCACGCGCCGCGCCAAAGGCGAATACGAAGTTGCGGCCGGAGGCCGCCGATTGGCTGCGCTCAAGTTGCTTGTGAAGCGCAAGCACCTTGCCAAGAATTTCAAGGTTCCCTGCCATGTTCTCGACAGCGAGGATGCCGTTGAAGTCAGCCTTGCCGAAAACACAGCGCGCCTTGCGATGCACCCTGCTGACGAATTCATCGCCTTCCACGCACTCGCAGAGTCCGGCAAAGGCCATGAAGAAATCGCGGCGCGTTTCGGCGTCACAGCTTCCGTTGTAAAACAGCGGCTCAAACTGGCGGCAGTCAGTCCCACCTTGTTCGACCTCTACCGCAGCGAGGAAATAAATCTCGATCAGCTTATGGCCTTCACCGTCTCTGACGATCATGAGGCGCAGGAGAACGCTTGGTTCAATCTGCCGGACTGGCAGCGCGAACCAACGCAAATCCGCCGCACCTTGACCGAGGCGCATGTCGAGGCCGACGATGCGCGGGTGCAGTTCGTCGGATTGCCAGCGTATCTAGCCGCTGGTGGTGAAATCGTCCGCGACCTGTTTGAGACAGACCATGCAGGTTATCTCACCAACGCCGCTTTGCTAAACCGGCTGGTCAGCGAAGGACTTTCCAAGGAAGCTGCCAAGGTACAGGCCGAAGGCTGGCGTTGGGTCGAGATCGCCCCCGAACTCGATTGGGAAACCCTTCGCTCCTATAACCGCATGGAACCGCAGGAGACCCCCGCGACCGCGAAGCAGCAGAAGGAACTTGATCGCCTGACAGCAGAGAATGACAGGCTGGTTGAGGAACATGGCGAGGATGCCACCCCTGAAGTCTTCGCTCAGATCGAAAAAATCGAGGAGCGTATCGAGGCCATCGGGGAAGAGCGGCTGACTTGGACGCCCGAAGATAAAGCGGTGTCCGGCGCAATCGTCACCATCGGCGGCGCTGGCGTCCGCATCGAGCGTGGTCTTGTCCGATCCGAGGACAAGAAAGCCCGTCTCAGCGTGATCGAGGGCGGCAAAGCGGAAGAAGGCGAAACTGTTGAATATGGTTCGCCTCTATCTGCGCGGCTGGTCGAAGATTTAACCGCCGAGCGCACAGCGGCTTTGAGAGCATCCCTGCTCGATAATGAGGCAGTTGCCCTTGCGGCACTGGCTCATGCGATGGCGTTGCCGTTGTTCTATCCACATGAGGACGGTTCCTGCCTCGATATTCGAGTCAAAAGTCGCGATCTTCGCAAGAGCGCCGAGAACATCACGCAGAGCGGAGCGGTAATCCTCATCGAGCAGCGCCGCGCCGTGTGGCTCAAAGCCCTGCCCGAAGATGCCAGCCAGCTTTATGGCTGGCTTACGCAGCAGGATAAAGAGACTGTCATTCGCTTGATTGCGTTCTGTGCCGCGATCACCGTGGATGCCGTACAGGCAAAGCAGGATAAGCCCTCTTGTCCACGCCTTCGTGATGCCAGCACATTGGCGGAATCCGTCAATCTCGATATGGCGGTCTGGTGGGAACCCACCAGAGAGCGTTTCCTTGGCCGCGTATCCAAGGCGATTGTCCTTGAAGCCGTAGCCGAAGGCGTTTCCAAGGAGGCCGCAGAAAATATCGCTGGCCTCAAGAAGGACGCCTTGATCGACCGCGCCGCCGAGCGGCTTGCCGGAAAGGGCTGGTTGCCGCATCCGTTGCGGCAGCAACAGCCCGTCACGGAGGAAGCGGAAATCCTCCAAGCAGCCGAGTAACGGAACACCGCCCCGCCCATGCGGCGGGGCGGCTTTTTCATGACCGGTTTTCTGACCGGCGAGACGCGCCGCCGCCCTCACGGGCGGCGGCGCTTTCGTGTTTTAGAGCGGCGTAAATTTCCGCTCTAAATCGCGGCGACCCAGCTCGCGGCGGATGAGCCGCTGGTTGAGCAAGGCGATTGTATAATTCTCGCTTTCATAAGGAAGCCAAGACAAAACGCTGGCCATTTCATAGTCGAGCTTCACAAGCTCGGACGTTGTTAAGCGAAAAAGATCAGTTATCGAATATTCCAACATGGGTTTCTCCGTCGTTACTGACCGCGACCATCGCGGCCTTCGGGAGACGGCCTTGCGCCGAGAAGGCAAGCTGCATCGCTTGCGACCGCAACGTAGTGAAGGAGTGCGAAGCACTTGCGGCGATCGTGCCGATCGAGGTGCGAAAAGGACGGACGAAGGCAGCTAAGGGCGAGGGGGCGAGGGGAGAAGAACGCCTATGCTGGAAGATGCCGATTGATTTTTTCGCAAGGGAAACGGCCTGTCCTGAATGACGGGCGCGTTGTCGTATAGGGGGCGCGTCTCAGATCAGGTGGCTTTTATCAACGTGCTTTCAGTGATCGTGCGGGAACCGGATCTCCAGCTATTGACCAGAGAGGTTTTGCAAGATGCCCTCCCGCTCAAAGGCTGCAACCAGCTATGCCGATTTGGCGTAGGAAGCCCGCGAAGGAAAAAGCAGTTTCCTCCCCGCTCTCTGCTTTTCGACCAAGGGCGATATGACCATTGCTTTTCTTTAGTTCAGTGCGTTGATGCGCCTCAGTCTTGCAGCCATTGCCTGCTTGAGGTGTGAAGGCAAGCGATTGCATCTTTCATATTCCCGTCCCTTTCTGACCAGCCGCGTCATCCATTCAGCCTCGATAAAAGGCGAACGTAATCGCCACTCCGGCGAGTGCAGGCAAGGTCTAAAGACCGCGTTTCCCCGCTCGCTTCCGCGCCTTCGGCTTGTGCAGCTCCGCGCCCCCTGCGGGGGTGCGGGATAACGCGCCTGCACATCGACGAAGCCTCGACGATTTGACGGTCGCCATCGAGGCAGCATGGTGCGGCCTCAATTTCAGAAAGGAACAGTAACATGGCTACAATCGGAACCTTCACAAAGCAGGACAATGGCTTTCAGGGCGCAATCACTACCCTGACCGTCAAGGCAAAGGTCAATATCGCAGCGGTCGAAAAGACGAGCGAGAAGGCACCTGACTACCGCATCTTCGCGGGCAACGCCGAAATCGGGGCCGCATGGTCGCAGGAAAGCAAGGAGGGCAATAAGTACCTCTCGGTCAAGCTGGACGATCCCAGCTTCCCGGCTGCGATCACCGCACGTCTGGTCGCGAGCGACCAAAAACACACATTGATCTGGACGCGCTAAACGACAAACGGCTCCGGCATTACGCCGGAGCCGTTTTTATTTCCGAAAAATCATCGGCCTCTCCCTGCATACAAATGTATGCGGGCTATTTCCTCATGCTTGAGGGCGTCCCGGCGCTTGCCGCCGGGGGCGCGGGCGGCGGTGCTTGGGGTGGCGCAGGCGGCGGAGGCGGTGCGGTTTTGACTTTCTCAATTGTCCCGCCCGCCAACTTGACCGTAGCAGCCGCTTCCTCAAAAAGAACCTTACCCTCCCATTGGGTCAGGAAGCGGTTGAAGCGGAAGCCATGCGCGCGAAGTTGCTGTGAAACATCCATATCGACCTTGCCGGGGAACCGCGCAATAGCGACGACACGCGCATCTTCCTCTCTCTGAAAATGTCTGGAACCGGCGCGTTCCCAGAGTGTCACCTTCGCCTTATCCTGAGACTCGGTAGCAATGGATAAAAAGCGGTCGTAAAGCGCGGTTGACGCTAATTCGTCAATGCCGGCCTTTACGGCCAGACCGCCGATCTCAATGAGGCGGCGTGTCCGCGCTTTGATTTGCTGTTTCTTGAGCTTCGCTGTTTCCTGCTCGGCTCTTAGTTTACGAGCATCTGCACGTTGCAGTCTTTCTGCGAGAGTGAATTTCGGCATGGAGACCTCCTAATCTCACATCTTACGAATTGAAGCTTTGAAATCGGTGAAGACATGCACACATATGTAGGCACCAAGTAACAACCGTTATGAAGCTAGTCTTCATACGCAATATGCGTTGCAAGCAACGCCAATGCGAATTTAACCACTGACGTTGTACATTGTCAGACATGGCTATTGAATTTGCCCGCGTGCAGTACATAAAACGGTCTGACGGCGGCAATGCTTGCCGCTCGTCAGCCTATAACGAACGTACCGACCTCAAATGCGACAGGACGGGCGAAAAGTTTTACTTCAAGCACCGCGATCCGACTTTGCACCATGACGTGCTGTTGCCGGAGGGCGCGGCTGAGAAATTCAAAGATAGCGCTGTCCTCTGGAACGAGGCCCAAGCTGCCGAGAAACGCAAGGATGCTCAGGAGGCCAAGGAACTTCTGTTAGCCCTGCCGTCCAATCCGGGCCTCGGACTCGAAGACTGGAAGGCACTGGCCGAGGAATTTGCGCGCGAGCATTTCGTCAGTAAGGGTGTTGCCGTTCAGCTCGACATTCATACGCCCCATGACGGCGAAATTAATGTCCACGCGCATATGCTGATAACCACCCGCCGTATCGAGGGCGACAGATTCTCGGAGAAGAAGGCGCGAGACCTCGACCCCGAAATCCGCACCATGAAAGGCGGCCAGAAAGCCGTCACCGAGGCCGACCGTTGGGGCGTCATGTGGCGCGATACCCAAAATCGGTATTTCGAGCGTATGGGGCTGGACATTCGTGTCGATGATATCGGCGTTTATGCCCAAAAGCATGAAGGCCCGGTGCGTATGCGTACCCGGCCTACCGAGGCCGACGAAAGAGCCGAAGCGACCCGCGCCGCTAATGAACAGGCCGCCCGCGATCCGGCGAAACTCCTCGAAACGCTCACGCAGAGACGCGCAACCTTCACCGAACTTGATGTCGAGCGTTTCATCAAGAAGCATGTCCCTGATGCAATTGAAAGAGCTGCAATCCGGGCGAGGGTGCTTTCCGACGCCAAGATCATCCCCCTGCTCGATAAAGAAAAGGGCATATTCACCGGGCGCTATACGACACAGGAAGTCCGGCAGGAAGAAGATCTGGTGGTAGCCGCGTCGCAAAAGATCGCGACGCAGAGGAATGTCATTGATCTACGGGTGGCACGCGCCGTTGCCGACAGACGGACCCTTGATAGCGAACAGCGAAACGCTTTCGCCAAGGCGACCGGCACGGACGGCCTTGTTATTATCGAGGGGCTGGCCGGCACCGGCAAAAGCCATAGTCTCACTGCAATACGCGAAGCCCATGAGAGAACCGGATGGCGGGTTTTAGGTTTGGCACCCACCAACACCGCGGCCGAGGGGCTGCGGCAATCGGGCTTCCGGCACGGCTCAACCGTGCATCTTGAGCTTTTCTTTCAGGACAAAGGACTTCACGAACGAACCGCCGCATGGGATCGCCGGACTTTAGTCATCGTCGATGAAGCTGCCATGCTCGACACGCGAACGTATGCACGCCTGATGTCTCGGGCGGCTGAGACAGGAGCAAAAGTCGTCCTTGCGGGGGATGATCGACAACTATCAAGCGTTGAACGTGGAGGCATGTTCACGGCTCTCAAGGAGCGTCACGGAAGCGTTGTCATCGCCAAAGTGCGGCGTCAGGAGGCCGACTGGCAAAAAACCGCATCTGAGGCCTTCTCTGAAGGGCGCATGTCTGAGGGGTTGCGTGCGTATGCAGAGCGCGGTTTTGTCCATTGGTCGCAAACCCTGGAGGAAAGCCGGGTCAGGCTGATTTCAGATTGGGATCAGAACAGCCGCGAGCGACCGGCGATGAACCGTTTTGTATATGCCGGGACGAATAACGAAGTGAACAGGCTTAACCATGACCTTCGCGCTGTCCGGGCGCAGAGAGGCGAAATCCGGGACGAGCTGGAAGCCGAATGCGTGCGCGGCAAGATCACCCTCGGTAAAGGCGACCGTATCCAATTCCACGGCAATGCGCGCCGGGTCGGTATCTATAACGGCTTGCTCGCGACCATCGAAAAGATCAAGGAAACCAAAATACAGGCTCGTATCGATAACGGGCGGTTAGTGGAATTCGATACCGCGACTTTCAAAGACTACGGCTTGGGTTACGCGGGCACGATCTATCGCGGTCAGGGCAAAACTCAAACGGAAGTCTATGCCCTCTACGACAATATATTCGCATGGAATGCTGCCACTGCCTATGTCGGTATGACACGCCACCAGAACCGCATCGAGCTATACGTCTCGCGGGATCTGGCGGTGGACGAAAAGCAACTGGCGTCCTTCATGGGGCGCCGCTTCCGGAACGAAGCAAGCCTGGCATGGGCGACACGCGAAGAGATCGCTTCACGTCAGGAAGGCAAGACTCAACCGACTCCTTCGGAAAAACAGGTGCCGCGTGAGCAAACGCCCCCAGCTCGGACACCGGAAGAGATCAAACGTACCAGCCGCGCCGGCGGCAAAAAGGTTGAAACTCAACGCTATGAGGAGCTGAAAAAACCGAACCAAGAGATTTCAGGCAAGGGTGATACCAAAGCGCGCTCGGATGAGGATAAGTCGCAGGCAGAGAAAGTCCTCACGTTCCGCAAGGACCGAGACAAAGACAAGGATCGTTCGCGCTAGTTCGTAACCGTTCACCCTTTCATAGCCTGGAGGTTGCCCATGTCTACGCTACGCTCGCGCCTCACTCATTCGTCGCGCTCTGTAGCAACGAACCTGATTTGCTTATTGGTGCCGTCCGCTCTCGCGCTTCTGACGAATCCTGCCTATGCCCAATATATGGATATGGATAGCTACGCACCTCACGGTGTGCGGCTCTATCTCGGGCGCATCGGGATATTGGCGCTTTCCACTGCTGCCGGTTTCGGCATCGGCGCTTTCTTTAGCCCCAAATTCAAGAAGTTTCGTCGCCTCTTGTGGCTCGGCTTTGCCGGACTGGCGTCTCTCTACACACTGTTCGGTCCATACCCTGCGGCCGACACTCTCGGATATGGCGCCGCGACCATCCTTTTCTTCGCCGGTATCGCTCTCGGCTTAAGCCTTGGAAAAAAGCTTATCGCCTCCATCAAACAGCCGCGGCCGACCAGCTACGGTTCGGCGCAATGGGCGACCTACGAACATCTGGAAGCAAACGGACTTTTCGAGCGGAAGGGATTCCTGCTTGGAGATTTTGTCTCGGGGTCGAAGGGCGCATCTCAGATTCACTACAAAGGCAAGCGGCACCTTCTTACGGTTGCTCCCACGCGCAGTGGCAAGGGTGTCTCCTCGGTCATTCCTAATCTTCTGACCTACCCCGGATCGGTGCTCGCTATCGACCCGAAAGGCGAGAACGCTCTTGTGACAGCGCACCGGCGCGGCTCCGGTTCACCGGAAATCAAGATCGCCGGTATGGGGCAGGAGGTCATATTGCTCGATCCCTGGGACATTGCCGCATCAAAACTCGGGATCAAGCAATCCTGCTTCAATCCGCTCGATTTTATTAAAGCGAATGATCCTGATGCTGCCGAGAATGCGCAGATTTTAGCGGATGCTCTCGTCATCAATGAAATCACCAAGGCTGACGGTCGCTTTTGGGATGAGGAAGCTAAGGCGCTTTTGACCGGCATCATCCTCTATGTCGCAACGGCGACGGCTGAAGAGGAACACCGCCATCTTGGTCGCGTTCGCGACATTCTGACTATGACAGACCCGAATCTTAAAGAGCTTCTGCAAGCGATGTACAACCATCCCCATCCGGTCGTGAGCAGCACGGCCGCTCGCACGGCAGGAAAGGATGAAAAGTTATTCAGTAGCGTCATGGCGAGCGCACAGTCTCATACGCATTTTCTGGATAGCCCACGTATTCGTGAGAGCCTGTCGCGTTCGAACTTTCGATTTGAGGATTTGAAGTGCAAATCGATCAGTGTCTATCTGATCCTGCCCGCCGACCGGCTACAAACATTTGATCGTTGGACCAGACTTCACATTTCGCAAGCCATCACGGTCAATGCTAGGAACATTGAAGATAAGCCCGAGCATCCCGTGCTATTCCTGCTCGATGAAATGCCGGCGCTTGGCCGCCTTCCGGTATTGGAACAGGCGTTCAGCCTCATGGCCGGCTACCATATGCAGCTTTGGGGCATCGTTCAGGACCTCTCACGGCTCGCTCAAGTGTACGGCCAGGACAGTTACCAGACCTTCATCAGCAATAGTGGCGTCATTCAATACTTTGGTAGCCGAGACAAAATGACGGCCGATTATTTCTCGTCTCTCTGCGGCGTCACGACCGTTGAGGTTCGTAATTTTTCATGGGCGATTGGCCGCGCGATTAGTTTTGCGACCAGTTTTTCTTCGGGTTCAGGTGGAGCAAGCTCTTCCTCATCAAACACAAGTTCCGATAATTGGAACCGTACAGTGGGAGTCGGCGAGGCCCAACGGCAGCTCGCCTATCCTGACGAACTGATGGTGCTAAAAGATCATCAGCAAATCGTGTTTGTCGAAAACCTTGATCCTATCCCCGCTCGCAAGGTCCGGTGGCACGACAACGCGGAACTGAAGCAACACGGCGTCAATCTCCATAAGGCATTGCCGAAGCCGACCGCGAATAGCATGGCAGCTCAGCCGATTTCCAAACCGGCAATGACGGCCGTAATCCCAGATGTGACCTCAATTAAGACCGATGCCGGTCACGCTACCGAGACGAACACGAGCATTGCGGCAGTCCCGGCTAAGCCGCCCGAGCAAACAGTGCAGCCGACATCACCTGCTAAGGGTCCGATCGTCTGCGATAGCTGCGGGAAGAAATGGACCGTCGAGGTTGGCAAAAAATATACCTGCAAGTGCAAAGCGCCGCTTTTACTTGCCGCCGAGTGAGATTGCCTTGATCTATTGGAAATTATAACCACACGTCCGTCAGATGAGGGAATCCGAAGATGCGTGAACCAGGTCGCTATGAGCCCCTGCGTGAAGCCCAACGACAAGATAGCGGGCACCAGTTCGATAATGTGAGCCGGGAGATCGTGGCAGCCCGTAGCGTTGAGCCGGAACAAAGGGTCGAAGAACAGCGCGAGCCGGAGGTGCAGCCACAAAACGAAGTGGCGCTCACTCCTGATGAAAGAATAGAACTCCAGAATCTGGAATTCAAAGAAGGCGTCCTGGAACGTCTAAAAGATGGCAGGATCGATACGCACCAAGCGGCTTACGAAATAAACCGTTTTGAAAATGATATGTCGCGTCTCGATAACGGAAACAATGCCGCTCCTTCTCGCAACGAACAAGCTCAGGAACGTCAACTGGAATTCGTCAAGGACAGGAATAGCCGCGAGCAGGAAGCGCCTCGGCAAACTCAATCGAGCCCCGGCGAAAAGACCCTGACATTCGCAAAGGATCGGAATGCCGGTCTTTGGCTCGGTCTATAAGCTCAAATTAGCTCGGTCGAAAGACGTTCAGACCCGGTTGACCTCTCTTAACGTCTCGTCTTTGCGGCGCGTATGATCGAGGCGTTAAGTGCCCATATTCTTCCAGCGCCGCCAGTACGCCCGATCTGAATGTAATATCCTCGAACGCCGCTTGGAGACAATTAAGACAGTCGGGGGCGAGGTCCCAAGCGCGCATCCCGGCTTCTGCGAGCGATTGGAGTATACACATCCCGTCCGCTGAACCAG
>SCTM01000179.1 GCA_004297485.1 Rhodospirillaceae bacterium
GTCTTGAGTCGCGCGATCTCAGCCCCAAGCGCTTTCATGCGCGCCGGCAGGGTCTGCAGAGCATGTTGCTCCTTGAATCCGAGTTTCCGCTTTCGTGCCCCCACGGGGGCCTGTTCTGAATTGGACTTGGGCTTCCGCACGGCCACCGATGGCGCCGACCGTGCGCCGACGCCACGGCCGCGCTGCGCGACCATGTCGCTGTAGCCCCCGGCGTAAGCTTGCCACTGGCCATCGTCCTCGCTGATGATGAGCGTCGTCACCGTGCGGTCGAGAAAGTCGCGGTCGTGGCTGACCAGGAGAACGGTTCCGCCGTAATCGCTAATCATCTCCTGAAGAAGATCCAGGGTCTCAAGATCGAGATCGTTGGTCGGCTCGTCGAGCACCAGCAGGGAAGACGGTTGCGCAAGGGCGCGAGCCAGCATGAGGCGTCCGCGTTCGCCGCCGGATAGAACGCCCACCGGGGTGCGCGCCTGCTCGGGCGCGAACAGGAAGTCCTTCATGTATCCGATCACATGACGTGGCTGACCGCCGACAATCACTTGGTCGCCGTGGCCACCGGTCAAGGCATCGCGCAAGGTCGTGGCCGGATCGAGCGATTTCCGGCTTTGGTCGAGAGTGACCATCTGAAGCCCGTCGGCTATCTTCACCGCGCCGGAATCGGGCGCGAGAACCCCCGTCAGAAGGTTGAGGAGGGTGGTCTTGCCCGTGCCGTTGGCGCCGACAATGCCGACGCGGTCGCCACGGGCGATACGTGTGGAGAATCCGCTGACGATCGGCCGCGTTCCATAGGATTTGGAAACGTCGCGGGCTTCGATCACCAACTTGGCCGACATCTCGGTGTCGGTCAGAGTCATAGTTGCGGCGCCCAGAGCCCCACGGTCTTCCCGCCGGTCCTGGCGCATGGCATGGAGGGCGCCCAGGCGACGCTGGTTGCGCTTGCGTCGTCCGGACACACCGTAGCGCAGCCAATCCATCTCGGCGGCGATCTTGCGGTCGAGTTTATGCCGGTCCCGTTCTTCCTGATCGAGCACTTCGTCGCGCCAGGCTTCGAACGCCGTGAACCCTTCTTCCAGGCGACGTGTCGTGCCGCGATCGAGCCACACCGTCGCCCGCGACAGGTTCGACAAAAAGCGGCGATCATGGCTGATCATAACCATGGCCGCGCGCAGGGACTTGAGTTCGCTTTCCAGCCACTCGATCAGGGGCAGGTCCAGATGATTGGTTGGCTCATCCAGCAGCAGCACATCCGGCGCCGGCGCGAGGACGCGGGCAAGGGCACAGCGACGGATTTCGCCGCCTGACAGCCGTTCGGGCGCCTCATCGCCGCTCAGCCCCAATTGATTGAGAAGATAGCGCGCCCGGTAATGATCGTCGCCTTCTCCCAGACCGGCTTCCACATAAGCCAGCGTTGTGGCATGGCCGGTCAGGTCCGGTTCCTGGGGGAGATAACGGATTGACGTTCCCTGGCGGATGTCGCGATCGCCCTTATCGGATGCCACCAGTCCGGCGGCGATTTTCAGGAGCGTTGATTTGCCCGAACCGTTGCGGCCGACGAGGCACAGGCGGTCGCCCTCGCTCACGGCGAGATCGGCTCCCTCAAGCAGGGGCGTCCCACCGAAGGTGAGGTGAATATTGCGGAGAATGAGAACAGGGGCGGCCATGACGGCGCAGTCATATCATAGGCCTGTCGATTACCGCGATATCAGTTGTTGTGCGGAATTTTTCTTATTTGTCGCCCCCGTGCTTGTCACGGGGGCCCAGAGTATCGAAGCGTCATACGCTGCGGAAAGCAATGATCTATCTGCATAGCTCGCGGTTACTAGGTCTCCGGAACAAGTCCGGGGACGACGACGGAGTGATGTCACAGCTCGGGTGCCACGACCGGACAGCCGTGCGTGACGACAGCTGAGAATAGGAATGAGGACTGCGGTCCCCATGATATAACTCCCCCATGACCGAGATTTACGTCGATGCCGATGCCTGTCCGGTGAAGGACGAAGTACTGCGCGTGGCCGAGCGCCACGGTCTGGTCGTGCATGTGGTCGGTAATACCTGGATGCGTCTGACCGAGGGGCCCGGCGTGCGGCGGGTTGTCGTCCCGGGAACGCCCGATGCCGCCGACGACTGGATCGCCGAACGGGCGGGGGCGGGCGATGTGGTCATCACGGCGGACATTCCCCTCGCGGCCCGGTGCGTCGCGCGCAAAGCCAAAGTGGTCCGTCCCAACGGCAAGCCCCTCGACGAGGCCTCCATCAGCATGGCGGTGGCCGTGCGCGACCTGCATACCCATCTGCGCGAGATCGGCGAAACCACCCGTGGCCCGGCCCCCTTCACCAAGCAGGATCGTTCACGCTTTCTTGATACTCTTGAAACAACGGTGCGTGCGGCCCGGGCCCTGGCGCCATAAACCGCTATTGGGGCGATAAAGGTTGACGCGCCGCAGCAATCAGCGTATGTACCCGCTTGTCTCGGCCTATTGCCGACCTTTCTCGCGATTGCGCGCAGGCGCCGTTCACGGCGCCCCATCCTGAGAAAACCCTCTCACATCCCTTCCCACTGGTAGCGTGCCCGGTCGGGTTCACCAGCTTCGTCCGTCCTCGGACCGGCTTCTGCATGTGCATGAAGCGGATAGCGCATTTCCCGGAAAAGTGGTCTTCCGGTTTTCCGGTAGGAAACGCGCCATTTTATGGTTCTCGACCAACGCCCGGTTCAAACGAGCCGGAAATTTGTCAGGGCGATGACGATATTTATATTCAAGAAAGAACACACTGAATGACTCTCTTTTCCGATCTTGGCCTCATCGAGCCCCTTTTCAAGGCTGTTGCCGCCCAAGGTTACACTTCGCCGACGCCAATTCAGGCCCAGGCGATTCCAGCTCTTTTACAGGGGCGCGACGTGCTCGGCATCGCCCAAACCGGCACCGGCAAGACCGCCGCTTTCGCACTGCCGATTTTGCAAAAACTCGCTACCGATAAACGCCGGGCAAGTCCCAAAGGCGCACGCGCCTTGATCCTGACGCCGACCCGCGAACTGGCCTGCCAGATCGCCGACGATTTCGCCGTCTATGGCAAGCATCTCAGCCTGCGCTGCGTCGTTATCCACGGCGGTGTCAGCCAGAACCCCCAGGTCAACGCCGTGCGCAACGGGATCGACGTCATGATCGCCACGCCCGGCCGTCTGCTCGATCTGATCGAACAGCGGCATATCGACCTGTCCACGGTTGAGGTTTTCGTGCTCGACGAAGCCGACCGTATGTTGGATATGGGCTTTATCCGCGATGTGCGTTCCATCGCCGCGCGCTTGCCCGCCGTGCGTCAGACATTGATGTTCTCGGCGACCATGCCGGAAGGCGTGGCTTCGCTGGTCAACAGCCTGCTCAAGAACTTCGTGCGCATCGAAGTGACGCCTCAGGCGACCACCGTCGAACGCATCGATCAGAAGCTTATGTTCGTCACCCGCGATAACAAGCGCCGGTTGCTCGATCATATTCTTCAGGATCGCGCGCTGGCCCGCGTGATCGTGTTCTCCCGTACCAAGCATGGCGCCAATCGTATCGCCGAACAGTTGGTCAAAAATGGCGTGCGCGCCGAGGCGATCCACGGCAACAAATCGCAAAACGCCCGCCAGAAGGCGCTCGATGCTTTCAAGGCCGGTGGCGTGCGTGTGTTGGTGGCGACCGATATCGCCGCCCGCGGCATCGACGTGGATGGCGTCACGCACGTCATCAATTTCGATCTGCCCATGGAACCTGAAAGCTACGTACACCGCATCGGTCGTACCGCCCGCGCCAGTGCGGACGGAGCGGCCGTGTCGTTCTGTGATGCCGAGGAAATCTCCCAGCTTCGCGCGATTGAGCGTGAAATCCGCCAGCCTGTACCGGTGGATGCCAATCATCCGTTCCATGTGGAAGGTCTCGCCACGCGCAGCAGCGGTGGCGGTGGCAATTCGCGTGGCGGAGCGAAGCCCAATCGCGGTGGCCGTCCGCAAAATCGCGGACCGCGCCGTGGCAGCAACAACAACCAGCGTCGCGATGGCGGCGACGGTCACAAACGTGGCGGTTCCAGCGAACGTCCATGGAGTAATCGGGCTGCTTAACTAGACTAGCGGCACGATTTAGATCCCGTCAGATCGGAAAGGCCGTCCCGGGTAACCGGGGCGGCCTTTTTTCTTTTGGGCGGTATGATCTAACCATTTGTTATTTTTACTTTTATCTACCCTTGACCATCTGGGATCGAGGGCGATACCGTGCGGGCATATATAAGAACAAATCATGAACAATTTATCTCATATGCCCAAGGATGCGGTCGCCCACCTGCGCCGCCAGATCGGTGCCCTGGAGGAGTCGGGCCATGCGGGGGCAGCCGTGGCCTTGGGCCTTCCCGTACTCGATACAGCTTTGCCCTGGGGCGGACTGCCGCGTGGGGCGTTGCATGAGATTGCGGGAGCCTCCGGCGACGGCGCAGCGCTGGGCTTCGCGCTCCTGGTGCTCTCCCATCTTGGGCCTCCCCCTCACCCCGACCCTCTCCCCGCTGGGGAGAGGGAGGGCCCCGTCGCGAAGCGATGGGAGGGTGAGGGGGTGGGCAATCAACCAAAGTCTTCGCGCGCCCATTCTCCCGCGCGGCCCATCCTGTGGTGCCGTACCCACAGCGCCATAGCAGACCGTGGCGCGTTGTATGGGGCGGGGATAGCCGCCGCCGCACTCAATCCGCGCCGGGTGATCTTTGTCACGGTCGCCCGCAATGCCGATGCCCTGTGGGTGCTGGAGGAAGGCCTACGCTGCGACGCTTTAGGCGCGGTGGTGGGCGAGGGCGTGGTCCTGGATTTTACTGCCAGCCGCCGCCTCCAGCTCGCCGCGCGCGGCGGGCGGGCGCTGGCGCTTTTGCTGCCGCCCTCGGCGGCACACATGGGGCCTTCGGCGGCGCTCACCCGCTGGCGGGTGACATCCGATGCGACCCGCCGCCCCACACAGAACGCGGTGTCATGGCGGGTTGCATTGCATCAGTGCCGGGGCGGCCGGCCGCAAACTTGGAAAGTGGAGGCGAACGATGCGGCGCTGCGCGGCGCTGTGGCTGTGCCGTTGGCCGACGGACCGCTGGAAGACGCTTCACCGCACACGATTTCCGGATCAGGCGCGGGATGAGGTATCGGGACCTTTGGTCCTGACATCCACTGGCCCGGGCGGTTTGCGCGTGGCGGCGGTGGATGAGGCGGCAGCGGCTTTGGGCTTGCATGCGGATATGGCTCTGGCCCATGCCCGGGCTCTGGTCCCCCATGTGCGTTGCGCGTCCGGCGATCCGGCGGGCGACGAAGCCGCGCTCGGGCGTCTGGCGGAATGGGCCATTTGTTATACGCCATGGGTGGCGGTGGACGGCGACGACGGGCTGATGCTTGACGTGACCGGCTGTGCCCATCTGTTCGGCGGCGAGGCGGCGTTGATTGCCCATATGGTGGGCCGTCTTGCCCGCGCCGGTTTCACCGCCAGCGCCGCCGTTGCCGATACGCCCGCCGCCGCCTGGGCCTGGGTGCGTTACGGCGCGGTGAAGAATTTTCCAGCCGATGGCATCGTTGCCCCGCGCGGCACCCGCGCGGTCGCGGCGCCTTTGCCCGTGGCGGCTCTGCGATCATCCGACGCAACAGTCGAAGCTCTGGGCCGCCTCGGCTTGCATACGATCGGCGATCTGCTGGATTTGCCGCGTGCACCCCTGGCGCGCCGTTTCGGCCCGGACCTGTCGCGGCGTCTCGACCGATTGTTGGGTCGCGAGGACGAGCCCATCTCGCCCTTGCGTCCGACGCCGGTGTGGCGGACCCATCTGCAATTTCCCGAACCGATTGTCCATCGCGACGGCATCGACATTGCCCTTGACCGATTGCTCGCGCGGTTATGCGAACTTTTGCGCGCCGCCGATCAAGGGGCTCGCGCTTTGACCCTCACTTTGACTCGGGTGGACTGCACCGCCCAGCATATCCACATCGGCACCAGCCGCCCGGTACGGGAGCCGCGCCATCTTATGCGGTTATTCGCCGAGCGCCTTGGGACCGTGGATGCGGGCTTTGGCATTGAGACAGCTACCTTGGCGGCGACCCGCGTCGAGTCCTTGGCCGCGATCCAGGGCGATTTGCATGAAGCATCGGATGAAGAAGGCGCACCGGATACGGCAACACGGGAGCGCCTGGGCGCTTTGATCGACCGGCTGGAGAATCGGCTCGGTCCCGAGCGCGTGCGTCGTATCGCGGCGGTGGAAAGCCATATTCCGGAACGGGCTGCGGCGATGGTGCCGGTGCGCCAGCGCGCTATGTCGCCGACGGCATGGCCGCAGCAGGATCAGCGTCCCCTGACTTTGTTGCCGGCGCCGGAGCCGATTCTGGTGCTGGCACCTATGCCCGACGATCCGCCTCTGAGTTTCACCTGGCGCCGCGTCGTTCATCGTGTTGCCCGCGCCCACGGACCCGAGCGGATCGATCCGGAATGGTGGCGTCAGGCCCAGGCCTTGCCCGACCGGAAACGGTGCCGCGATTACTACCGGGTCGAGGATGGGGAGGGGCGGCGGTTCTGGATTTTCCGCGAGGGGCTCTACGGTCTCGACGTCATTCCCCGCTGGTTCATGCATGGGATGTTCGCATGACGTCCTACATCGATCTCCAGGTCACCACCAATTTCTCCTTCTTGCATGGGGCATCCCACGCGTCGGAGCTCGTGGATATGGTCCAGCGGTTGGGGCGAACGGTGATGGCGGTGACCGATCGCAATACCCTTGCCGGGATTGTCCGCGCTCATGCGGCATGTAAGGAGACCGGGCTGCGTTTGATTGTCGGTGCGCGCATCGATCTGACCGATGCGCCGAGCGTGCTTGTCTACCCGACGGACCGCGCTGCTTATGGCCGCCTCGCGCGGCTGCTGACCATGGGCAAGCGCCGGGCGGAAAAAGGCCAATGCCTGCTTGCTCGCGATGATCTGCTGGCACACGCGGATGGGCAAATGGCTATCGCCTTGCCGACGGATCAGGACGACGGCGCGAATCTGCAATCCCATCTCGGTCTCCTGAAAGATGCGTTCGGCGCGCGTCTGTCTCTCGCCGTCCACTATAGCTATGACGGTGCCGATGAAGGGCGGTTGGAACGTCTGGCCAGCATTGGCGCGTCGACCGGTGTTCCTCTGGTCGCCGTCAACGATGTGCTCTACCACCATCCCGACCGGCGGGCCTTGCAGGATGTGCTCACCTGCATTCGCGAGAAATGCACCATCGCCACGGCCGGATATCGCCTTGCCGCCAACGCGGAACGATACTTAAAGCCGTCGGCGGAAATGGCGCGCTTGTTCCGCCGTTACCCTGCGGCGTTGGATCGCACGGCTGAGATTGCCGCGTGTTGCACATTTTCCCTCGATGAACTGCGCTACGAATATCCGGCGGCGGCTGTGGTGAACGGCCGTACGCCGCAGGCGGAATTGGGACGCCTGACCTGGGAAGGTGCCGCCGCCCGTTATCCCGCGGGTATCCCGGACAAGGTGCGCGATCTGCTCACCCGCGAGTTGGCCTTGATCGCCGAGTTGAATTACGCACCCTATTTCCTGACAGTGTGGGATTTGGTGCGCTTCGCCGAAAGCCGCGAAATTCTCTGTCAGGGACGCGGCTCCGCCGCCAATTCGGCGGTGTGTTATGCCTTGCGCATCACATCCGTCGATCCCACCAAAGTCGATCTTCTGTTCGAGCGGTTCATTTCCGCCGAACGCAACGAGCCGCCGGATATCGACGTGGATTTCGAGCACGAGCGGCGGGAAGAAGTCATCCAGTATATCTACGCCACCTATGGCCGCGACAAGGCCGGTCTTGCCGCGACGGTGATCTCCTATCGACCGCGTAGCGCGCTCAGGGATGTGGGCAAGGCCATGGGATTACCTTTGGATGCGGTGGATGTGCTGGCGTGCACTGTCTGGGGATGGGGGGCCGAGGGCATCAACGAAGATGACATCCGGGAGGCGGGGCTCGATCCCGCCGATCCGCACCTGCGCTGTACCCTGGAGCTTGCGCGCATGGTGATCGGCTTCCCGCGGCATCTCAGCCAGCATGTGGGCGGCTTTGTCATAACCCGTGGCCCGCTCGACGAACTGGTGCCCATCGAGAATGCCGCCATGGAAGAGCGCACCGTCATCGAGTGGGACAAGGACGATCTGGACACCCTCGGTATTCTGAAAATCGATGTGCTTGCCCTGGGTATGCTGACCTGTATTCGCAAGGCGTTTGAACTCCTGACCTATCACTACGACAAGCCTCTCATCCTCGCGACCGTGCCGCAGGATGATCCGCATACCTATGCGATGCTCAGCCGGGCTGATTCCCTTGGGGTCTTCCAGGTAGAGAGCCGGGCGCAGATGACCATGCTGCCGCGCCTGAAACCGCAGAATTTCTACGATCTGGTGATTGAGGTGGCGATTGTGCGGCCGGGACCGATCCAGGGCGACATGGTTCATCCTTATCTGCGGCGGCGAAGCGGCGCCGAGAAAGTGACTTATCCGAGTAAGGAACTGGAGGAGGTTTTAAATAAAACCTGCGGCGTGCCCCTGTTCCAGGAACAGGCCATGAAGATCGCCATTGTCGCTGCTGGATTCACACCGTCGGAATCCGATCAGTTGCGCCGCGCCATGGCCACGTTCCGGCGCATGGGCACTATCGGCAATTTCGAGCGCAAGTTTATCGACGGCATGGTGGCGAATGGTTACGACGCTGATTTCGCTGCACGTTGCTTCGCCCAGATCAAGGGCTTCGGCGAATATGGTTTTCCTGAGTCCCATGCTGCCAGCTTTGCCTTGCTTGTCTACGTGTCCGCGTGGATCAAGTGTCACTATCCGGCGGTGTTCGCTTGTGCCCTTCTGAACGCTCAGCCCATGGGATTCTATAACGCCGCACAGATCGTCCGCGATGCCCGCGAGCACGGCGTCGATGTGCGGCCGGTGGATGTGAACGCCAGCGATTGGGACAATACATTGGAACCCATGGGCATCGAGGGGTTTGCCCTGCGGCTTGGCATCCGCCAGGTCAAGGGCGCGCGGGAAATCGACGCCGTCCGACTGATGCAGGTACGCGGAACGGGTTATCGCGATTTACACGATCTGTGGCGCCGAAGTGGCCTCTCGGTCAGGGCCTTGACTGCTCTTGCCCAGGCGGATGCTTTTGTCGCATTTGGTCTAGACCGGCGAACGGCCTTATGGCGGATCGGCGCTCTCAACGATCAGCCGTTGCCCTTGTTTGTTCACGGAGAGAATCAATCCGGCCATAACGGCTCGCCCAATTTGTTCGCCGAACCGGCGGTGGTTCTGCCGTCCATGACCTTGGGCGAACACGTCATCGCGGACTATACGGCGATGAGCCTATCCTTGAAGAAGCACCCGCTTGCGCTTCTGCGCAGTCGATTGAAGGCCGAAGGCAGAGTGATCCATGGCGCCTTGAGCGACTTACCGACGAATACCCGTGTCGCCATCGCCGGCTTGGTACTCGTGCGCCAATGTCCAGGCACCGCCAAGGGTGTGCTCTTTGCCACTTTGGAGGATGAGACCGGTGTGGCCAATGTCATCGTCTGGCCCCACGTGCTTGAACGTTATCGCCGTATTGTGCTCGGCAGTGCCTTGCTTGGCGTTGTCGGCAAGGTGCAGAGCGAGGAGAATGTTACGCATGTGATCGCCGACCGGCTCACGGATCTGACGGATTTATTGCGGACTTTGCCGTCCTTGGACGGCGAGTGCGAGAATGCCTCGAACGGTTTACACCGCTCAACTCAAAATATGGGCGCTATCGATGACCGCAACGAAATGCGCAAGATCGTCGGCGGCGGGCGGAACTTCCGTTGATACGACTGTGTAACGCCAAAAGGGGATTTAAGCGACCTTCTCCACGGTCATTTCGGCGCTCATCGTCAAGTCGCGGAGTAGCTGGTCGGCAACTTGATGATGTACGGCATAACGCTCGTTAATCCGTCCGAGGTTATTAATGAGGATATGAATCAACGCCGTTATGAAAGGATCGCAGCCGGCGAGCTTGTTCTGAACGATCGTCCGGGATATCCGGACGACGACGCTCGATTCTAATGCCAGCGCTGTGGCTGATCGTGTTGCGCCGGTCACCGCGGCCATTTCACCGAATATGGCACCCTTTTCCAGCACGCCCAGCCTTACAGACTTGCCTTCGGTGGATTTGAATACGCCGACGCGTCCGGACTCGACGACAAAGGCGTCGGTGCTGTTCTCGCCTTCGGGGAAAATTATCTGATCTTTTTCGTAAACCACACGTGTCAGCGGTTCGCCACGCTCGGAATGCACAATCGTGCCCTCCGGCGGCTGATCTCGATTCTGAGTCTCGTTTCCAGAACTGTTCATGGCTGTTTCAGCTCCTGTCGTTAACCGACGCGCTCCCATTGCACTCGGTGAAGGTGGTGGAATATCGGGATTACGGCAGCAAAACCGAACGCGATAATCTCCGGTTATCTCTCTCTGAAAGCCTCCGTTTTAAGCTTCAGGACCGGCTTTATCAGATAGCGCATGACGGATTTCTTGCCCGTGTGGATATCAACGGTTGCCCCCATGCCGGGCGCGATCAGCAAGTGCTCTTCCTCCTTGCCGAGATAGGGTTTCGAAGTACGGATCACGACTTTGAAGTAGGGCTGTCCTGACTCGGGCACGGTCGAATCCGGTGCCACCGAAATAACCTCGCCTTTGATTCCGCCATAGCGCGCATAATCATAAGTATCGATTTTGACCAGCGCCTTCTGGCCGACGCGCACGAAACCCCGATCCATGGGGTTCAATTTGGCCTCGATAACGAGGGCATCCTCCGAAGGAACAATATCCATGATCGCCTCGCCCGGGCGCACGACGCCGCCGATGGTCGTGGAGCGGAGGTTCTTCACGACCCCGGTGATCGGACTGCGGATCGTCGTTCGTGTCTCCTGACCGGAGGCTGAGACAAGTAGCTCCTGTGCCCGGGCCATGTTGATGTTAACTTCATCCAATTGCTCGCGGGCCTCGCGGCTGAATTTAAGCTTGATCTCCTCGACCTTTTCCTGCGTTTCCGCCAAGGCGGCCTGGGCGCCCGGCAGGGTTTCGCGCAAGGAGTTCATGTCGCCGCGAATTGTCTCTGCCTCCCGCTGGATTTCAAGGTGATCCATGGGCGCCTGCAATTTGTCCTTCATGAGATCGGCGGACATGCGCAGCCTTTCCTCGGCCAGCGCCAGATTGCTTTCCGCTGAACTCAAACGGACGCGTGCATCGGCCACCTCGTGTTCCTTCTGCACGACTTGTCGCTGGATCACCTCAATTCCGCTCCCCAGCTCCTTTTGCCGCGCGGTGTAGGTTTGCATTTCCCCAGCGACGAGATTCGGTTGACGGGTGCTAATGTCCGGTGGATACACAAGCGGCACGCCCGCGGCCTCCGCCTCGAGTCTCATTTTTGTGATGAGATAGCCGTCAAGCCGGACACGTAACTCGTCTGCGTTCGACGCGCTGGCACCGAGATCAATCTGCACAAGCGGCTCTCCCTCGTGCACGATATCGCCCTCGGTGACGAATAGCTTATCGATGATGCCGCCCTCGAGATGTTGAACGGTCTTGACGCGCCCTTGGGGCACCACGGACCCCGTCGCCACGGCAACCTCGTCCAAAGGCGCAAAGCAGGCCCAGATGAGGAAAGTGCCCAGCAATCCCATCACAATCCACGATATGCGGCGGCGGCGCAGATCGTCCGTGGCCGACAAAAGATGATCGAGCTGGCTCACGTGGGCGTGCCGATCGGTGCCGATGCGGGCACCCCAACCTGTGGGCTAGGCGCGCGTCGGCGTCGGTTCATCTCTTCCCACACATCCCGTGGCGGTCCCTGGATTGCGATTTTACCCGCTTCCATGACGATCAGGTTGCTGCAAACCTGCAGCAGTACCGGGCTGTGGGTGACGACGATAACCGGCCGATCCTTCGCCAGATCCAAAAGCGTTCTGGCGAGGTCCTCTTCAGCCTGACGGTCGAGGCTGCTGGTTGGCTCATCCATGATGACGATCGGTGGATCCCCCAACAAGGCGCGTGCGATGGAAACACGCTGCCGCATACCTCCCGATAACCGGCCGCCGCCTTCGCCGACCGGCGTCGCGTAACCCTGCGGAAGGTCGACGATCAGCTTGTGGGCCTGGGCCAGTGTCGCCGCGCGAATGATGTCCGCATCACTGGCGGTTGGGCGTGCGTGACAGATATTCTCGCGGATTGTCCCATTGAGCAGCACGCAGTCCTGCGGCACATAACCGACCCAATTGGCGACATCGTTTCTGGAAAACTGCGCGAGATCCGCATCATCTAAAAGCACGCGCCCGTGCACAGGGCGATACAGGCCGAGAAGCAGCTTGATCAGCGTGGTCTTGCCGCTGCCGTTCATTCCCATCACGGCAGTGATGCCGGTACATGAAAATTTCAGGCTTACGCCCGCGATGACCGGCGGTGACTTGGGTCCATAGGCGAACTGAACCTGCTCTAAAGTGAGCTGTCCTCTGGGCCTTGGCATCGCGACCGGACTTTGCCGTAAATCCTCCGCCTGTCCGAAGACCTCGGCTAAGCGGTTAATCGATTGTTTGAATCCAGCGTAGGCGCGCCATGCGCCTACGAGTTGATTCATGGGCGACAGCAATCGACCGGCAAGCATGTTCGCGGCGATCAGGGAGCCGATCGTCATCGCTTGGTCAATGATCGCGAGCGCCCCCACCGTCGTCATCGACACCGTCGCGATCACCGTAAGCAGCATCCCCATGTTGACGAATGTGTCGGCCTGCTCGCCCCGTTTCATGGAATGAGCGATGGTATTGAACTGACGCCGCTCCCACTGTTCTTCGATGTGGTTGGACATCGCCAAGGCTTTAACGGCCGTCCGCCCCGCGATGATTTCCGCAAGGAACGCGTCCCGCGCCACGGCCGTGCCCTTCTCTTTATCGGCGGCACTGCCGACCACCCCGCCCGATCGCCACGCCAAGGTCATAAAGCACAGGAGGATGACCACCAGTACCCACGCCACGGGCCACGCGATGACGAAAATGAGGCCGATGAACAGAACGGCGAACGGGAGATCCACCGCAAGTAACGCTGTCGCGCCGGACAGGGTATTGCGGACCACTTCCACATCACGGAACAACAGTTGCCAATAGGACGTCGGACGACTTTCCAGCGTTTGTAAAGGAAGCGCCATGATTTTTGCGAATAAGCTACGGCTGACCGTAATGTCGATCTTGAGGGCGACCCTCTGCATAATGTGGGCGCGGGCCTGGCGCAGGAGAAAATCGAACCCGACGGCAAAAACCATCCCCAGCGCCAGCCCGGCCAATGTGCTCAGTCCGGCATGGAATACGACCCGGTCGTAAACCTGCAGGACGAAGACGGGCGCGGCCAGCCCCAGCACGTTCACAAAGAACGAAAGCGCCGCCGTTTCCTTGAAAAGCGGCCTGAGCTCTTCCAGAATGGGAATTAACCAGGCGCGGCCGGCATGAGATGGTGCAATATCCATAAAATGATTTTACTGTGTCGATTGGGGTTCGACTAGTGTAGCGATTCCAGTATCGTGCCCATCCGACTGGTTGGGTATCGGGGTTCCTTGTATGAAGGCAGCCACACCACTTGCCGCTCTGCGGAATCGGGTGAAGGCCATCAATTGGTCACGATTCGCCAACCTGCGCGCATGGCGGCGGTGGTTCGTGACGTCATTGGTGCAGAGCGGTCGGCTCACCGTGCTGCTGGCGCTGATCTTTGTCTATTTCGTCCGCGTCGATGATCCCACTTGGCTGCAGTACCTGCGCGCCAGGACCTTCGACGTCTATCAGCAGATCAAACCTCGCCCATTTCATCCCGATACACCTGTCGTCATTGTCGATATCGACGAAAAGAGCATCGCTGAACTTGCCCAGTGGCAATGGCCGCGTACGATTTTAGCTAAACTGGTTGACCGTTTGACGGAAATGGGCGCCAAGGCCATTGCCTTTGACATTGTGTTTGCCGAGCCTGACCGGACATCCTTTAGAACCTTGGCGGCCTCGCCGGGTGTCGATCTCGACGACGAAACCCGTGCCCGTCTCAGTCGGACGCGCGACAACGACGAGGTCTTTGCCGAATCGATTAAGGCCAGCGGCCGCGTGGTTCTCGGGCAGCCCATCGTCACCACCTCTAAGACCTATCCAGAAGAGCGCCCGGCGACATCATTCGTCGCGATAGGTTCTGATCCAAACCCCAATCTGGAGCAGTTCCCAGGCATCCTGCGAAATCTTTACGAAATCGATGCTGCAGGCGACGGACACGGGATCTTCGCTTATTCGTCTTCCATTGACGGTATTGTTCGCAGTGTGCCCATGGTTATCAGGGCTGAAAACGTTCGTTACCCTTCGTTGTCCCTCGAGACGCTGCGCATATATCAAGGGGCCCGTTCGATCTACATCAAGTCCGGCGATGATGGAATTCAAGGGTTGCTGCTGAGATCACATTCAGGACAAAAGTATGAAGTATCCACAGATCGCCATTCGGAGGTCCGTGTCTACTACACTCCAAGCAGCGCATACCACGCCAACTACATTTCAGTGACAGACATTATCAATGGGCGGGTTGATCCCGCGCGCATTGCCGGAAAGATGGTGCTGGTCGGTACATCCGCACAGGGACTAGTCGATATACGTTCCACGCCCCTCGATCCGATCATTCCGGGTGTCGAGGTTCACGCCAATATTTTGGAGAACGTGGTTTTTGGTGAAGGACTGGTGCGTCCTCCCATAGCCGAAGGATTGGAAGTCATCGCCGCCATGACCTTGAGTCTCGTCGTGATCGTTGTCACGCCATGGGTTGGCGCGATTATTGGCGCCTTTAGCTTTCTGGTGTGCTCAAGCGGTTTGACCTGGTGGTCGTGGAACGCTTTCGCGCAGCATCGCGAACTTTATGATCCCGTGTTCGCGGTCGTGGTCGCGTTTATCATCTATTCGTTTCTGACGCTCGCGGCTTTCAACCGCGAGGAAGGCCAGAAAAAGCAAATCCGCGGCGCCTTCGGTCAATATCTTTCGCCCGCTGTCGTCGAGCAGCTGGCGAGCGATCCGAGCCAGCTGAAGCTCGGCGGTGAAAATCGCGACATGACGTTCATGTTTTCCGATGTCCGCGGCTTCACGACGATTTCCGAACTTTTCGACGCCGAGGGTTTGACAAAACTCATTAACCGCCTTCTGACTCCCTTGACGGACGTCATTCTCAAGCGCCAAGGGACTATCGACAAATACATGGGCGATTGCGTGATGGCATTCTGGAACGCACCGTTACCGGTACAGGACCATGAGCGAGAGGCCTGCCGCTCGAGTTTCGAGATGCTTGAGGCGGTGAATCAACTCAATCAAGTGTTAGAGGCGGAGGCCAAGCTGGAGCACCGGGAACACCGTCCGCTGGCCGTCGGGATCGGGATCAACTCAGGAATAGCCTGCGTCGGCAATATGGGTTCCACCCAGCGTTTCGGCTATTCGGTCCTTGGCGACAACGTCAATCTGGCTTCGCGTCTTGAGGGGCAATCGAAGGCTTACGGCGTGACCATCGTCATCGGCGAGGCCACGTCCGAGAAGGTCCAAGACTTCGCTGTCCTGGAACTCGACCTCATCAAGGTAAAAGGTAAGACGGAGGCGGTTCGCATTTTCACGCTGGTGGGTGACGAGCCGGTTGCAAAAACCGCCGACTATCTAGCCCTCAAAATTGTTCATGATCAGATGCTCGCCGCCTATCGTAATCAACGTTGGGACGAGGCTGATGCAAAGATAGCGGAAGCGCATACCATTACGGCACGCGCGTCGGGGCTTATTCACCAGATGGCCCATTTCTATGACATCTATGCGGAACGCGTCGCCGAGTACCGCGCGCATCCGCCCGGTCCGAACTGGGACGCGGTCTATGTGGCCACCAGTAAATAAAGTTACCGGGACTGAAGGTCGCGTCCGTGTACCCGCGCTTTTTTACTGGACGCCTTTCAGAGTGTTGATCTCCAAACGTCCCATGGACCGCAGTACATCGTACGTGGCGATGCGCGAGTCATAGAGTGCGCTCGTATAGTTGATCTGAGCGTTGAAGACCTCGTTCTCCGCATCGAGCACGTTAATGACGGTTTCCTTGCCGCTTTCACGCAGCTTTTTCCGGCTCTCATAGACTTCGGCGGCGATGTTGACGGCGTTGTCGAGCAACGAAACGCGCTCTTCCGCCGTCTTCAATGTATTCCACGAGATTCTGACCTGTTCCTCGGCCTTGTGTTTGGCTTGGATGAGATCGTCTTCGCGGGCCGTTTTCTCGTATCCCGTCTGCTGAATTCGGGAATGGGTGCCTAAGCCGGCGAAGAGATTCCACGATACTTTAAGTTCGCCCAGCGTGTCCCGGCGAATACCCGGGATGCCGGAAAAATTTTCCTGATAGACGCGCGAGCCGACGAGGTCGATTTTCGGTTGGTACTCGGCCTCGATGCCTTCCTGCTTTTGCTCAGTCAGGTCGATCTGTTTTGCGGCATTCTGAACGGTCGGTTGTTCGTTCAGTGCCGCCGCCACTGCATCATCCACTGTCGCCGGCAACAGGCCCGCCGGATCGGGAGGAAGCGTCATGTTTTCAGTTTCTGGCGGGCGGCTGAAGACCTGTTCGTACCGCGCCGTTGCCTCCTGAAGACCGCCGCGAACGGCCGTCAATCGCTCTAAAGATATTTGCAGCCGCGATTTAGCCTGCAGGACGTCAACGGCAATTCCTGCGCCGCGTTTCACGCGCTCATCCTCGAGGTGAAGCTGCTTTCTGATGTTGTCCTCGTTCTGTTGGGAAAGTTTCACCAGTTCAAGCTGCCGCAGAACATTGAGATAGGCGTTGATACCCTCGGCGAGAACTGTCTGACGTACGCCGACAAGGGTAATATTGGCGGAATCGCGCTGCAATTTGGATTGGGCGCGTGCCGAATCCCTGGCACCGCCGTCCCAAAGGGTTTCCTTGACTGAGAAGTTCCAGTTTCGCTCTTCTGATGCGAACGGCCCGTTGGGTGTTGCCCGGAAGGCGGGCAAGCTCACGCGGCCCTTGCCTTCTTCACCGGTCACATCAGCGGACGGCAAGTATGGCGCAAGCGAAGCGAATACGCCCTTATCCGAGGCTGAGACCTGCGCCTGCCCCGACTTGATGAGAGGGTGAGTCTGAATAAGGGCCGACAACTCATCGTCCAGCGGCGCCGCGCTCGCGCTCAAGGAAGAACCGCACAACATTGCCAGGATGACCCCGCGCCATCCTTTATTGCCAAACGCCATAACAAGCCCCCAATGAGATCCCGTTGTGAGATTTAGACTCGTAGCATCTCACTTTAAGCATGCCAACGCTTCACATCTTAACTCGCCATCCTTCCCGTATATTCCCCCACCAAACCTCCATCCCTCTCAGAATGAAAACGCAGCTTATACGGTCAAGGTTGCGCATCTAGGTATGTTTTCGGTCGATACAATTATGCGTATATGTCTTCCTATGCTCTTCGCATACCAAACGATCACGCCGTGGAACAGATGAACGCCACTGGCCGCTGAAATAGTGCTGAGGCCCCACGTGAGCGGCGAAAGTATAACCCAGGCTTGTCGCATGAACGCTATAATATTGCGATTTGTTATGGATATAAAACATAACTAGAGCGCGCGGTTTTAGGGCGGTGCGTTTGCTATCGGATTTGACGCACGATGTTGAATTTGTCCGGCACTCTGCCGCCATATTAGTTCTGTTTTTGGGTCCGCTATGGACCGTGGCGGTCGCTCAACGTCGGCCGATAAGCGCGGATGTGGCTTTCCTGCGCAGCTGTTTCCATCGCCAGGGGCTGGGCCGCTCGGGCAGCGGCGATGGCATCCTCAGGCTTCACGCCTAGCTCAATGAGCAGGCGCGCGGCCACGAGCCCGCTGCGACCCCTCCCACCGCGGCAATGGAGGACGATATTGCCACCGTCCACGAGCCGACGCTGGATCGCGCCGGCTTCTGCTTTCCAGGCGCGTTCAAAGCGCGCATCGGGGGCGGCGAGATCGACAATGGGCCAGTGGTGCCAGGTCAGGCCGGAGTTCCTCACGGCGGGTTCCAAAATATCGGCCGGGACGCGCGCGGCCGCCAGTTCGTCGGCCTCCATGAGCGTAATCAGCGACTTGGCGCCGAAGGCAACAATCGCGTCCAGATCCCGTTTTAAATCCCGGTCCCAGGGGCCGGTGATGGCATTGGGCTGGCGTTTCCCGGGGCACAGAGTCATGCCGATGCGTCCGCCGCCCGGCGTCACGATCACGGCGATGGGGAGAGGATGGGTGAGACTGGTTTTGATCGGACGGGCCGGAGTATCGCTCATGGACCGCATCACAGGATCGAGAGCACAGACTCCGGCGGCCGGCCGAGAGCGGCCTTGGCGCCGTTCACCACCACCGGCCGCTCAATCAGAATCGGGTGCTTGGCCATGGCGGCGATAAGTTGAGTCTCGGACATGGTCGCTGGATCAAGGCCCAGCGCCGGTGCTTCCTTGCGGCGCAGAAGCTCGTGAGCCGTCAGCTTCAGTTTTTTGAGCAGGACCTTGATCTCATCAGCCTTAAGAGGCGTGTCGAGGTATTGCACGATACGGGGCTTCAACCCCTGTTCTTGTAGCAACGCTAGGGTTTTGCGCGATGTGCTGCAGCGCGGATTGTGATAGATCGTGAGTGCCATTGGGGTGCCTTGCCAAGTGTGTGTATGCGGGGCGAGTGTAACCCGATCGCGGTCAACGGGCACGGACCACATTCTGCGGAATCGGCTATGACACGCGAACAATTTGTTGGGCGGATATGGACACTCTGACGGCTTTCGGCCTTTTTGCCGTGTCCGCGATGCTTGTGTGCTATGCGCTGGAGAAGCGCAGTTCCTGGTTTATCCTTGCCTTTGCCGGGGCATGCATTCTCGGGTCGGCTTACGGCTTCATGCAGGGCGCGTGGCCGTTTGGTTTGGTGGAGGGTGTCTGGGCCGTCGTGGCTTTTTGCCGGTGGCGACAGATATTATTGGACCGCAAAGCTCGTATTTGACAGCGGTCCGCTTGCCGCCTAAATATGATCGTACTGACGGCCCATTTGGCGCTGCGGATTGGGATTTATTCGTGCATCACGCACTTGCCACCGCTGACCTGACCTCCGACCTGCGACTTACCGCCGGCCGGTAAGCGGCGTTCGCGCCGACCACTTCCGGCCCGCCTCGGGTGCCTTTGGCGCCCCATCCTCGATCAGAACATCAATCCATTCGCGCCATCATATTGGCTGCGTTCATTTTTTTGTGAGGACCTCCATGCCACCGTCACCGGTTACCCCAAGACAAATGCCGATTCAGAAATACCTGCCATTCGCACCGATCGATTTGCCCGATCGCCGCTGGCCCGGACGCACCATTACACGGGCGCCGCAATGGTGCAGCGTCGATTTACGCGATGGCAACCAGGCCCTGGTTGAGCCCATGGGGCCGGAGCGAAAAGCCCGCATGTTCGCCATGCTCGTCAAGATGGGTTTCAAGGAAATCGAGGTTGGTTTTCCGGCCGCCTCGCAGACCGACTTTGACTTCGTGCGTCAATTAATTGACGGCGACATGATCCCGACCGATGTGACAATTCAGGTACTGACCCAGGCCCGGGAAGAATTGATCCGGCGGACGTTCGAGTCCATCCGCGGCGCGCGCCGCGCCATCGTGCATCTGTATAACTCGACCTCGACCTTGCAGCGACGGGTCGTGTTCGGTCTTGATCAGGCCGGCATTCGCGATATCGCCGTCGCCGGTGCGCGGATTGTCAAAAGCCTGGTGGCAACCGTTCCCGGAACCGAGGTGGTGCTGGAATACTCACCGGAAAGCTTCACCGGTACTGAGCTGCCGTTCGCTAGGGACGTGTGCGAGGCGGTCATGGATATTTGGCAGCCGACGCCGGCAAACAAAATCATCTTCAATCTCCCCGCCACGGTCGAGATGGCGACGCCCAACGTCTATGCCGATCAGATCGAGTGGTTTGATCGCAACATCAAGCACCGCGCTTGCGTCTTGCTCAGCGCTCATCCGCACAACGATCGCGGCACCGGCATTGCCGCCGCCGAGCTGGCGATGATGGCCGGGATCGACCGGATCGAAGGCACGCTGTTCGGGAACGGCGAGCGCACCGGCAACGTGGATATCGTCACGCTGGCGCTGAACATGTTCAGCCAGGGGATCGACCCCATGCTCGACTTGCACAACGTGCAAGAGATCGTGGAAACGGTGGAATACTGCAACCAGCTGCCGGTTCATCCGCGCCATCCCTACGGAGGCGAACTGGTGTTCACGGCATTTTCCGGCTCTCACCAGGACGCCATCAAGAAGGGCTTCGCGGCCATGGCAGCCTCCAACAGCAAGCTGTGGGAAGTTCCCTATCTGCCTATCGATCCCAAGGACATCGGCCGCGATTACGAAGCAGTGATCCGCGTCAACAGCCAGTCGGGCAAAGGCGGCGTCGCCTACATTCTCCAGACCGACCATGGCCTTGATCTACCGAAACGATTCCAGGCGGATTTTGCCAGAACGATTCAGGGTCTCGCTGACGCGAGCGGCAAGGAAATCACCTCGGATACGATCTGGAAGGCATTTGACGAAACCTACCTGAAGCCCGGCAGGTTCGCCTTTGTCCGCCATGTGACGTTGCCGCAACGCCCACCCCATGAGTCACGCCGCATCGAAGCGACGCTGATGGTGGAAGGCGCCGAGCGTACCATTGCCGGCGAGGGTAACGGTCCGATTGCGGCGTTGGTGGATGCGATCAATCGCGAATATGGCGTGGCAATCGAGATCGTCGATTTCCGCGAGCATGCCCTTACGTCCGGCGCCAGCGCCCGTGCGGCCGCGTATGTGGAGGCGAAGGTCAACGGCACGACGCGCTTTGGTGCCGGCATCGACACCAATACGGTGGCGGCTTCGCTCAAGGCGGTACTGAGCGCCGTAAACCAAAATGGTCCAGATTCATAGAAGTTGCGCGCTTTCTATATCGGAAAACCGGAAGGCCGCTTTTCCGGGAAGCGCGCAAAAAGGAACCCCGGGTCCGGCCATTCTGGCCGAAACCCGGGGACGTGGTCACCTCGTAAAACCTGTGGGGAGAGCTGACGGGAGAAAGTGACCGGAATTTCTGACGGGCTATTCCTTTACGACGCCGCGCACCTCGACGAATTGCGATGCGATCGCTTCGTTGATCTCGTTGTAGGCCGCCTCGAGTTCCTGGATTTTCAGGCGCAGGCTGCGCATCTGGTCCAATTCCGAGTCGGTGATCGGGGTGCGGTTGGATGCAACCGTAAGCGTGAGGCCAATATATTTGGCTTTGAGATCGGCCAGCATTTTCGCCAGATCGATCATCTCGCGCGGGTCGATGACATCCACATGCTTCTTCAAGGAACGCCTCATTTCGTCCTCAACGATGTGTGTGACGTGGCGAGTGAACTGACTCGCTGTGAGCGGTTGGGGTGCTTGCCGGCTTTTCAAGCCAAGCGCTCCCGTGGATGCTTCTGCTGCGGGTTCGCCGTTCCGCCGACGTACAGCGAGGAAATCAATAACGGACATTGTGTTGCTCTCTCTGGTCATGGCCTCGGCCGCGTTGGGCGGCTCTTACGCCATGATCTAAAGCAACATCTGTGCCAACCCCTGAATCATATAAACTATTGTTATAAATCAATTAGATATATGGGATTTTCTATGGCGCCCGAACAGATGAACTCGGGTCGTTCGCGCCATTTTTGCCGGGCCTGAAGGCCCAGTATGGGCAAGCTCTGCCGGTAGTGAGCCGCCCGGCGCTTATCCGATGAATTGGTGATACAGGTGCCGGTGGTCAGACGCCGTTCGTCGGATGGAGTGGGCTTTTGCGGTAGCCATAGTAGGCGTAAACGACGACGCCGATCACGGTCCAGATCAGGAAACGCAGCCACGTCATGGCTGGCAAGCTGACCATGAGATAGACGCAGGACAGAACAGCGGCGGGACCGATGACAAAGGCGGCGGGGCATCGAAACGGACGGTTCTGCTCGGGCCTCGTGCCGCGCAGGATCATCACGCCGAATGACACCAGCACGAAGGCGAACAGGGTGCCAATGTTGGAAAGCTCGGCGATCTCCTGAAGCGGGACAAATCCCGATACGGCGGCAACGACGATTCCGGTTCCCCACGTCACCACATGGGGCGTCTTGTACTTGGGATGGAGTTTGACCATCCACTGCGGCAGCAAACGGTCCCGGGCCATGACGTAAAAGATGCGCGTTTGTCCAAAGATCAGGACCAGAAGAACGGTGGTAATGCCGCAGATGGCACCGGTCGCCACCAACGCCGAACCCCAGGGATAGCCCAGGCCGCGGAGGGCGAAGGCGAGCGGCTCGGAGTTATTCAAGTCGGAATATTTGGCGACACCGGTCAAAGTGCCCGACACCAGGATATAGAGAATGGTGCAAACTAGGAGCGAGCCGATCAAACCGATGGGCACATCCCGATTTGGGTTCTTGGTTTCCTCGGCGGCGGTCGAGACCGCATCAAAGCCAATATAGGCGAAGAAGATGATGGCCGCGCCCCGTGACACGCCTTGGAATCCGAACGGCATGAACGGATGCCAGAGGTCGGAGTTGATCTTGGGCGCTGCAATCGCCAGAAAGATGAAGATCGCCGTCACCTTGATGGCGACGAGAATGGCGTTGAGCCGCGCGCTTTCACGGGTGCCCAGTACCAGCATGACCGTGACAAACATTGAGATCCCGATCGCTGGCAGGTTGATCAGGCCGCCGTCATGGGGAACCTTCGTTAGGATTTCAGGCAGGGGCAGGCCAATGGTCTTGAGGATACCGCTGAAGTATCCCGACCACCCGGCGGCAACAGCGGCGGAACTCACCGCATACTCCAGGATCAGGTTCCAACCCATGATCCAGGCGGCGGCCTCGCCCATGGTGGCGTAAGTATAGGTGTATGCACTCCCGGCCACCGGGACCATGGCCGACAACTCGGCATACATGAGCGCGGCGCATCCGCATGCGAACCCGGCGAGGAGGAACGACACGACCAGCGCCGGTCCGGCATACTGGGCCGAGGCCACGCCCGTGAGTACAAAGATGCCCGTGCCGATGGTACATCCGATGCCGAAGAGCGTCAGGTCGAACGCATTCAGCTGACGGTGGAGGCGCTTGCCCTCCTCGACAGCCAGGAGGGATTCAATCGACTTTACGCGCAGCCACGACATCGGGAATCCCCCTGCAATGAGGCGGCAACATTGCCCGATAGGCGCGGTAGCAGGCAAGACAAGAGCTTGTGCGATCTTCGAAAAGATCGGTTGAATTAGCCTGCCGCGTATTGATGGTTCTCGAAGGCCTCGCCGATATCCACGGCGGCGCGTTTGAGAAAGGGCAGGTATTTCTCAACGGCCTGGTCTGGCGTCATGGCCGTGCGGGTAAAGCGCATGGCCAGGCTCGCCAGGAAGCGATTTCTCGCCAATATCGGTAAGGCGAGGCTGAGTTCGGGAAGGGCTGGATCGTCATAGACCGCCCAGCCATTGCTTCGGGCTTCGGCTAGAATCCGGTTCAAAAGGGACTTGTCGCGGGCAAGTCGGTCCTCCGGCCGTTCCGAGCGGGCAAGGATATCCAACAGGGTCGCTCGCTGTTCCTCCCCGCACATGGCAAGGAGGACCCGGCCCGAGGAACTGGTGAGCAGCGGCATGCGGATGCCCGCAATCTCGCCGTTCGAGCCCGTCGAGCTGTCTTTGCCGGGGACGTCACGCGCTAGCATCGAAGTTCCGTGCAGCGTGGAGATCGTCATAGGCCATGCCATGTCCCTGGCCAATTTTGCGACCACGGGCTTGGCAATCCCGTCCACCCAGGCTTCATCGTCGAACCCATCCGAGAGCGAGCGGACCTTTAGGGTAAGGCGATAACGGTCGTCGCGAGGGTCGCGGAAAGCCAATTCCATGACGCAGAGCGTCTCGAGCACGCGATAGGCCGTGGTTCTGGGAAGGCCTACAGCTCTCGCCACGTCGGTCACGGTAGCGCCATTGCGTAGATTCAACTCTCGCAGAGTCTCAAGCCCGCGCATGAGCGCACGGATCGGACGCACCGGCTCCGCGTTACCGGAGGCATCCTCCGTATCGTCATCGTCATCAGCATCAACCATGGTCTGCTTCGAACCTCGGAACTGCGGTACAGCGGAGAACGGTGCGACCCGGAGGAGAGCGGTTGCGAGCCTCTAATTTACATGGGTGTCCAACAGGTGGACACAGTTTTATGTGGCTTGTCCAAGGTGGGAATGGCCATTTGCTCTGGCAAAGGCTATTGAGGATACACAAAATTATGGGGATGAGGCGTGACGGACGTATCTCAAAAACGGGCAAATTCGAACGCGCAGGGCGAGGGCGAGCCTATCCTGACGATGGCCGGGGAGGAGGGTATTGACCCTGCCGCTGGGCCGGAGGCCAGCCGCAAGTTCCGCAATGCCCTGGGGCAGTTCGCCACCGGGGTTACGGTCATAACGACTGTCACACCCACCGGGGAAGACGTCGGGATGACCGTCAACTCCTTCAGTTCCCTGTCCCTGGACCCGCCGCTCATTCTTTGGAGCCTGGCCAAAACGGCCTCGGGCTATGTCTATTTTCAGGTCGGTGATCCATTTGCGGTCAACGTGATCGCGGTCGATCAGGAAGCTTGGGCGCGCCAGCTCGCGCGCTCATCCGGCGACAAGTTTGTCGGCGTCGACTACCATCGCGGCCTGGATCGTGTTCCGCTGCTTGCCGGCTGCGTCGCGTATCTTGAGTGCGTCACCGAAGCCCGCTATCCGGGCGGTGATCATGAAATCATCGTCGGGCGGGTGCGCCGCCTCTTCAACATTGGTCATCCGCCGCTTCTTTTTCACCGCGGGATATTCCACGTGTTGGGGAATCCCAGTGCCGACGCCCGGTGATGGCTGGGTTTCCCCCGTTTTGCCTAGGGCAGTAGCCGCACGGCCAGCCTCTTCAACCGTCCAAAGCCTGAATCCAGGGCGGATTTGACCGGATCGTCGATCAGCGCCGCAAGCTGGAGACCGGCGCGGGTCACATGGCCGTCCACCACCTCACGCGCCACGAGCGTAGCGGTGCCCACGGGCAGATGATCGCCGACCTCGGGCGTATCGTCGAAACGGGCAGCGAAAAGGGCGGCTATGGTCAACTCAACCAACTCGCCGTCAAGCGCCAGACCATAGAAGGCGGCAACCTCCCGCAGCTTTATGGTCCCGTCGAAATCGAACTCGCCGAAGAATGGTTCGTCGGTTGTCAGCAGCTCGGTGTGAGCGGCGAACAAGGCATCAAGTTGCGCAGCCCGTCGCGGCGGCACCAGGAAATAGGCGTGATCCCCAACGCGTAGTGGTCTGGCTTCCGACGGCATCACGATGGATTGGTCGCGAATGACGAAGGCTGGACGCGCCCATTGCGGCACGATTGCACCGTTTACAACCGCGCTGTCGGCCGTCACCGGATATCCCACCATCTCCAGCTCCAATTGTCCTGGCAAATCGAGCTCGACGCGACGAACCGGGACACTCACCCGCGGCAGCGCGATACCAAGGCGCCGCGCTGTCGGCGTCATGCTCCAGCCTTGGATCACCAAGGACACTAAGACCACGACAAAGGCGACGTTGAAGTAAAGGTCAGCTCCGGTCACACCGGCGAGGGTTGGGATCGCCGCGAGAAAAATACTGACCGCGCCACGCAGGCCCACCCACGAGATAAACGTCTTCTCGCGCCAGGAGAATCCGAACGGCGACAGGGACAACCACACAGCGACGGGTCGCGCCACGAGGATCAGTGCTGCCGCAAGCGTTACGGCTGGCACAGCAACTTGCCAGAGATGTGACGGCGTGACCAGAAGGCCGAGTAGCAGGAACATGGCGATCTGACATAACCATGTCGCCGTATCATTCACCGTGACGATGCTGGCGGCGGCACGCAGGGGGCGATTGCCGAGAATCAAACCGGCCAGATAAACGGCCAGAAACCCGCTACCATGCAAAATAGCGGTTAGTGCATAGATGACGACTGCGGTGGCAATCACCAGCAGGGGATGCAGACCACTTGGCAACGCCATACGATTGAGCGCCCAGGATGCCGCAAACCCACCCATCAAGCCCCCCAGCACGCCGACACCCGCCTCGATGGCGAGATGGCCGAGAATGCCACCGGCAGCCGACCATCCGGTCGCGGTGCCGCCTTGTCCCAAGATAATCTCAACCAACATGACGGTGAGGAAAACGGCGATAGGATCGTTGGCGGCGGATTCAATCTCGATCGTTGCCCCAACCCGCTGCCGAAGCTGCAGCCCGCCTGCATGAAGGAGGAAGAACACAGCCGCGGCATCGGTCGAGGCGACGATTGACCCGAGCAAAAGCCCTTGAAGCGGGGGGATGCGGAAGATCAGGCTTGCGGCCGCACCGGCTAGGACAGTCGTTGCAACGACGCCGAAAGTTGCGAGCACTGTTGCGGGCCCTATCGCGCCGCGCAGCCGCGGCAGATGGGTACGCAGACCGCCGTCGAACAGAATAACCGCCAACGCCAGAGAACCGACGATATAGGTCAGGCGATAGTCGTTAAAGGCGATATGGCCGGGACCATTCTCGCCGGCGAGCATCCCCAAGACCAGGAACACAAGGAGTAACGGAGCGCCAAACCGTGTCGCGATCAGGCTGGAGACAATACCCAGGAGCACCATGAGCCCGCCGCCCAGCAGCAGTACGTTGGCAAAGGCGATGCTCTCCATTCCGTGGTCAAGCTCCCGCAATTCACATTTGCAACTCAGTCCTCAGCGGTTTGCCTCTCAATGATCTCCCGCTGCAACATGGGAACGTTCTATCCCCCCATGCGTTGCTTCCAGTCCGCAGCCATTCCCTTGAGGACGTCTCCCGCGATTTTGTCCTTCTGCATTGCGGCCACGTACTTCTTCAGTTTTGGCCGGTTGGCAATAGGATCTACCAGCTTAAGCCGACCTGTGACCGCCGAGACAAAAAACAGGGTGGGAATAACGTAG
>SCTM01000180.1 GCA_004297485.1 Rhodospirillaceae bacterium
CCATTGTCGACCGCACGTACCTGCGTGCCGAGGGGTGCGGCGATATTGATGCCATCGTTATGCAATCCCTTGCCGGCAGGACCGAAGCCCGTGATCAGGCGTCCCTTCACCGGCCAGATAAATCGCGTTGTTGCGTGCACAGCCGGTTCTGAGGTGGTCGCCGGAGGAATGGCTGCCACCTGCGCTGGCGCATTTGGGAGAGCGGCCGGCGTTTCAGGGGCTGGAACGGCTGTTGGCGCTGGCGACCCCGGCGCAACTGGAACCTGGGGTGGAGGTGTTTGCGGCATCACCGGCTCTGATGCGGTTGACGAGGCCGAAGCAATCGCAGCTTGTCCTGACGAAGCGGGTGATGGCGGTACAGGAGACGACGCAGGCGCCGCGGCATTTGGCTGCGGCGGCGGTCCAAAATCCGGCGCTGTCGCTGTGCCCGGGGGCGGCGCAAGGGTCTCGACGGCAATCGCCGAGCCCCGGACCGAGTCTGGACTGGCCGATTGCGCGCCCATGGCCGGCTGTGACTGAGAACCGACATATGGGGAATTGGACGCTGCCGACGCCGCAGATACCGATGTCGCCGCGGCAATGGTGAACGGGTCGGGAATCCAGAGGTCCTGATCCGGGTGAACGGCATAAGGCCGATGGATGTCGTTTGCGTCGGCGATCAGAGAAACATCGACACCATACTGCGCGGCGATGCCGTCGAGGGTTTCACCGGTCACGACCCGATGTGTGCGCACGGGATCGAGAACAAGTTCCTGTCCGGAGGTCAGCGCGTAGGGCGGCCGCAGGGCATTGCGGGCGATGATGACTTTGATCGGCACATCATAACGCTGGGAAATGCCATATAGGCTGTCGCCTGATTCCACGGTGATCGTGCGGCCTTTGTCGGTGTTCCAGAGAAAGCCGCCCTGATATCCGGGTGGCGGATTGAAATCCGGCGCGCAGCCGGCAAGCAGCTGGGACAGGCACGCGGCCATAAGGAATTTCGTTACTGTCGCTCTGCACGTGGGGTTTAGCATCCCGATCATAGTGGTTCTCCGTCCGGACGACGCCGCAGGCGGTTGGCGGATTCCCCCGGCACACCCTCCACCAGTGGCACGAAACGCACGGGAAACATGCGTTCACTCTTGAACTGCGTGCCTTCCTTGCGGACCCGGATTACCTCCTGATGGAGACCTGCCACATCGCCGACCGGTAGCACCATGACACCACCCTCCTCCGACAACTGCGCCACCAGATCACGAGGAACAATCCGCGCGGCGGCTGTCACCAGGATACGATCGAAAGGCGCCTGCGCCAGCCAGCCCTTATATCCATCGCCGATAAGTGTGGTGATATTGTGGATGTTGAGGGCCTTAAAGCGCTTCTCCGCCAGGGCCGACAAATCGCGGTGACGTTCGATGGTGTAAACGCGGCGAGCGAGTTTCGCCAGAATGGCGGCCTGATAACCTGAGCCTGTCCCCACCTCCAGCACCTTATGCCGGTCGGTAACTTCCAGCGCCTGGGTCATGAGGCCCACGACCAGCGGCTGACTGATGGTTTGACCGCAACAGATCGGCAAAGCCTGATTGGAATAGGCCTGGTCGAGGAAAGCTTCTTCCACGAAGGTTTCCCGCGGAACGCGTTCGATGGCCGCCAACACGCGGGTATCCGACACGCCCGCATTGCGCAGGTCCATGACCAGCCTGATTTTGCGGCTCTCGGTGCTCATGCGAACGTTGGCAATCTCGGG
>SCTM01000181.1 GCA_004297485.1 Rhodospirillaceae bacterium
GACAATGCCTGCCCCTTCCCGACGCAGGCATTGTCTGTGGCGCGCCGGAAGGGCGGGAAACCAAGCGTAGTCCCCAATGCGATCTCGCCCCGTGGCCGGTCTGCCGAATGTTCCCGTGACGCTAGGGGGACGGCGTGAAAAACTAGTTAACAGTGGGAAATTTTTGCCGCCTGCTGTGGCAGAATTGACGTGGCGGACTTGACCGGTTTCCCCGCCGCCCGTTCAATGGGTTGGCAGTATCTATGCCGATTCTGAGGCGGGGCGGCCAAAGTGCAGGTCGCGCCTAATAGGATTTAAGCGATATGCGATACATCGCCGTCGTGGTTTACCTACGCTAGCGGCCCGATTCCAACATTCGCTTTGGGTAGTGAATGTCAAATCCGCTCCACGAGGCGGGCCGGCGCGACGTCCCGACCCGTGATACCGAGACTCGATACGCGACTCGACGAAGTAGCCAGGACCCTATCCACCGTGCCCAGCCATCCTGAAACGCGAGCCATTCCCATCAAGGATGCCGGGGCAATGCCCGGCGTCGTCATGATCGAACTGTCGGCGGTCATTGTGGCAATGGACAAAGAAGTTCCCCGGGTGCTCTTGGTTCGCGCCGACGTCAGCGGGAACGCGGGTGGCGATGGCCAGGAAGGCCTGCCGTGCGGCCCGTTTGATCCTTCTGGCCATCGGACGCTCGACGAGGGGCTCCGCCGGTGGGTCGATCAGCAGACCGGGTTGCCGCTTGGATATGTGGAGCAACTCTATACTTTCGGCGACCGGTTTCGCGACCCGTTGGAGCGAGCCGGCGGTCCACGGCCGGTCTCCGTCGGATACCTCGCCTTGGTGCGCAAAACCGAGGGAAAGTCGCTGGGGGAAGGCGTTTGGAATGATTGGTATCGGTCATTTCCCTGGGAAGACTGGCGTGCGGGACCTCCGGAAATCATTGATGCCGTGATCGCTCCCGGTCTTGCCCAATGGTGTGAGCGCGCGGCCTCCCGTCCCGAGCGCCAACTCCGCCGCGAACGCGCCGACCTGACGTTTGCTTTCGGGGACTCCTCCTGGGACAACGAACGGGTGCTCGAACGCTATGAACTCCTCTACGAGGCCGGCCTCGTCGCCGAAACGGCCCGTGATGGTGCCACACTCTCGGGCGATCCGCGGGACCAGCGACCGCTTCCGACCGGCGTACCGTTGATCAAGGACCATCGGAGAATCTTGGCGACGGCCATGGGCCGCCTCCGCGCCAAGATCAAATACCGGCCGGTCATTTTCGAACTGATGCCGCCATCCTTCACTTTGCTTCAGCTGCAACGTGCGGTGGAGGCCCTGGCCGGCGGGCGGCTTCACAAGCAGAATTTCCGGCGACTCGTTGCCCACGAGGGATTGGTGGAGCGAACCGGCCAGATTTCCGCTCAAACCGGTGGCCGACCGGCGGAACTCTTTCGCTTTAGCCGCGGTGTGGTGCTCAAGCGTCCGGCGCCGGGGGTCCGGCTTCCCGTGCGCGTGAAGCCGCGCCGGAAATCGTCAAGGAAGTAGTTTATTATCATATAGTTATGATAGTTCTTGTGTGACCTCCCAACCCACACACAAGCACCTTCCCAACCCCGATTAGAGCCGTTGTGCTTGACTTGAGCACTTCTCCTGCCTAGCTTTCCTCCGACACGTGGGAACCGTGCTTTTTTTGGGCCCTATATATGCTCAAAGTTAGTATAAGTTTCACCGGAGCGTCATCAAGCGTCTGAGCTTTTCATAACTGTGTGTCGCCGCCGGCTCTCCGAGGCCGCGGTCGCCGCCAACAAGTTTGCTAGAGGGGTATTCCCCAATGAACGTCGTCAATTCCGCGTATCCGGACCTCAGCTTCACCTCCGAGGTCGAGCGCAACACCTCTCACCTGTACGAAAAGGTCCGCAAGGTCATTCCCGAGATCGAATGGCCGGTCTACGCGCCGCTGATTCATCGCATCAATCAGCTCAAGGCGCAGAAGAACGCCGTGATCCTCGGCCACAACTACATGACGCCGGAAATCTTCCATTGCGTTGCCGATATGACCGGCGACTCCCTGGCGCTTGCGCGCAGCGCGTCCAAGACCGACGCCGATATCATCGTCATGGGCGGCGTTCATTTCATGGCCGAAACCGCCAAGCTGCTCAATCCGACGAAGAAGGTGTTGATTCCAGACACGGGTGCGGGATGCACCCTCGCCGAATCCATCACCGCCGAGGATGTCCGTAAGCTCAAGGCGCAATATCCCGGCGTGCCTGTCATTACCTATGTGAACACGTCCGCCGAGGTGAAAGCCGAGTCCGACATCTGCTGCACGTCGGGCAATGCGGTCGAAATCGTCAACGGCCTCGGGGTTCCGCGCGTGATCATGCTGCCGGACGAGTACCTGGCCCTGAATACGGCGAAGCTGGTCAAATGCGAAGTGATCACCTGGAAAGGCCGCTGCGTCGTTCACGAGCAGTTCAGTCCGGCGGATATCCGTGGGCTGCGCGAGACCAATCCCGGCGTGGTGGTGCTGGCGCACCCCGAATGCTCGCCGGAAGTAATCGCGGTGGCCGACTATGCCGGATCGACCGCGGGGATGATCGACTATGTGGCCAAGCACCGTCCGCCCAAGGTCGTGCTCGTCACCGAGTGTTCCATGAGCGACAACGTTGCCGCCGATTTCCCCGAGCTCGATTTCGTCAAGCCGTGCAACCTTTGCCCGTTCATGAAGAAGATCGAGCTGTCGAACATTCTGTGGGCTCTTGAATCCGAACAGAATGAAGTGCACATCGATCCGGCAATTGCCGTGCGCGCGCGTGTGTCGGTCGAGCGCATGTTGAACGGCTGGAAACCGGGACAATAGTTTCGTTCCGGTGGATCGCGCGCCGTGATGCACCCGCTTGGACCGCAGGACGCGTCCGCCGGCCTCAGTACGGCTGAAATTGACGATGTCGTAACCCGCGCGCTCGCCGAAGATCTCGGGGCTGCCGGTGACATCACGACTGCCGCGACCGTTCCCGCGGACCGGCATATACAAGCAACCATTGTCGCGCGAAAGACCGGCGTTATTGCCGGACTTGATATCGCCGCCCATGCGTTTCAAACGGTTGACCCTGCCATCGGCGCCCGGGCGTTGATCGCGGACGGCGCCGCCGTCGCGCCGGGTACGTGGGTGATGGAATTGAAGGGGCCGGCGCGCGGTATCCTCACGGCCGAACGGGTTGCCCTCAATTTTCTCGGTCACCTATCAGGCGTAGCGACAGCCACGGCAGAGATCGCGCACGCCATCGCCCATACCACGGCGCGCGTCTGTTGTACGCGAAAGACCACGCCGGGGCTGCGCGCATTGGAAAAATATGCCGTACGCTGCGGAGGCGGTGTCAATCATCGCCTCGGCCTCTACGATGGGGTTTTAATCAAGGACAATCACATCGCGGCCGCAGGCGGTATCTCACGCGCGCTGAAGGCCGCGCGCAAGGCGGTCGATGGCGTGATCAAGATCGAGATCGAGGTCGACACGCTGGCGCAACTCGATGAGGTACTGGCGATCGGCGCGGACGTGATTCTGCTTGATAACATGGATGCGGCGACTTTGCGCGAAGCCGTGCGCCGGGTGAACGGCCGCGCCGTCACGGAGGCGTCCGGATCGATTACCAAAACGACCGCCCCCGCCATTGCCGAGGCTGGTGTCGATTTTCTTTCGGCTGGCTGGATTACCCACTCCGCCCCTTGCCTGGACCTCGGTCTCGATTTCGACAACGGCTGACCTCGGGTCATAAGGAAAAACCCCGGCGCCTTACCGCGCCGGGGTTTTACTTTACTCCAGGGGAACTTCGGTTAGCGGACGGCGTTCAGCAAGTCGTCGAGCATGGAGTTCGCGGTGGTGATCACCTTGGCGGCCGATGAGTAGGCGCGCTGGGTAGTGATCATGCGGGTGAACTCGGTGCCCAGGTCCACCGTCGACTGTTCCAGAGACGACGCATTAATCGTGCCAGCGGTGGCGGTGCCCGCCTGTTGCAATACGGGGTTACCGGATTGGCTGGTGGCGATGTAGACGTTGCCGGACAGGGACGACAGGCCGTCGGGGTTGGTGAAGGTCGCCAGCGGGATCTGGAAGATGGGGACCGTCACGCCGTTATTGAAGGTGGCGGTGACGACACCGTCCGTGGCGATGGAGACGCCGGCGAAACTGCCGAACTTGGCACCATTCTGTTGCAGGAAGTTGAGCTGGAAGTCGCCGGCCAGCTGCGTGATGCCGTCGGGCGTGTTGTAGTCACCTTGGCTCAGCAGAATGGCGGGACTTGTGGTGCTGCCGGAAACCATGGGCGAGGCGCCGTTCGCCCACGTCACTTCGATTTTCGAGTGCGGATCCGGCGCCTGGCTGGCGCTAAGACCGAAGATGGTTGTTGGCGTGCCTTGACCGTTGAACGCGATCGCCGAGTTCAAGACCGTCGCCGTATTCGGCGGACCGAGCACCAGATTGAGTGCACCATAGGTCGCATCCAGGGGCGGTACGGTATATCCGGCCGCGGCGCTCTGGACCGCAAGCTGTGTGTTGTTGGCGTCGGTGACATTCACGGTGAACGTCATCGAGTTGACGTTATCCGCCTGGGTGAACACGAGGCCGTTCTCGCCCGCTGGCGCGCGCGCCCAGTTGCCTATAGAAGCCGGCGGCGTACCGAAGACGTTGGTATCACTGAGCACACCGTCCATCTCCTTGGCGATTTGGTCGATGATCTGATTCATGGTTTTACCATTGGTGCCGACCGTCAGCGGCGATGAGGCGATGCCGAAGGGGCCCACGGTGTCCGGGTTGTTGGGATCGAGAATGATCGAAAAGGCCTGGCCGTTCGCGCTCATGTTGATGGTACCGACCACGGCGCCGGTGGCGTTCGGCGCCAGGTCGATGCGGCCGCCGGCCTGATAGACCGCGCCATTCTGGGTCAACTGGTCCACGACCGCGGAACCGGCGGGCGGTTCGATGGCGCTCGACCAGGTGTTCGCCGCGGTCTTGGTATAGACGAGATTGAGATTCTGGGCGTTGCCCAAGCTATCGAAGATCTGGCCGTTGACCTGCTCCTGGGCCCCAACGGCGTCGGCGGCCGGCAGGTTGGCGCCGATATTCAGCGTGGTTGTCGCCTGGGCGGTGCCGCCGATGTTCTGGAGATTGAGCGGCTGAAGGTTGACGTTGTTTACGATGTTGTCGTTAATCAGCACCTGCTGGCCGAGGCCGTTGGTGTAGGCGCGCATGAAGGTGTTGCCGTTGACGTTAATGGTCGAGGCATTGGCCGCGCCGGTGAACGTTGTCAGGGGCCAGCCTTCGATATACGCACCGCCCGCGTTTTTGAGGAACCCGTTCTGATCGGTGGTGAACGAACCGGCGCGGGTATAGGTGAATTCCTGATTGATCCCGGGGTTTGCCGCCGAGTTGGTGACGAACAGACCCTGACCGGAGACGGCCATGTCGGTCGACGACGTGGTCGCCTGCAGCAAACCCTGGAGGTCCACCGACTGATGTGGCGCGCCGAGGACGCCGCCCGGTGAATATGTGGTGGACGAGGTCTGTGCCGTGACCAGCGTCTTGAAGTTCAACTCAGTGTTCTTATAGCCCACCGTGTTGACGTTGGTGATGTTGTCCGAGATGGCGCCCATGGCGCTGGACTGCGACTGCAGTCCCGACACGCCAGAATACAATGCACCGAACAATGACATCTTCCGTCTCCTTACGTCTTGCCTACGTTTGCGTCGATCGGCGCGATAACGTATGCGGGTTGATCTCGTTACTTTCGCGCTATCGGCCTAGCCAACTGAAACGACGTCGCTCATGGGAACCTTGACCGCGCCCATATTCAGTGTGGTCGCGTTCGTTGTCGGGTCGCTGGTGACGCTGGTGACTGTTCCGTAAACGGTCGTCGTGGTCGTGACCGGCTTGTTATCGGCGCCGACTGCGGTGACGTTCACGGTGTACGCTCCGTCGGGCAGTTGCTTGCCGGTCGAATCCTGACCGTTCCAGGTGATGGAATAGGCGCCGGCGGTGGTTGCGCCGGTTTGTTCGTTCACGATCTTGCCGGTGGAATCGGCAATCGTGATGACGGTGTTCTGTGATGTGCCGCTCAGCGTATAGGCGGCATTCAGCGTACCGTTCTGCAAGGGCGCCGTGCTTATGTTCGCCTGAATCGGTTTGCCCACATAGTTCGCCGCGTTGGAAAGCAGGCTCTGCTGAGACAGCGAGATCAGGGTCGCCAGGTTCGAGTTGATGTTGATCTGCTGTTCCACTGCCGAGAACTGCACCAACTGATTTGTGAACGCGGTGGAGTCCATGGGCGACAACGGGTCCTGGTTCTTGAGCTGCGCCGTGAGCAGCGTCAGGAACTGGGTCTTGTCGGTGGTTAGCTGTTTCGACGACGCCTGAGCCTGATTTGCCGCGGTGGTGGCGGCGGTGTCCGATGTCGGTGTCGAAGAGCCAGGTGTCGATGTATTGGTTGTCGCCGGGGTAGTGGTGCCCGTGGCGGAGTTAACAGCAGTCGACGCCTGCCGTGCGATTCCGTTGATCGCGGCAGTTGCGTTATTCGCAATGGTGTTCGCGGCGCTTACGATAGACATTTCCGTACCTTCTCACGCATACGTGTCGATACCGCCGCGTTGCTGCGCAGCGGCGGTGTAGTCATAAGCGGGTGACGTCTCGGCATTGTCGTTCGCCGACGCAGAGTCCTGAGCGTTCGATCCGTTCGCGGTGTCGGACGGCTGTTGCGCGCTGCCGTCGCCGCGCAGGTTGAACTGAAGGCTGTTGGCGTCGGTACGGAGGCCTGCATCGTTCAGCGCGGTTTGCAGGCCCTGGGAGTCGTTCTGCAGCAGGTTCAAAGTCTCCTGCTTGTCGGCGGTGACGGTGGCGTGAACCTTGCCGTCGGCGGAGACTTCCAGCTTGATGTCGACGCGCCCGAGGGCTTCCGGCTTCAATTGAATACTGACCTTGTCGAGGCCGGCCTTGGTGGCGAGGGTAATTTTGACCTTGATCTGGTCGAAGACCTGCGCCGGGGTTGTCGGCTGATTCGCCGTTTGTGTCGTCGAGGCCGAGGTCGCGGCGGCTACATTGCCACCGGTTCCAACGCCCGACTGTCCGAGACCCATCTGGCTAAGGTCGCTTTGCATCTCGGCCGATCCGCTATTGGCAGCGATCGCGGTAACCGCGCTCGGCGCCGTCGCTTGAACCTGTGTCGTGGGCGTCGTTGCCGAGGTTTGTCCGGTCAAAATATTAGAAGTTTGAGCAGCAGCGACGGTTGCCTGCGTCACAGCCGTTGTCAGTGGAACGGTTACATCGGGGGTGCCGACCAATGCGTTGGTGGGCCCGGTTTCGCCGAATTGTCCGTTCGCGGTCGATCCGGCGACATTGTCGGCCATGGAATAGCCGACGAAATGGTCATAGACGCTGACCGGCGTTGCCACCGGCTGCGGCGCGTTCACGGTGACTGCGACACGGATGGCGTTTGTATCTCCGAGCAATCGGGTGAGGGCCTGGGATTGGGCCTGTGCGGCTGCGGAAAGCGGCGCGGCGGTCGTTGTCTGTGCCGTAGCGGTCGTTGTGGTCGCCGTCGGATCGGATTGAACCTGACTGGCGAGGTTGTCGGCCTTGCTCTGAATAGCGGGTGTGGCCGGTGCGGCGGCCGTCGTTGCGACGGGGGTCTGCGTCAAGGTCGCGGCGGCCTGAATCTGCGCCGCAAGCGTCTGAGGTGTTGTGTTTGCCGCCGGCTGCGACGTGGGATCGGCGACCGGCGCGACTGTGGTCGCTACCGGGATTGCTGGATTGATCACCGGCGCTGTTGGATCAACCACCGTGGTCGTCGGGGCGGTGGTCGGTGTGGAAAGATTCTGGGGGGCGGCTACCGGTAACACGACGGTTGTCGTTGGGACTGGCGCCGCCGTAACGACGGTGTTTTGCTGTTGGCTCAGCAGCAAAGCCTGAAGGGCGG
>SCTM01000182.1 GCA_004297485.1 Rhodospirillaceae bacterium
TGATGGTCGGCACCGGGTTACTGTCGCAGCCATACCACCGGCCGTAAATCGTACCCTCTTTGTAGCCGGCGGTATCCAGCCAGTTAGGCACACCGGGGTCTTTCAGAGCAATGACAGCGCGAAACTTACCATCGGAGCTGATCTTTGCCGACGCCCCGTTGAGACTACTGAACCGGTACACATATTCGATGGCATTGAAATAGGGATCGTTGAGCTGGATGTTCCAATAAGGCCGGACTTTGGGCAACTCGGTTTCGATGATCAGCGCCTCATCATCGCTGAGCTCGAACACAGCGGGCCAGTAGACCTGTTTGGACATGCCGGCATACCGTACATGTTCAAAGACGTTAATGCCCACACGCTCCTTGATCCCGTTCTGCATTTCCAGGAACAACTTGCTCTGGCGCCCGGGAAACTTGGCCATCAGCTTGATGCGCTCAACGATCTCGTCGGGCTTGAGGCGCGGCTTCAGCGGCACTGGGTTAAGGCATTCGATGGTAATCTGCGGATCGCGCTCGTTGGCCCAGTCCAACATCCGATAGCGCACCAGCATGATGCTGGCCTTGCGGCCTATAGGCGCCCAATTACCCTTATGGCCCGCGGGGCGTTCGGCGCTGAACAGAATCTCGAACTCACCGTCCGGACCGATTTCGATATCCCGATCATCCAGATCGTTGACGTCACTGACCTCCGACACTTCATCGATCATGCCCGAAAGTCCATGCTGGGTCGTGAAGATCAGACGCCGAACCGTGCCGCGATTGCCTTTGACCCGATAGCTGAGATCGCCCCTGATCGGGCTGTAAAGATAAATGTCGTCGGGGTTGGGCTGATGCGTATAGACCGGGTTCCATAGCGGCGCCCAATCTGGGTGCTCCGCGTCAGCATGAAAATAGACGAAGTACGCGTAGGACAGATTCATCATGGTCTGACGATGCACGTCCGCGCGATAATGCGGATCGTCCGGATGCCAGGTATTCGCGATCTCCCGGTCGGCACTCGCAAGACCGGCCAGATATTCAAGGATCGTCGGAGCAATATCGTTGCTCATGGTCATTCCTTTCACTCATAAGTATTGGACGTGTCTCTCGGAGACCGTACTCAACTGATCGGCACACTATTGAAGAAGTCGATCCCTGCGGGCTCGGGGAGGATATATTCAAGGTAATGGCCCAACTCCGGCGCTTCGATGTAGCAAGCCCGCATGAAGCCCTCCATGTTACTGTTAAACACGACTTTCCAGCCGCCCGTTTCGATCTCTTTTCCGAGGGCCTCCCACTCTGGTTCATTCCGTATGAAATAGCCCAGGTGGTGATGACGGATCGCAAATCCCGCCGGTGGCAACCGATCAGTGTAAAATGCGGCCGCCGCCCCCTCGGCCTGAATGAGTTCGAACATCGTTCCGCCGGCCCAGGCCAGCGCGATCCGGATGTAACCGCCGCCCGGCATTTCGCCTTCCATACGTTGGTACTCTCTTAGGCCGTAGCGATCGGTAAAAATGGCGCACGCGCGTGCAATGTCACTGGTCACGTATGCCATCTGAAAATGGTCGTTACGCAACACGCCCTTGCCGGGACTGAACCTCTCAGGAGGCCGGTTCACAAACCCCTTCATATCCTGCATCCTCCAATGGAAGCGAGCAGTCCCGATTTCGCACACGTATGTATCTATATAGTACTTACTATCCTATGGCCGCGTCGCGGCGCCTACAAGCCGGAAAAATGCGCGCTCCGGCACTACTTTCTGTACGATTTGCCGCCGAGCCATCCGACGACGCCGCGTTCGCGGATAAAGCCTCGTATGTCCAACCGACTGTCAGGTCTTAGCAACACGATCGGGTGGAATATCGCCTGATCGATGAGGTCCGATGGTTGCGCAAATAACGCTCCAGCGATCACGGATCATTGCCGATGACCGCGGACTCATGCACCTGCCCTCCGCACGACAATGTCGTTTATGGCAAGGGCCAATTGTAAACGCTGCGCCGCTCGGATCTTAAAGGCTGGAGCACAACCGGTCGAACGGCTTCAATCAATATGGTCAACAGGCCAGCCTATTGCGCACGTAGTTACGCAAGAGGCCGATCTTCTCGATTTCGATCTCGACCGTGTCTCCATCGGCCAGGGGAGCAACTCCTGGAGGCGCGCCCATCGAGATCACATCCCCTGGCAGTAGCGTGAGTACCCGAGAGATCATCGTGACGAGGAAGGCCGGTGAGAAGAGAAAATCGGACGTCGAGTGACTCTGGCGTACCTTGCCGTTGACGCGGCATTCCAGATGCAGATTGCCGACGTCGATATCCGTTTCGATCAGCGGGCCGAGAGGGGCAAAGGTGTCGAAGATTTTACCGTCGACATAATAGTGCGAAGCAAAAAAC
>SCTM01000022.1 GCA_004297485.1 Rhodospirillaceae bacterium
TGTCGCGAGATCCGCGTCGGCGCAATCGCCCCATAGTGCATCCCTCCACTCCGGAGAAAATAATGCACCATCAAACCCTGGGACGAAACATCTAGTGATGCCGTCACGATTTTTCCGGGGGTCTGGAGCAGAATTAAAATGCTCTGCGGCCAAGGACGACGATGAAGGGATCACTCGCGTGGCCATCGCATAGCACTTTGGTCTCCATACCCTCGAATCCGGCGAGTTTCATGTACAATGTGACCAATTGCGCATGGCCGGTGCCATCCAACGATTGCCAGATCGCGACAGCTTTTGTCGGAAAGCAGCGGTTGGAGAATCCGATGATGAGAGGTTTACCAGGCTTAAGGACGCGGGCGACCTCGCGCAGCACCTCCACCGGGTGCTGGAGATATTGAATCGATACGCAAATCGTCGCGGCATCGACGGACGAATCCTCCAGGGGTAGCTGTTGATTCCGGTTGAAGTCCTGAACAAACCGCCGCCCGAGCCGTGAGTTCGCGGTAAGCTCGGCCTCATTCATGCCGTGCCCTATGACTTCAGCATAGGACACTTCGGGTGGAAGATGGCTGACCCAACTGCTCATGAGATCAAGGATCACGCCGCCTGCGGGCAGTACTTCCCGATAGAACGCCGTCAACGCCGCGATCGCGGCATTGTCGATATGAGTGACGAAGCGCGGCTGCACATAAAAATCGGCATCATCCCCCGTATCCCATTTCTCGAACGCACTCACAGGAAGTTCGGGAGCATTATCCATCGTCGTGGCCTGCCATCGTTTCGCCTACATTTTCACGCGAAAGGTCGGTTAACGCCGCGTTCACGGATGCAACGACCGAATCCCAGTCGTTATAGGCCGGCTGACGAAACATCTGCATGGTCGGATACCAGGGACTATCGTTCCGGTTCATCAGCCAGCGCCAATCATGAACAAATGGCAGAAGCAACCACGTCTTTGCTCCGAGCGCCCCGGCAAGATGCGCGACCGCCGTGTCCACGGAAATCACAACATCCATCAGTGATATGAGCGCGGCCGTGTCATCGAAGTCCTTAAGCAGCTTTCCAGAATTCACGACATGCTTGTTGGCTCGCAGGGTATTGCGGTCCTCCAGTCTGATTTCTTTCTGGAGGCTGAAGATTTCCACGCCGGGCGGAATCGCGTGAAGGAGCGTGGCAAGCGGCATCGATCGATTGCGATCATTGACGTGTGTCGGATTACCCGACCAGACCAACCCCACTCGCAACGCATCGCTGCGTCCCTTCCCCAAACGGTTGCTCCAGCGCAGAATCTTTATGGGAGACGCTTCGAGATAGGGAACGTCGGCAGGAATCGAATCAAGGCGCGTGCCAAACGCCAGCGGCAGGCTCAGAAGTGGACAGTGGCAGTCGAAATGCGGCAAGGCCGACCCGGCAACCACGATCTCCGCGACGCCGGCCAAATTGTGCAGCACCGACGTCAGCATGGAGGGCACTTCCAGTAGCACGCGTCCGCCCCGGTCGGCCACGTGCTTGGCATAACGGCAGAATTGAATGGTGTCCCCAAGCCCCTGCTCCCCATGGAGCAGGATGGTCATGCCGTCTAAATCTGTGGTGCCATTCCAAAGCGGCTGGGAAAAGTTCCGCGCAGTGGGCCGGTGCCCCGTCTTCTTCCAGCGCCATTCGTATCCTTGCCACCCCTTCTCAAAATCACCTGCGAGAAGATGCAGCAAGCCTTGATTCCAATAGATGTCGGCCACCGTCGGTCTGACAGCATCCACGGGCTCGAGGGAATCCATGGATTCTTCAGGTCGATATAGTGCAATGGCACGGCGGTAACTTACGAGTGCTTCGTCGATGCGATGCAAGCTCCCTAGGATATTGCCCCGCGTATATAGTGCGTCCCAGTCATCAGCTTGCGAAGCAAGAATTTGATCGCAGTCTATGAGAGCCTCTTCAAAGCGGTTCTGATCGGAAAGCGCTGTAATGCGATTCTTGAGTGCGGCGACATAGTTCGGCTTCAACCCGATGGCGTGGTCGAAACTGAGAATCGATTCGTCACTCTTTTTCAAATTCCTGAGGACGTTCCCACGATTATTAAAGGCTTCCGGGAACTCGGGCCTGAGTAGGATTGCCCGATCAAAGTCTGAAAGCGCCTCGTCATGGCGCTTTAAACGTGAAAGCAATGTTCCGCGATTGTTGAACGCTTCAGCGTAATCCGGATTGAGCGCGATGGCGCGATCATAACTGGCGAGAGCATCATCTGCGCGGTTTAGCTCTTTCAAGCTATTGCCGCGCACATTAAACACTTCGGCGTAATCCGGCTGCAGGGCAATTGCCCGGTCATATTCCGCCAGCGACTCACCGTGGCGTCCGAGGGTCGACAGGGCAAGACCACGGTTTAGGAATGCCGCCGCATTCTCCTGAATCTCCAACGCGGCAGTAATTAGCCGAATAGCTTCATCCGGATGGCCGGTTTGGTTGCGCAGAACCCCGAGCAGGTGCAAGGCATTGAAGTGCAAGGGGCATAGGGCGAGAATTTCCCCGTAGATCGCCGCCGCCTCGTCGAATTGATTCTCCTGATGGAGACGCATCCCCTTGTGTAGGAGTTCGTCCAGATTCAGGTTAGGGGAACCCTCGTCGGAATTCGGCCTGGAGATTTGGGGGATATTTGCGGTGTTCATTATGGTCGAATCTATATCCCGGGGCCGAGACCAGAAATAGCGATTGCGGGGCGATGCGCGCTATCGTTACCTTGATTCACCACCCGAAAGCGTTTCTAAATCAAAGATATACTAGAAGTCGGGGGTGTGGGTAGGATGCTGACAACCGCTACAATACAAATGAATACAGAGCGAGTAGAATTAAAGGATCGACATTCGAAAGGCCGCGCCGTCCATGCGCATTGATATTGTCTTCGACACCGTTTGTCCCTGGTGCTTTATCGGCAAGCGCAGATTTGATCGCGCCCTGAGGATGCGACCGAACTTGAACCCGGAAATTCGGTATCGTTCATTCTTGCTCAATCCGGATCTTCCCGCCCACGGCGTGGACCGCCGGGAATTCCTCGACCGCAAGTTCGGCGGCAGCCAGCAGTACGACCGCATCGTCGAGGCGCTCACATTTACCGGCAAGAGCGAAGGTATAAATTTCGCCCTGGACAAGATCAAACGCACCCCCAGTTCTGCGAGTTCGCACCGATTGGTCCGTCTGGCGCAGACCGTCGGTCACCAGCATGAGGCTGTGGATGTGCTTTTCACCGCCTATTTCGAGCGCGGCTTGGATATCGGAAATACCGAGATTCTGATCCGGCTCGCCGAGGAAATCGGTATCGAACGTCACATGGCGTACGCGCATCTCACAAGCGAGAGCGACATCAATGCTGTTTACACGGAGAATGCCCGGATGCACCGCCTCGGCATTACGGGGGTGCCATGCTACATATTCAACGACGGGCGTGCGATCGCTGGCGCGCAGGAGCCGGATATCCTGGTGAAGATGCTTGATATGGCCTCGGCACAGGAATCCGAGCGTTTGCCCATGCAAAGTCTTGGCTAGATCAGGGTCTGGCTGCCGTCCACGTCACGCCATGCCGCTGTCACTTTCCACCGCTTGCGCCAAAGGTTCCGAAGATGTTGGCGCCAATGGTGCTTGGAAACTGGGTGGTGTTGTCAAAAGTGGCACTCTGTACCTGGGAGAACATCAATCCCTGCGCTCCCCTTAGGTCGGCGCCACGCAAATCGGATTGGGCGAAATTGGCGCCAGTGACGACCGATGCGATGAATTGCGATCCCTGCAGGTTGGCGCTGGAGAAGTTGGCGTTTGTCAGGAGCGCGTTCTCGAATATCGCGTTCTGAAGATTCTGGCCGATGAAGGCGGCACCGGAGTAATCGCCCGCCCCCAGCATTGTCAAATTACCTGATGCGAGCCGAGTCAACGACTCCGGTCGCACGGGAAACGCACTGCCCGCCGTGGAAATGTACTTTTGTGCAGCGGCGCTCAGGCTGATGTTGTCGAGAATCGTTCCCGGTGCGACGGCAGTCTTCGGCTGGATAAATGTCGCGAGGCTGACGAGCGGTACCATAGGCCAAAATCCGAGGCCCGGATTCACGGGAGCCAAAGAAATGTCGCCAACCACGGCCGCACCTTCGTCTCAGCTGCGTACGGCTATATATTAGGCCGCCGCGGCCAAACGCGCCATCTCCCCGAGAACCGTCTGCAAGCCCTTGATTCGTGCGCTCGGCGTGTCCCACGGCCTGATGAACACGAGCTTATGGTCTGGCCGCAATTTCACCGTACCCACTTGCTTTGAGATGAAATCCACAAGTCCGGCCGGATTGGGAAATACGTTGTTCCGAAGCGATACCACCGCCCCCTTGGGACCGGCATCCACTTTCTCGACGTTTGCCGTCCGGCACAGCACCTTGATCGCAACAATGTCCAACAGATTCTCGACTTCCGGCGGCAGGGGCCCGAACCGGTCGACCAGTTCCGCCGCGAAGGCGTCGATCTCACTCCGGTCAATGAACGCTGCGATGCGACGGTAAAGCGCCAATCGCGCGCCCAGGTCGCGGACATAGGAATCGGGAATGAGGACCGGCGCGCCGGTATTGATGGTCGGGGACCAGGTATCCGCGGCTGCGGTTTCTGCGGCCGCCCGATCGCCGGAATCAGCACGAGCGGCGGCGACGGCCTCTTCAAGCAAGTGTTGATAGAGTTCGACGCCAACCTCCTTGATGTGCCCAGACTGCTCGTCACCGAGAAGATTTCCGGCGCCACGAATATCGAGATCGTGACTTGCCAGGGAAAATCCAGCGCCGAGGCTGTCGAGGGTTTGCATGACATCAAGACGCTTCTCGGCGGCTACAGTCGGCTTGCGATCGGGCGGCAGTGTCAGATAGGCATAGCCACGGGCCTTGCCCCGGCCGACGCGACCCCGCAGCTGATACAGTTGCGACAGTCCGAACATGTCGGCGCGATGGATGATGATCGTATTCACCTGGGGCATGTCGAGCCCGGATTCGATGATATTGGTGGAGATAAGGACATCGAACTTACCATCGGCAAAGGCGTTCATGACGTCTTCCAGGGCGGTCGGCCGCATCTGCCCATGGGCGATGGCATAACGCACCTCGGGGACGAGCTTGCCCAGCCGTTCCGCCACGCCATCGATGTCAGCCAAACGGGGGCAGACATAGAAGGTCTGTCCGCCACGGAATCGTTCGCGCAGGATCGCCTCGCGAATGACCACCGGATCGAACGGCAGGACAAACGTGCGTACCGCGAGACGGTCGACCGGCGGCGTGGCGATGAGGCTGAGCTCACGTACACCGGTCAGTGCCATCTGTAAGGTTCTGGGAATTGGCGTCGCTGTCAGCGTCAGGACATGCACTTCCGCGCGTATCTGTTTAAGGCGCTCTTTGTGCGCGACCCCAAAATGCTGTTCCTCGTCGATGATCAGCAGGCCGAGGTTCTGAAAAGAGATACCTTTGGCGAGAAGCGCGTGGGTACCGACCACCACATCAACGCTGCCATCGGCGATACCGGATTTCACCTTCTCCGCGTCCGGTCCGGGGACCAGGCGGGACAATTGTCCAACCCGCAGCGGAAAACCGGCTAGCCGTTCGCTGAACGTCTTGTGATGCTGACGCGCCAACAATGTGGTCGGCACGACCACTGCAACTTGCATGCCGCTCATGGCCGCGGCAAAGGCCGCACGGAGGGCCACCTCGGTTTTGCCGAATCCAACATCGCCGCAAATCAGACGGTCCATGGGCCGTCCTTGGGAAAGGTCGTTCAAAGCCTCGGAAATCGCCTTGAGCTGATCGTCGGTTTCCGCGTAGGGGAACCGCGCGCAGAATTCGTCGAACATGCCTTCCGGTGGGGTGACGACGACGGCATCTTTCACTTGCCGCTCGGCGGCGATTCGAATGAGCTGCTCGGCCATGTCACGGATGCGTTCTTTGAGTTTCGCCTTACGCGACTGCCAGGCGGCGCCACCGAGTTTGTCGAGTCCGATGCCAGCCTGTTCCGAACCAAATCGCGACAAGACGTCGATGTTCTCCACTGGAACGTAGAGCCGGTCGTTGCCTTGGTAGACGAGGCGTAAACAATCGTGCGCCGCGCCACCAACAGTCACGGTCTCAAGACCTTCGTAGCGGCCGATGCCGTGTTCGATATGCACGACCAGATCCCCCTCGCCGATCTGGGAAGCATCGGCAATGAAGGCGTCCGCCTTACGGCGTTTTTTTGCGGAGCGCACAAGGCGATCACCGAGCAGGTCTTGCTCGGTGATGACCGCAAGATCGTCAGTGATAAAGCCGCGTCCCAGCACCAGGGTAATGACCGGCACTAGACGTCTGTCCAGGGACAAGGCGTCCGCCCAAGTCGCCGCGTCCACGAGCGTACCCATGCCGTGGTCTTTCAGAACCGTCAGTAAACGGGCCTTGGCGCCCGCTGACGTCACGGCGAGCACCACGCGCCGGCCCGCAGTTTGCTCGGTCGCTACATGGGCGATAAAGGCCTCGAACACATTTTCGTTGGGCCGGGCGCGCACGTCGGCGAAGTCGTGTCCGGGACGCCCTCCCGCCTCGTCCACGTCGGCGCCATCCGCAGCCCCAAACGTCCGGAACGCCGTCAACGAGCGGCCGGCCAGCACAGCCGCCCATGCGACCTCGTCGAGGTACATGAGGTTCGGCGGCACCGGATGGTAGACGATGCCGCTTTCCTCGAGAGTCAGCTTGGTCGTCTTTCCGCCGCTGGCGGCATCCACAAGGCGTCGCGCCTCATAGTAGTCGCGGATTGTCTCAAGGCGAACGGCCATCGCTTCCTCGATATCGTGATCGAAGCTGATGCTCGCCGTCGGCGCATAGTCGAACACCGTCTCCAAGCCGTCGTGGAACAGCGGCAGCCAATTTTCCTGGCCGAGAAATTTCCGCCCTTGGGAGACCGACTCATAGAGGACATCATTACTTCCGGCCGCGCCGAACATTTCCCGGTACCGGGTCCGAAACCGGGCCACCGTCTCCGTCGTCAGAACCACCTCGCTCATGGGCTTGAGCGTGGCTTCCGTGATCACCCCGGTCGTGCGCTGGGTGACGGGATCGAAGGTTCGCAGGCTTTCGATTTCATCGCCGAACAGGTCGATGCGGACCGGCTCGGGCACGCCTGGCGGAAAGAGATCGATGAGGCCACCGCGCACGGCGAATTCTCCCGGCTCCATGACCTGCTCGGCACGGCTATAGCCATTGGCGGCCAGGAATGCCGTCAACCTGTCGTGCGCAAGAGACGAGCCCTTGGCCACCGTCCACGAGGAACCACGCAGGGTTTCGATCTTCGGCACGCGCTGCAAGGCCGCGTTCGCTGTTGTGATGATCAGTCGGGGCCGGGACGAGTCCGACGGTTCGGCCAGTCGGGTCAGGGCGTCGATGCGCCGTGCCATGACTTCGGCGTTGGGCGAAACCCGGTCATAGGGCAGACAATCCCACGCCGGAATCGAAATTACGTCCACATCGGGAGCGACAAACCCGACAGCGTCGGCCAGAAACGTGAGGCGAAGCTCGTCGCGGGCCACATGGACGGTGCCGTCCCGGAATGCACCCCGTGCGCGTTCCGCCAGAATCAGCGCATCAAAACCCTCGGGTACCCCCGCGAGTATCCGCGCCTTGATCTTGGCAAGCATGCTTTCCATCAGGCCGTCAATCCGCGGTAATGAGCCATGACCTCGGCAAGCAGCCCCGCACGCCACCGTTCAGGGACCGCCTCACGGCCGGTCACCCAGTTGATGAGATCGATATCGTTCTCCTCAAGCAAAGCTTCTGCTTCCGCCACCTGGGTATCGGACAGGTCGGCGGTTACACGGGTAAAAAAGCCCCCGATAATAAAGTCGGATTCCTTGGTGCCCCGATGGGTCGCGCGGTAGAGCAGTCGCTTGCGGCGGTCGTCCATGGGTATACTCGGGTTCGAGAACGCAAAAGCAGTCCCCCGGCGAGGCACGAAGCGTGGCCGCCGGAGGTCAGGTCAGGTATATAAAGGGCAGCCGCCCGCCTGTCAGCCCTCTCCCCGGCGGTCAGGGTACTTGTTTCCATGACGTCCTTGCGGCCGACCGCCCTCAACCAGCTCTTTGCACCCATCACCACCGTGCCCGGCATTGGCTCCCGCCTGGCCAAGCTGGTGGCACGCGTCGCGGGCGAGAGAGTCGTCAACCTCCTCTGGCACCTACCGACAGGGCTGATCGACCGGCGTTACACACCGAAAATCGGTGATGCGCCGCCGGGGCGGATCTGTACCCTGACGGTGGAAGTGCTTGCCCATAGCCCTCCGCCGCCGCGTAACCGGCGCGTGCCTTACCGTGTGACCTGCGGCGACGCCACCGGGCGGATCACCTTGGTGTTCTTTCACGCCAAGGACGATTATCTGGAACGCATGCTGCCGGTCGGGGAAACCCGACTCATCAGCGGGAAAATCGAGCTGTTCGACGGCCGCCGCCAGATGACCCATCCTGATCACATCGTGCCGCCGGACCAGGCTCACCAGATCATGCGGGTCGAGCCGGTCTACCCCATGACCGAAGGGCTCTCGCCCAAGGTTCTGGATAAGGCCGTGACCGCCGCCGTTGCCAAAACCCCCGATCTCGCCGAGTGGCTCGATCCCGCATACCTCGCCCGCCAAGGATGGCCGACATGGCAGAGTGCCGTGCGGGCGGTTCATGCGCCCAAGAGCGAAGCGGACATCTCTCCCCTCACCCCTGCGCGGGCGCGCCTGGCCTACGACGAGCTGTTGTCCAATCAACTCGCGCTGGCGCTTACGCGGCTGAAGGCACGCAAGCGCCGGGGACGCAGCTTTGCCGGGGACGGACACCTGCGGGCGAAGGTCCTGGCGGCTCTGCCGTATAAGCTGACCGGCGCACAGCAACGCGTGCTCGATGAGATCGGTGCCGATATGGCCAGCGATGACCGCATGCTGCGTCTCCTTCAAGGTGACGTTGGCAGCGGCAAAACCGTAGTCGCGCTGCTGGCAATGCTGGCCGCCGTGGAAAGCGGTGCCCAGGCCGCGCTCATGGCGCCGACGGAAATCCTGGCCCAGCAACACGCGGAGACCTTGCGGCCGCTAACGGCGGCGGCGGGAATACGCTTGGAGCTGATCAGCGGACGATTGAAAGGAGCCGCGCGGGAGGGGCTGCTGGCGGACGTGGCCTCCGGCCAAGTGCAAATCGCCGTGGGGACACACGCATTGTTTCAAAAGGATATCGAATTTGCCGACCTGGGTCTGGCTGTCATCGACGAACAACACCGCTTCGGTGTTCACCAACGACTTGAACTCGCCGCCAAGGGACGCGGCACCGATGTTCTGGTGATGACGGCCACACCGATTCCGCGAACCCTGGCCTTGACGGCCTATGGCGACATGGATGTCTCCCGCCTGGATGAGAAGCCCCCCGGCCGGAAGCCGGTTGATACGCGTCTCGTCAGCCTGGACCGTCTCGATGAAACCGTTGCAGCGATTCAACGGGCCGTAAGCAGTGGCGCAAAGATCTACTGGGTGTGTCCGTTGATCGAGGAATCGGAACTGATCGACCTGGCCGCGGCTGAAGAACGGTTTCATCATCTTCAACAGACTCTTGGCGAATCCGTGATCCTCGTCCACGGCCGTATGAAGGCCGCCGAGAAGGATGCCGCCATGGCCGCATTTCAATCACCCGGTGGCCCGAGCGTGCTGGTGGCGACGACCGTTATCGAGGTCGGCGTGGATGTCCCCGATGCGACCATCATGCTCGTTGAGCATGCGGAACGATTTGGCCTGGCCCAACTCCATCAATTGCGGGGGCGGGTCGGCCGTGGCGGAAAAGCCGGCACCTGCCTTTTGCTTTATGCACCGCCGCTGACGGAAACAGCGAAAGCCCGCCTGTCAATCATGCGTGATACGGAAGACGGGTTTTTGATCGCCGAAGAGGACTTGCGCCTGCGCGGCAGTGGCGAGGTGCTCGGCACCCGACAGAGCGGCCTGCCCATGTTTCGTCTCGCGGACATCATGGTGCATGCCGAGCTTTTGGCGACGGCCCGGGACGATGCCAGACTCATCGTGAACCGGGATCCGGATCTGGCGACACCCCGTGGGCAAGCGCTCCGGACCCTGCTTTATCTCTTTGAGCAGGACGACGCCATCCGCACACTGAGATCAGGCTAGTGACCTGACCGGCTTTTATGCCAGGCGACTTGAGAGACTGGACGCGCTCAGGCGTACGGGCGATGCTCGTTTCAAATCGTTCTTTAGACTGGAGGGGATGCCAACATGACCAAGTCTATCCGCTGTACGCGCGTGAACCACATGAACGTGGCACTGCAGAACTTCGACGCAAGTGTGGACCACTTTCGTAAGCTGTATGGGGCCGACTTTTTGTTAGATATACCCTCGCGCGAATGGCATGCCGGTCTCGTGGAGATGGGGCGCGTGATCTTCGAGCTTTTCGTGCCGCACGATTTCCTTCTCAACTTTCGCTATGGGCCCCACTACGTTGGGGTCGAGTATCAAGCCGACATGGACAAAGTCCGGGAGGCGGTGGCCGCGCACGGGATTCGGATCGTGAGGGACATAGGTGTTGCTATACATACCCATCCGGCCGACTGCTTTGGCGTGGCGTTCGAGTTCTACGGCAATTATTTCCATGACAACGATTGGCCGCTCCTGGGCGGACAGAAGATGAGGCCGGCCGCATACTGGCGTGACGAACACCCCCTCGGCTTGACGGGCTTGAAGAGTTACACTGTCGCAGTCTCGGACATCGATGCGGCCAAAACCTTCTTCCAAAGCTTCTTGAGCGCTGAGGTCGTGTACGAAGCCCCCAGGGCGGCGATCGCGGCGCGTGCCGTGGGCCTTCAGGTCGCCGACGCGGTCGTCGAACTCATCACGCCCGTTAAGGACGGAACGCTCCAGCGGCATCTTCACCAGTTCGGTGACGGCATCCGCTCGACAGTATTCGGAGTTCGCGACATCGAACAGGCGCGGCGATACTTCACCGAGCGGGGCGTCAACCTCGTTCCCGGGGGTGCTCCAAACACGTTTGCCGTACCCGCGGAAGCCAACCTGGGCGTGATCTTCGAATTCTCGGAATGATACGCCTGACTCAGGCAGGCTTTCGGTTCGGTGTCACGAGGCCGCCCGAGATGATCATTTTTAGAGCGTCCTCTACCGTCATATCCAAGCGGATGGCATCGGCGCGGGGGACGAATATGAGGTAACCCGAAGTCGGATTTGGGGCGGTAGGAACGAAAACCGACAGCAGATCCTCCGGCAGCCGGTCTCGGATTTCGCCTTCGGTTTGGGCAATGACCAAGCCTAACGCCCACGTCCCGCTGCGAGGAAATTCCATTAGAACGACTTCGCGGAAGGCCCTGGACTTATCCTTGAGCACCGTCTCAAATATCTGCTTTATTGCACTGTAAAAGCTACGAATTATTGGAGTTCTGTTAAGCAGCCCCTCGCCCAATCGGATTAAGGTGCGGCCGAGAAAATTGGCCGTCAAAAACCCGATGATGGTCAGGGTCATGACAAGCATCAAGAGCCCCAGGCCCGGCAGGCTGAAAGGCAGATAGGTGTTCGGGTTGTAGGCCGGTGGCAGGACCTTTGCGACGGCCTGATCGACCCAGGTAACGATCGACCAGGTAAAGTAGATGGTGATGCTGATCGGCGCTGTTACGAGGATTCCCGCCAGAAAGTAGTTGCGCAACCGCGCTGCCGGTGACACGCGGAGCGGCTCGATGACGGGCTCTGGCAAAGCCGGCGGGGCGGACGTCATGGCTTTATCCCTTAAATCCTATGATCGGTGGCCGGATCGATTTCATAATTTACCCATTTTCCCTGCAATTGCGTAAAGATTGCCCCCAAGATTCTTAGCACGCTATGGCCCACCCCGTGTCTCCTCCCGATTTATCGCCAATGGCAAAACCCGAAGTCGGCGTCGGCATCGTCATTTTGCGATCCAACCATGGGTGTCCCGAAGTCCTTCTCATTCGCCGCGGCCAGCCACCCAGGAAAGGCAAATGGAGTATCCCTGGCGGGCGGCAGGAATTGGGCGAAACCGTCCGGGAAGCCGCAATCCGAGAGGCGCGCGAGGAAACCAGCGTGGAAATCAGCGACCTTCGACTGATCGACGTGGTCGATTTGGTTACACGCGGCGCCGATGGGACGGTCGAAACCCATTGGGCGTTGGTGGATTTTCGGGCGAAATGGACAGGCGGTGAGGCTATCGCTGGAAGCGACGCGGCGGATACCCGATGGGTTCCCTTAAGCGATCTCGATAGCTACGATCTTTGGGGCGAGACCCTTCGCGTTATCCGCGTCGGAGCGGAGATGCGTCCCGCCGATGCCCCTAGCCCGCCGGAGCGCGCGTTATGATTGAAGGCGAGTGGTATATGCCGACCGCGCCGCTGTTCTCGGTGCGCATCTGCATCAACAAGCGGCTCAACACTGATAAATTGCCCAATTGTGCCGGACGCGGCAGCCGGGGACTGGCGGATCAAATCGAACAACTGCTAATCCAGGAGCGCCTTCCGGTAGAGGTCATTCGTGGGCCTTGCATGAATAACTGCCAGATTGGACCAAACATCAAGATTCATGGCGGTGAGCTGTTCAATCTCAACGGCGATCTGAGCGAAGCCCGCATCGCCGAACTCATGGTTGCCATCCGGGCTGAGGTCGAACGCCGCAAATCCGCGGCGGCGCAAACGCCAGCCACCGAGACAAAATGACTCTTGTTCTGGGCATAGCCGTAGTCGTCGCGGTGCTCGTCGGCGTAATCTTGTTCATGCCATGCCCCGCGTGCCAGCGACGGCGCGAACGGCTGCATGCCGCCTACGAGGAATGGCGGCGATCGCAAAACGGCACGGGACGGTGATCGTTCCAACCGAGGCTAATGGATATAGCGGTGAATTAAATCCAGCGCCTGCGCCTGCTCCTGAAGAGCAAAGGACTTAATCACCAGCCACTGCGCGTATGGCCAGATGAAGGCATGCACCATTGCGACGCCCATGGGGACTTTGGCGAACAGGTCACGGACGAAGAACAAAATGCCCGTGATGCAGTAACAAGCCTGAATTAGAGCAAACTTCGACATCGCTATTCCCCCACCCGACGCGACCTATCGGTGAACATTCGCCCGTTTTCGCCGAAATGACAATTAGGACTTGGCGCCCTTTTCAGGTTTCTTGACGAGATCAGACATCCGCTTGTTCAGGGAGGAGACCTCGTACGACGGTACCCGGTAAACCCAGTTTGTGCTTCTGGCCGTTATTGCAGCGGCAGTCTTGCTCCAGTCATTGACCGCGGACTTATCCGCACCACTGTCAGACGGTGCATCCGCCGTCGCATGAATACGCAACCAGGTGTTTCCCGCGCTTTCGGTTGTCTCGACCACAACGTGCAGGCCTTGAAAACCATCAAATTCGGCGACGGTGGTTTTCTCTCTGGGAAAATCGATGCTACCTGCCTTAGCGACGTCATCCAGCAGGAGATCCGAAAGCACGTGGCCGAGTTCATTGCCGGCATAATCGGACGATGCCTGCTTCCCGCGCGGCAGATTTGCGATCTTGAAAGCAGTGTCGGTCGGACTTGATTTCTCAAGCACGAGTTTTTCCCCGTCAGCATGCGTAACAGAAACACGCCTGATCGCCGTGTCCGGAATATTGGCGATTTCCCGCATAAGCCAATCACCGGGTTTTAACCCCGGGTTCAAATCGCCGAGTGCAAGCCACGTTTGGGGATCGCCGGGAATGCGGACATAAACGCCTCCCTCCTTGCTTCCCAGCGTGAACTTTCGTTTGCCGACAATGATATCCGCCAGCACCTTGCCGCCGCTGTCGAACAGCGCAACTTCTTTCCCGTGGCTATCCTTCTTCGTCGGATCTTCGAGATCCAAGCGATCATATTTTTCCGCGCTGCGCGTCTTGGGCTCGATCTTGGTCATCTGCGCCATTTGCACGATCAGCGCCGCGATCTTGACGCTGTCCGCCGGATAGCCGTTCCGTTCGCGGGAGGTCCAGATCTTCCCATCCCAGTCGAACGTGAGTTCGCCGTTGCCTGTGCGAATTGCAACGCTTTTCAGGCCATTCAATCTTTCCGTCAGTCCGGGAAAAAGCAATGCACCGGCAGAGTCGGCGGCGCGGACGGCAGGTTGGCGAATGACGGTATACACGGTGAATGCGAGGATGACCGCAGTCGCGGCGCAAAGGGTAAAAAAGCCTGTGCGAGTCATGGCGATTGCCCTTGTCTCAGGGTTTCGCCGCTCGGCGGCGGCGCAGGACGGTCGCGACAATCATGATCGTCCCGAAGATCAGCGGTACGGCAGCGATATTGATGAATTTGATGACTGCCTCAAGGCGGTCGATATTCCGGCGCAACGCCGCCTGCACTTCGCGCAAATCGTGCCGCGTCGACAGGATTTCAGATCGATAGTTCTCGATTGTCATCCGGTCTGTATCGCTAAGCTGGATCGCGCCTTTGTCACCCTGACTGAGTTCGATGGCACTGACTTTCTTCTGTAGCTCATCGAGACGACTTTGAAGCGCTTTTTCCTTAGCCCGGAATTTCATTTCCGCGTCACGGCGGATGGCTTCGATCAGGACAAACGGCCTACTCTGCACACCGTGGCCACGCAAAGACGATAAGGCTGGCGAACCCGTGAGATTCTCGATCGCATTCACGACAAAGTTCGC
>SCTM01000183.1 GCA_004297485.1 Rhodospirillaceae bacterium
GGTTGGCGGTCATAATGTCCCGGCATTTGGTGGAATCCGGATGACGGTCGGCGGCGATCACGCGGCTGGTCATGTCGCGTTCGGTGATGATACCCACCAGCCGCTCGCTTTCCATGACGAGCACGGCCGCGACCTTGCGTTCGGTCATCAAGCGCGCTGCGGCCCGGACTGTATCAGCGGGGCTGATGCATACGAGTGTCTGGTCTTTGATGACGTCCGGTACGATCTTGCGGATCATGTTCATCTCCTCCTGGCCGCGCCGCAGGCGATCTGCGGCGACACTGGTATCGTGGATTTGAATTTCCTCAGGCCAGTTGCGGCCATCGCGTGCGAGGACCTTCAAATCCTAACGACACCAGAATTCAGTGTCTGCTCGTGTCGCCACGATTCCAAAGTTCGTGTCGGAGTCCGCGGCGAGATCTCGCGAACTTTGGAAGCGCCACACGAGGCCGGTCTGAGCGCCCAAGCCGGAAGGATGTCCCAATGTTCGCGATACGCAATCTTGGGCGGGATCAGATGCCGACCCCTCGTCACGCCATTAGTCTGGAGGCGAAACTGGGGAAAGGTCAAGGGCTAGGGACCCCGCGCCTAAGGTCATCAAGCGGCATGGTGCGTGCGCGCCGGAGCCTTTGCCGGGGTGACTCGAATCAGGGTCAACTGATTGCGATTGCGTCGTAAAACCTCGAATCTGAAGCCGTAAAACATGAATTTCTGCCCCGGTGCCGGGATCGTGCGGGCCTCGTGAAGCACGAGGCCAGCCAGGGTCGATGCCTTATCGTCAGGCAAATTCCAGTCGAACTCACGGTTGAGGTCGCGCAGGGTCACGGCGCCGTCGATCAGATACGAGCCGTCGGTTTGCGGCCGCACACCGGCGACGGGGACATCGTGCTCGTCGCGGATGTCGCCGACGATCTCCTCCAGAATATCCTCCAGGGTTACGGCGCCGAGCAGCGTGCCGTACTCGTCCACGACCATGGCGAAGTGTTCGCGGCGCGCGCGAAAAGCATTCAGTTGTTCCTGCAGGGTGGTGGACTCGGGAACGAACCATGGCGGTGCGGCGATGGCCACGACATCGATATGGCCATCCTGCGCACCGGCGGGGCCACAAGCCCGGAGCAGAGCCTTCGCGTGCAGTACGCCAACGATGTTGTCGGGCTCCCCGCGCCACAACGGAATCCGGGAATAGGGACTCGATGCGACCTGTTCGATGATTTCCGCCGCCGGCAGATCGGCATCGACGGTGACGGTCTTCTGGCGATGAATCATGATTTCGCCGACAGTGACATCGGCGAGGTCGAGCACGCTGCGAAGCATGGCGCGCTCGTGTTTGACTTCCTCTCTGATATCCTTCTCCGACATGTGCAGTTCGATCGTGCCGCGCAGCTCGGCGAGAATCTGTTCGGCGGTGATGCCGCGATCGGTCGAGACTCGGAACAGGCGCATGGTGGCGTTCACCAATGCTTGCACGGCGATGTTGAACGGCGTCAGCAGCAGAACCATGACGCCCATGATGGGGGCAGAGCGGAGTGCCGTGCTCGCCGGGTTCAGCAGCGCCATGGTCTTAGGCAGAATCTCACCGTAGAACAGCACCAGCAACGTCATCAGTCCGGTGGCGTAGGCGATGCCCCGATCGCCGAAGGCCTCGATCATGGCGCTGGTAGCCAACGCCGAGGCGAGGATGTTGAGCAATGTATTGCCGAGCAGGATGGTGGAAATCAGGCGCTCCCGTCGCTTTAAGAGACGATTGACCGTCGCGGCGCGGCTATCGCCGTCCTGCTCCAATTGGAACATGAGCGAACGGGAGGTGGCCGTCATCGCGGTCTCTGCCGCCGAAAAGAAGGCCGTGCAGCCGATCAGCAGGACGATGACGAGAGCGGTAATCACCATGACCGGTTATCGCCTAGGCTGCGAGGGCCGCGTTCAGCGTTGCTTCGAGCACGGGCAGGGGAACCGCTGTGGTCACGAACGCGCGGCCGATGCCGTGGGCCAGGATGAAAGTGATGGCGCCGTCCTTGACCTTTTTATCCTGGCCCATGTGGGCGATGAGACGCGCCGCGGTGATCGGTCCGTGCTGTCCGGTACGAGGCAGCGTCACGGGCAGGCCGACACCGTGCAGGTGTTTGCAAACCCGCGCGGCATCTTCCGTCGGCGCGAGGCCGAGACGCGCGGACAGGTCGAAAGCCAGCGCCATGCCCAGGCCGACGGCCTCGCCGTGCAGCAGAGCTTCGCCGAAACCCATCTCGGCTTCGAGCGCGTGTCCGAACGTGTGGCCCAGATTGAGCAGCGCACGCAGGCCGGATTCCCGCTCATCGGCGGCAACGATGCGTGCCTTGGCTATGCAACTGGTGACGATGCAGTGGCGCAGCAGGGCCGGGGCTTTGGCGCCACCGGCGATGGCGTCGGCGCCATTCTGCTCAAGCCATTGCCAGAACGGGAGATCGTCGATCAGACCGTATTTTGCCACTTCCGCATACCCTGCCAGCAACTCTCGGCGCGGCAGGGAGGCGAGGACGTCGATATCGGCCAGAACCAGCCGCGGCTGATGGAACGTACCCACCAGATTCTTACCCGCCGGCATATTGATTCCCGTCTTGCCGCCGACGGAACTGTCCACCTGGGCGAGCAGCGTCGTGGGAATCTGAATGAAATCCACGCCGCGCAGCAGGATCGACGCGGCGAAACCCGTGAGATCGCCCACCACGCCGCCGCCGAGGGCGATGATCATGGTCGAACGCTCGCAACGGGCAGCCAGCATCGCGTTCAGAACCGTGGCAAGGCAGGTCATGTCCTTGCTGGTCTCGCCGGCGGGAACGACGACATGATCGCAGCGCAGGCCGCTGGCGCGCAGCGCGTCTTCGAGGCGTTCGAGATATAGGGGCGCGACGTGCGTATCGGTGACGATAAAGACGCGCGGTTGGGCCAGCAGCGGACGGATCAGTGCGCCGGCCCTGGCGAGGAGTCCCTGGCCTACGTGGATATCATAGGCGCGGGCACCCAGATCGACGTGAACGGTTGTTCCGTCGGCGGAGTCGCCGGTCATGGCGACGGTTTCAGTCCGGGCGCGGGATGAGGCGTTGGCAGTCACGACTGCGGTCCTGCGGGTGAATCCGCCGCCGGCCGTGGTTGCGCCAGGAACGCGTCCAGGGCGGCGTTGACTCGGCTGCCTGTCACGTTGGGATTGTCCAATCCCGTATCAACGATGATGTCCGCCTCGCCATAGACCGGATAACGGACCTCTATCATTTCGGCGAGGGTCTGGCGGGGGTCGCCGCTGTTCAAAAGCGGCCGGTGGGTGCGGCCCTTGGTTCGCGACACCAGCGTGTCCAGATCAGCCCGTAACCAGATTGAAATGCCCCGTTGTTTGATCAAGGCGCGAGTGTCCGGGTCCATGAAGGCGCCGCCCCCGGCTGACAGC
>SCTM01000023.1 GCA_004297485.1 Rhodospirillaceae bacterium
GGCCGCGGCAGGGCTTGCTGATGATCGGTACCGACGGTATTTGGGAAACGCAAAATGAGGCCGGCCATAGTTTCGGTAAGGAAGGACTGATGAACGTCGTTCGCGCCACGGCGCACCTGCCTGCCGCCGAAATCTGCAACTTTGTCGCCGAACGGCTACGTGAATTTCGCGGTAGCGTTCCGCAACGGGACGACGTCACCCTGGTGGTGGTGAAGTTCGTCTAGTGGACCGGATTTGACATTCGCACCCCGCTAGCCCCTAGACTGAGAAGCGAATGTTAGAATCGGACCACCAGTGGCGTTGAACTTGGTAAAGCTTGCCGTCGGTATCGAGGATGTGGATCAGCTTGCCGCCCGGCAGGCGCGATGGCGCAATGTACGGGGCAATACACGCCATCGCACCCGCATGATGCCCACCCGCGGTGCCGAAATCTGTCCCGGCGGTTCCATGTACTGGGTGATCCGGGGGATGATCCAGGTCCGGCAGCCGATCGTGGCGTTACACCGAAAGACTGACAAGGACGCCAAAAGCTACTGCGTGATCGAACTTGCAATGCAGCACGTGGTTGTCGAGCCGGTCGCGCGACGTCCTTTCCAGGGGTGGCGCTATCTCAGAGACGAAGACGCCCCCCGGGATATGGGCGAGGTGGGCACGGCCTACATCGACCCAAAGATGCCCAAGGCGCTGCGTCTTGAGCTAAGGCGGCTTGGTCTACTGTGACGATGTAACCGTACCCGGATTGCGCCATCCGTCACGATGGGCTATCTGCGGCAGAGCTTTCCGGCGTTTTACGAGTTGAGGTTGAAATGCTGTTGCCTCACGGTTGGGCCGCCATTGACCGGGGACGGGGCCTTGCCCATCTTCAACCGGGAATTTTGAAGGGACATGCCCATGAGCGATGGGTTCAGCAATCTCCGCGCCCGCGTTGTAAACGCCTGGGATGCGGTCATGGAGCGGCGGCGGGCAGGGACACAAGCCCCAGGCTCTCAGCCAACAGGTGACGTCGGCGTCTCACGTCGTGGCGTCGTTCGCATCATCCTCGGGGTCCTGGTCTTTCTGGTTCTCTACTACCCGGTGGGGATGATTTGGTATCAAAGCATCGACGATGACGCGAACCTGCAGCCTGCGCCCGAATATGTTGTGCCCGGCGGCAGCAAGGCCGTCGCCACGGTGGCGACGATGATATCGCGGGAAGCGGATCACTGGGCGCCGAACATGCCGTTCTGGCACCCGGCGGCGGCCCTCGACAACATGCCCAACTTCCAGCTCGGCGAGGTTTACGCGGTCTCGCGCTTTGCCGTTGAACTGGGCGATTACCTGGGGCGCGTGCGCGGGTCGAGTTCCATCGACCCGAATCTCGACGAAGCTGCCGGCCTGTTCAAATACGATGGCCGCACATGGTATTGGGGACAGGGCAATATTATCCCCACGGCCAAGGCGGAAAGCCAATACCGGCGGGGTGTTGACGCACTCATGCGCTACAACCGCGATGTGGCCGCGGGCAAGACGGTTTACGACCGGCGGGCCGATAATCTGATCGCATTTCTTGATCGGGTCGCCGCTGACCTGGGTTCCGCCAGTGCCACGCTCGATGCGCACGCCAAGCTGGGCACGGGGTATTTCGATATGACCTCTGACGACGTGTTCTACGACGTCAAAGGCAAAATGTACGGCTACTATCTGATCCTGCGGGACCTCGGCGACGATTTCAGTGGCGTGATCGAACAGAAGAACGCCACTCTGATCTGGCAAAATATGCTGGAGTCGTTGCGCGAGGGCGCAGAGATGCGGCCCTTGATTGTCGCGAATGGCAAGCAGGATAGCATGCTGGTGCCGTCCCATCTCTCGGCGCTCGGATTTCATCTGTTGCGGGCGCGCACGCAAATTCGCGAAATCGGAGACTCGTTGCAGAAATAGGGAGCCGTCCCATGTCAAATTCCAATGGGCCAAAGATCCAAAAGTCCGAAGACGAGTGGCGTAAGCAACTGACGCCGGCCCAGTATCAGGTGCTCCGCGAAAAAGGGACCGAGCCGCCCTTCAGCGGCGCCTATACGAACAGCACCACGCCCGGTCAGTTCCTGTGCGCCGGTTGCGGCGAGCCCCTTTTTGATTCGGAAACCAAATTCGATTCCGGCTGTGGCTGGCCAAGCTTCACCGCCCCGCTCTCCGCCGCGGCGGTCGACGAGCACCGGGACCTTAGCCACGGCATGGTGCGTACCGAGGTTGTGTGCGCTGCATGCGGCGGCCACCTCGGTCACGTGTTCCCCGATGGCCCGCGCCCGACCGGTCTTCGCTACTGCATCAACTCGCTGTCGTTACAAAAGAAGGCGAAGCCGGAAAAAGCCTGAATTTCCGCCAAATTTTCCATGCAGCTCGGGCTGTGCGAACGATTTTTTACCATCGCTGGTAGGAAAGCGCGCTGCGGTTTTCGCGTTGTGCTCTACCTTAAAAGCCGCCATGGCCGCCTCAGATTGTTGGCGAGTGTGCTCTCCCAGCACTAGTCGCGCCGCGTGGCGTGCGTATTCTTCCGGCCACGTGCTGCAGACCATGTCGTGCAGCGGATGTCCTCGGGGGAGGGCGCTCAGGTTCGCAGGCAGCCGGTAACGGTAGCGCGAACTAGGGCCGGTAAAAGAAGGGGCTGGGTTTATCCCAGCCCCTTTTTCCGTTTCTCAGCCACTTTCAATTTCAAGTTTTGGCCACTTCACGGTTTGGCAACCACGTGGACCGTGCCCGTCATGTGTGGGTGCAAGGTGCAGGTATATTGAAAAGTTCCGGCGGCCGTGAACGCGTAGGAAAACGCATCACCCGTATCCAGCGCCGCCGAACGGAACGTCTTCGTAGCACTGACGACCTGGTGGATTTCCTGATCGCGATTGGTCCAGGTGACCGTGGTTCCGATCGGAACCGTGATGTCCTGTGGCGAAAACGCAAACGACTGGATTGTGATTTGTGAACTGTCGGCCGCCGTGACGGGCGCGGTGATGGCCGATGAGAGCATGCCGGCGAGCAGGCCAATGGCGGCAACTTTTGTCGCGATGTGGTGTCGATGAAGACTCACGCGTTTCTCCTTTTGATGATCAAGCACGGCGGCGGCGCGTGGGGTGTCTCACCCGTCGGCGAGAGTGTGGTCGGTGATTGCGGGTAGGCGATGAGTGGCGACGATGTCGACGCGGCGGATTCCCAGCACCGATCGCAATTGCTCTGCCGGTACCGTCAGCGGGCCAGGTCCGGGTCCTTGGCCGGCGACGGGCTGGGGATACGCGGTGGACCGCGCCGAATGGTAGTGCACTTTACCTTCGACCTTTTGCACGACCTGGTGAATGTGTCCGTTGAGGATGGTGACGGAACCGAAACGCTTGAGATGGGTCATGGCTTGCGGCCAATCCTCGGTGCTCCAGCCCCACGTGGGTTGCAGCGACCACAATGGGATATGGGTGAACAACACCAATGGGTGACTGGCCGATCGGGCCTTGAGGTCGCTCGCAAGCCACGCGATCTGGTCTGGTCCAAGGCGGCCTTGGCCGCCGGCCTTGAAATCGAGCACGTTCATGAGACAGATGAAATGCACGCCGCCCTTGTCAAAGCTGTACCAGCCCTTGCCGCCCGACGGCTTTCCATAGCGGTCGAAGAACGCGCTTTGCGTATCGTCGAGGACGTCGTGTTCGCCCGGCGTGACGTGGATTTCCGACGCCTTGAGCACGTTCAGTATCCCGGCGGCGGCTTCGAATTCTTCCGGCTTGGACAGGTGGGTTACATCGCCTGTGTGGATCACCAATCCGGCGTCCGGTGCCGATGTATTGATCAGCTCGACGGCTGCTTTGGCGGTTCCCGTGACATCCGGGTTGGCTGGCTTGTTGAACCCGATATGGGTGTCGCTGATCTGGACAAAGGTAAAGTCCCCGGTGGCGGCCATGGCTTGCCCCGCGCCCAGCTGGGTCAGGCGGGGTATGCCGCCACTCACGGTCCATACCAATCCGGCCCCGGCCCAGGTCATGCATTTGAGCAGCTTACGCCGGCTTGAACCGCGCGAATTTCCGGCTGCCTTATCTAAATCGTCCATTTTGCACCCTATCGGCCCTGGTTAAGACATACGTGTTCAAGACAGGGAGGAGACTCCAAGGCGCGGCGATCTATTCACCGCCAGGCCAAAATTATTTTTTGGGAATAATTCCGGGCCCCTGCCGATCCTATAAAAAGCGTGTCTAGTGGAGCGGATTTGACATTTGCTACCCCGGTAGCCTGCCGAACCGGGATGCGAATGTTAGAATCGGACCACTGGTGTATGCTCGGCGGCATCATTGCGTCGGTTGACTGGTCAGAATGGTTCCTCCGTCACGCCAGCAGGATTTCGATGCGGTCGTTCTGCCGCACCTGGATGCTGCCTTCAATCTGGCGCGTTGGCTCATGCGCAACGCCCACGACGCAGAGGATGTGGTGCAAGAGGCAATCGTACGGGCGCTCACTTACTATCGCGGTTTTCGCGGCGAGAATCCGCGCGCGTGGTTGCTGCAGATTGTGCGCAACACCGCCTATGGCGTGCTGAATGCCAATCGCGGGCCCATTGGTGCGAATAAGGTGGGAGCGGACCAAGATGGCGACGATGAACTGGCCGGTCTCCCTGACCACGGCGACGGTCCGGATGTACAGCTCATGAAAAAGCAGGACCGTGGTCAGGTCCATCGATTGCTGGGCGGATTGCCCGTCGACCTGCGCGAAACCCTGGTGTTGCGTGAATTCGAAGACCTTTCATACAAGGAAATCGCGCGGATCACGGAAACGCCCATCGGCACGGTCATGTCCCGCCTGTGGCGTGCCCGACGCCTGCTCGCCGAGGGCCTCGAACGCGAGGGGCATATCCATGACTGAATCCGAAGCCTGCAAAATGGCCCTGTTGGTCCAAGCCGAATTCGACGGCGAACTGGATGCGACCCAGGCCATCGAAGTGGAACGGCACCGCGCGCAATGCGCCCGATGCCAACAGAGTTATGCTGAGATGGCGATGGTGCGCGACAAGTTGCGGACGGCCTCCGTTCAGTATGCCGCGCCTGCAGCTTTGCGGGATGCGGTGAAGCGTCGAACCGCGCCGTCGGACGTGCGTGTCGATTACTGGGCGTGGGTCCGTTGGCCGGCGCTGAATTTCGGTCTGGGTGCGGCGTTGGCGGCAACGGTGATGTTTTTCGTCGTCTCGCCCCGGGACGATGGCCTGGTCGCTCAGGTGCTCGCCAGTCACGTCCGGGCGCTGCAGCCGGGCCATTTGGAAGACGTCGTCTCCACCGATCAACATACGGTGAAGCCTTGGTTCGACGGGCGGATCGATTT
>SCTM01000184.1 GCA_004297485.1 Rhodospirillaceae bacterium
TGGCTTTACGTCCGTTCAACTGAGCGGTCTGACGACGGCGCAGATCGGGGTCATCAGCACCACGGCGTTCTCGGTGTTGTCGTCCGGTCAGCTGAGTGGTCTGACGACGACGCAGCTTGCCAAGATCAGCACGGCGGATATCGCCCAGCTGACGACCTCGCAGGTCAATGGTCTGACGTCGACCCAACTCGGTGGCTTGACGTCTACCCAGATCACCGCCATCAGCACCACGGCGTTCCCCGGACTGTCGTCCGGCCAGCTGAGCGGTCTGACGACAACGCAAATGAAAGCGTTCACGACGTCGGACATTGCCTTGCTGACGACGTCGCAGGTCAGTGGCCTCTCGTCGACTCAGCTTGGCGGCTTGACGACGTCGCAGGTTGCGGCGATCACATCTACGGCGGTGTTTGGCCTTACGTCTGGTCAGTTAAGCGGCTTCACGGCGTCGCAGATCGGGGTGATCAGCACGACGGCGTTCTCGGTGTTGACGTCAGGTCAGCTGAGCGGCCTGACAACAACACAAGTCAAGTCGTTCAGCACGGCGGATATCGCTCTGCTGACGACCTCGCAGCTCAATGGCCTGACGTCGACTCAGCTCGTGGGCTTCACGACGTCGCAGATTGCGGCGATCAGCACCACGGCGTTCCCGGGATTGTCGTCCGGCCAGCTGAGCGGTCTGACGACGACGCAGCTTGCCAAGTTCACCACGTCGGACATCGCCTTACTGACGACGTCGCAGGTCAGCGGTTTGACATCGACGCAGCTTGCCAGCCTGACGACATCGCAGGTGGCCGCAATTACATCGACGGCGATCCTTGGCTTCACGTCCGGTCAGCTGGGCGGTCTGACGACGTCACAGATTGGGGTCATCAGCACCACGGCATTCTCGGTGTTATCGTCCGGTCAGCTGAGCGGTTTGACGACGACACAGCTTGCCAAGTTCAGCACCTCGGATATCGCTCTGCTGACGACCTCGCAGGTCAACGGTCTGACGTCGACCCAGCTTGGTGGTTTGACGGCGACGCAAGTGGCGGCCATCACCTCTACGGCGATCCTTGGCTTCACGTCCGGTCAGTTAAGCGGCTTTACGGCCGCGGAGATCGGGGGAATCAGCACCACGGCGTTCTCTGTCATTTCGTCCGGTCAGTTGAGCGGTCTGACGACGACACAGCTGCAGTCGATCACCACGGCCAACATACTGACGATGACGACTTCGCAGATTAACGGTCTGACGTCGACCCAGCTTGGTGGAATGACCGCGACCCAGATTGGGGCGATCAGTACGACAGGTTTCCTTGGTCTGTCGTCGGGTCAGTTGAGCGGTTTGACCACCACTCAGATGAAGGCTCTCACTACGGCCGACATCGGGGTAATGATCAGCAGTCAATTGGACGGCTTCACGACGACCGATCTGAGGGCGCTATCGACAGCCCAGGTGAATGCTTTCACCTCGACGATTATCGCCGCCATGACGACAACGCAGATAGCTGCGCTGATCTAAACGGCGGTAAGTTGGGTTGTTGAAATTGTGAAAAGGGCCAAGTCCTTAACGGATTTGGCCCTTTTCAAAGGTCCTCGGGCAGAGGCGATGTCAAGATGACCCGATCGCAAACCTTTATCCAGTCGATCACCACTGCCCAGCTGACGGGGTTTACCACCACGCAGCTGGCTGGTTTTTCGTCGACGGAGCTGGGTTATCTTCTGCCTGGCCAGATTGTCGCGTTGAGTTCGGCGCAACTCGCCGGCTTTACATCTACTCAGCTGCGGGGCATATCCACCACCGATTTTGCGGCGCTGACGACCGGTCAATTAACGGGAATTAGTTCTACTCAGCTCGGCGGCCTGAGCAATACACAGATCGCGAACCTAGGTGTCGGTGTGATCGCCGGCCTCTCAGGCGGGCAATTGAGTGGATTAAACTCGAATCAGATTCGCCTCCTAACAACGACGCAGCTCAACGCTCTGACGACCGTCAACATCACGGGACTGACGGCCACACAAATCGGCTATCTCTCGCCGGCACAGTTCCAAGGATTGAACGCTACGGCCTTCGGCGCTCTGACCTCCACCCAACTTGGTGGGTTGACAAGCGCGCAGGTGAGGGGGCTTGGCACAACAGGTCTTACAGCCCTTTCGACCGGTCAGCTGAGCGGATTTTTGTCTACGCAGATTGCGGTTCTCTCGTCGACTCAGCTCAACGCCCTTTCCGTATCGGCCATTGACTCGCTCAGTGCGGCCCAATTAAGCGGATTGAGCGGCGCTTCTCTCAACAGGCTATCGACAACCAATTTCGATGCCTTGAATTCTGTGCAGCTCAGCGGTTTAACAACCACGCAGGTCAAAGGCTTCAGCACCACAGATCTGGCGACCTTGAGTACGGGCCAACTCAGTGGATTGTCCTCGGCGCAGCTGGGTGTTTTGACTGCAAGCCAGATCACGAGCCTGCCGATTGCAGCCATTGGAGCCCTTACATCCGTACAGCTAAGTGGGTTCTCAACGATTGAGATGCGTGCGTTAACGACAACGCAGCTCAATGCAATCGCGACGGCGAATATCTCGGGGTTGGCGAATACGCAGATCAGCACACTAACGCCGGTTCAGGTGCTGGGCCTGAACGCCACCACCTTCGGTGCACTAACATCGGTACAGCTCGGTGGTCTGACGGGTACGCAGATAAAAAGTCTGAGTACGACAGAGGTTACTGCACTCACGGCCGGCCAGCTGAGCGGCCTGACCTCGACCCAAGTCGGGCTTTTGTCGATTGATCAACTAAATGCGCTGACCGCTTTAAATGTGGCTGCGCTCAGTGCGGTCCAGATCGGCGGCATGACAGCGGCTCAGGTACGGGGGCTGACGACAACTACTTTTGGAGCTCTGGCTTCGACGCAATTGGCGGGATTTACGAACACCCAGATTAGGGCGCTGAGCACAACCGAACTCGGCGTGCTGTCCTCCAGTCAGCTCGACGGCTTTACATCGACGCAGCTTGGCGGATTGACGCAGACCCAGTTTGCGAGCCTCAGCACGACCGCTATTGCGGGGCTATCGGCAGGCCAGCTCAGCGGCTTTACGGCAGGCCAGTTCAAGGTCATGTCGGCGACGGAATTGAACTCTTTGACCACCGCCAACATCATGGGCCTGACCTCAACCCAGCTCAGCGGGCTGACGCCACAGGCCATCTCGGGCATAAATGCCGCAACTTTCTCCTCATTTACATCGACCCAATTGAGTGGTTTGACGGCGACTCAGCTCACAAGCATCAGCACGGCCGACTTCGCGGTGATGACAACATCCCAATTCAGCGGATTCTCCGCGGCGCAAATCGGTGGGTTCAGTCCGGCGCAAATCGCCAATCTCAGCACGACGCTCGTCGGGTCGCTTATGACCGCGCAATTAACTGGGCTTACGTCGTCTCAAATCCACGCGCTGACGACGACCGAGGTAACAACCCTGTCGTCGACGCAGATTGGACTTTTCCTGGCCACACAGATGAAGGGCTTTACGTTAACCGATATAGCCGCTCTCACGACAACCCAGATCACCGGCCTAACGACCACTGAAATCGGCGCCCTCAATGCCGCCCAAGCTGCCGCGTTCACCTCGACACAAATTCAGGCGATGACGACGACACAATTCGGTGTCCTCCTATAGGGGACGAGGGCGGCGTATCCCCCAGTCCTGTTGTGCGGCGTTCGCGACCCCATTTCCCGTTAAATTCCCACAGCCTAACCAAGTATTAAGAGAAAAGGGCCAAACCCTCATGAGGGTATAGCCCTTCTCTTGGTCGAGGCGCGTATGCAGGTTGAGCAATATTCCGAGGTGCTGAAGCAGGCGCGCGAGCGTTCGCTTGACGTCATGAAGTTGCTGAAGGTCGCCGGCCGATTGAGTGCGGACGGGCAACCTCAACTCGTAGCTGCCCTATATCGAACCTGGATTGATCATAACGCGGACGCGCCGTTAATCCACGCCGTTTACTTCAACTATGGTGTGGTTCTCAGCGGAGTCGGCGATATAGAGGGCGCGCAACAGGCATTCAAAGAGTCCGTCCGCATCAAGCCGGACTTTTTTCCGTCCTATATCAATCTTGGCGGCGCTCTCGATAAGCTCGGGCGGGCAGGAGACGCGATCGCCCAATGGACCCAGATTGTCACCAGGTTGCCGATGATCACGGGTGACAATCTCAACTATAAGACCAGCGCGCTTAAACAGATGGGCCGGGTACTGGAGAGACACAATTTCGACGAACATGCGGAAGATTCGCTCCGGCAAGGACTGGACATCGACCCGCACCAGTCGGATGTCATTCAGCATTGGCTCAGCCTGCGGCAACGGCAATGCAAATGGCCTGTCGTAGCCCCTTGGGGAAAGCCGGATCATACCCAGCTCATGAACGGATTTTCGGCACTTTCGCTCGCGGCCTATACGGACGATCCGTTGCTGCTATTAGGCAACGCGTACAAGTACAGTAAGAACAATATCGGCCAGCCCGCAATTTCTTTCGCGGATCACCATGCCGGACGTCGGGGTCAAAACCGCGATGGACGTCTTAAAATTGGCTACTTGTCGTCGGATCTTCGCGAGCACGCAATTGGTTTCTTGACCGCGGAAATCTACGGGTTGCATGACCGCACGAAGGTCGAAATCTTTGTTTACTACTGCGGGATCAAAGCCAAGGATCATACGCATATCCGGGTCAAGGAAACATCTGAGCACTGGCTCGATATTAATTCCTTGTCCGATGAAGAGGCGGCTAAACAAATTATCGCAGATGGAATCGATATTCTGGTCGATATCAACGGGTATACCAACGGCGCGCGGACAAAAATGCTGTCCATGCGTCCCGCACCCATCATCGTGAACTGGCTTGGATTTCCCGGATCGATGGGAAGTCCCTATCACAACTACATCATCGCGGACGACTTCATCATCCCCAAGGAAAGTGAAATTTATTACGCCGAGAAGGTGGTGCGTCTACCGTGTTATCAGCCGAACGATCGTCATCGCGTAATCTCCCAGCAAGAGGTGACACGGCACGAGGTGGGGTTGCCTGACGATGCCGTGGTTTACTGTTGTTTCAATGGATTGCATAAAATCACGCCCGCTATATGGGACAGCTGGATGGCGATCTTGCAACAAACGCCAGGAAGCGTTCTCTGGCTTCTGGAAGGGATCGAGAGCACGAATAAGCGTCTTAAGGCGTTGGCAGTTAAAGCGGGCATCGATCCCGAACGGCTGATATTTGCGGCTAAGAAGGCAAACCCCGAACATTTGGCCCGCTATCCGCTGGCGGATTTGTTTTTGGATACCGCGCCATATGGCGCGCATACAACATCGTCCGATGCTCTGTGGATGGGTATTCCGGTCGTAACCCTGATCGGTCGTAGCTTTGCCTCGCGGGTATGCGGCAGTCTTATCCGGTCGGCCGGACTGGGAGAACTCGTCTGTGAAACGTTGGCTCAATTCGTATCGTTGGCGGTGGATCTTGGCCTAAATCCCGAAAAACGGAACACCTATCGCAACCAGTTGCTGGCGACACGGGATACCTGCGTGCTGTTTGATACACCGCGGTTGGTTTCAGAACTTGAGACGCTCTATCGTCAGATGTGGCATGACTTTGAAACGGGGAATCTTCCGCGCCCGGATTTGAGAAATCTTGAAATCTATAATGACATAGGAGTCGAGATTTCGCGGGAGAACATCGATCTGCTTGTGGCGCCGAACTATCGGGAAATGTATGAAGCCAAGCTCGCGGAAAAGGACAGCTTCTGGCACCTTCCGCCGGATGGTCGCTTATGGACCGAGGAAGCAATACGGCGCCTCCGCAAGCCATGAGAGCAGCGTATGCGGGCAATAATGAGTGATGCTCAGGACTATCGTAGATAATTTCCGGTAGATTCGATTGAAGGATAAGACCATGAAAGCGTTGGACGTCGTTCGTAAGGACTATGAATCTGATCTCGTCGCAAAGGTTGACAGCGCGTTGAGCGCCGCGGTCCTGAAGACCACGATCGATTCCGGTGTCGGCATTTACAGCATCGAGGGCATGTCCGGAAAGAAATATAGATTCTTTATCAATACGCTGGTTCAATCTGTCGCAGACGCCCGATATCTGGAGATCGGAAGTTGGGCCGGATCTACGTTATGCTCTGCCATTCATGGAAATAAAGTTTGGGCGGTGGCAATCGACAATTGGTCGGAATTCGGCGGGCCTAAAGACCTGTTCATGAAGAACGTCATGCAGTTCAAGACGCCGGAAGCCGAAGTGATTTTCCTCGAATCGGATTTCCGCAAGGTCGATTACACCAAGATGCAAAGAGGCTTTAATATTTATCTGTTCGACGGACCCCATTCCGCGCAAGATCAATATGACGGCCTCGCAATGGCGCTTCCAGCCGTCGATAAACAGTTCGTTTTTATCGTCGACGATTGGAACTGGGAGCGGGTGAGGGACGGCTCGAATGCGGCCATCAAGAGGTGCGGCCTCAAGGTTCTATACGCGGCAGAAGTAAGAACCTCTCTGGACAACAGTCAGCCTGAGCCGAACATCGGAAAGCACAGTAACTGGCACAACGGTTATTTTATTTCGGTCCTAGAAAAGCCTTAAGTCGCGTACCTCATGCGCCGCGCGCAAGGCCGATCAATTCGGTCATGCCTGGCCGCATTTCAGTCATGATGAACTCGCACTTCGCCCCTGGTCCACCGGCCCGAGGATTGGGGAAGTGGGTTGCCCAAGCATTCATCTTGACCGTCAGTCCGCAGAGGACGCTCCCCACCTTGACCTGTGTGCTTTCGATATATGCACGAACCTGATTGAATTTTGACGCCGTCAGGTCGCTCCAAAGATCGCGCGACATGACGCCGAATTCCTGAAACATACGCTTCAGGAAATTGACCAAACCGGTCAACATCTTTTCCTGACGATCGATTTCAGCCATCAGATTCCGGTCGTTGCGTACTTGCATTGATTTTCGCAGATCGGCCATTGCCTGAACAAAGTTCTCGATCAAAGGCGCCAGGCGATCGAGGCAATGGTTGTAGTAGGCCAAGGCCAGAAAAATATCGCCGTAGTCCTCAATGAAACGCGGAATCTGTTCGATACCAATTTGCAGTTTCTCAGCCATTTGTTTCAGACGCGCGAGCGCCTTCTTCACGTCGGGATCCTTGAAGAGCTGCACGAGATCTTCAAAGCGTTGAACGTCGCGGGCGGTTTCGCCGTAGACTTCGCGGATCAGCGGCAAGGTAAACCGCGTCATATATCCGGTGAGCTGGCGATTCTTATCGTCCGTGAGTTTCAAATCCGCGTGATTATTGACGGGAACTCCCAACTCGCGCAGCGACCGCCGAAGGGTATAGACGTCATAGCTGGGCAAGGGGGCGACTTTTGAGAGAATTCCCATGTCCTTGTGCCCATAACCTTCCTTCCATTGGAAGTGGTTGGGAAGGTGGTCAACGCTGATCTGTCCGCTTCCGGTCGCCCGTTCGCCGAACACTTCGATCACGCTCATCATGTGGTGATTTTTGATAAGCCGTGAACTGCGCAAAGATTCAGTCGTCAGTGGAATGATGCTCAAAGGCAGCACAAACAGCGAATCCATGTCGCTATCGATGATCGGGCCGTGAGGCATGGACTGACGGGAATCGATGTGCACGGAAGCCTTCCGACGGCTGCGGCGTGACGGTTAAGTACGAATCATACCACGTTCATATTGCACCGCACATAATGGTATCGGCAAGAAACCATTGCAAGTGGCCAAAGCATCATTTTCACGTATTGCGGGCGTATGTGACGGTTAGAAAGCCGTCAGGATGCCATACCTGCCTTGCAGGCGGGACCGGGCTGATTCAGCACGCCAAGTCAGGGAATTAGGCGTCCGTGGCAGAATTAAGTGCTTCTTCCAACTCGAAAAACGAAGGCTGCATCTTCGTCGGCACGGCACCCCGGCCGATTTCAACCGAAACCTGGGGGGCATTGCCATTGAGGTGCGCGACCAGGACGTCCCGGATAATAAGGTAGAATTGGTGTTCCTCGTCCAACACGGCCTTTAATTTAACCGCGAAGGGGCCGACGATCAGGTAAGCCAGGAACACGCCAAGGAAGGTTCCCACAAGGGCGTGGCCGATCATGCCGCCAAGGACTTCCGGTGGTTCGGTAACCGAGGCCATCGTCTTAATCACCCCCAAAACGGCGGCGACGATACCGATCGCCGGCAGGCCGTCTGCCATGGTTTGCAGTCCGTGCTGGGGCATCATTTTTTCATGATGGTGCTTTTCAAGCTGGCCTTCCATGGCGTCGTAGACCTGATGGGCATCATCAAGATTCATGGAGAGCATCCGCAAGGTATCGCAGATGAAATCGGTCGCGAAATGATCGGCGAGGATACGGGGATATTTCTGGAATATCGTGCTTTCCGCCGGTTTTTCGATGTGACTTTCGATGACCAGGATGCCCTTGGATTTGATCATCTTGGTGATGGTAAAAAGCAGACAGAGCATGTCTTTGAAATCCTGCTCCTTCCACTTCGACCCCGAAAACACCTGTTTGACGCCGCCGACGACGGCTTTCAAAACCTCGACGCTGTTGCCCACAATAAGCGCCCCAACGGCGCCACCGAGGATGGTCATAAGCTCGGTCGGCATGGCCTCCAGCACCACCGAAAGGTGGCCGCCTGCCATGGCATACCCGCCGAACACCATGGAAATAGCAACGACAAGCCCTATAGCGCCCAGCATGACCTAATGAACCGTAATTGTTGCCTTAAACCCCCGGGTCCCAAGGCCTGTCTCGCATGCCTAAAGTTCCGGAACCCCTTGTACCTACACTAACACGAGAGGGCGCAAAAGCTTATAAACAATCGCGAAACCAGGACGATTCGGCATGGTGACCGAAGCGAGGGATAGTGACGGGCGATAAACTCAAGACCGAATTTCGCGTCCAGGCGTGGCTTCGCCGCTGTTCGGTGGCTGGACTGATGGCCACAGTCGCACGCAGAGGCGACGGCGAGGCTGGGGCACTCTTTCTGAAGGTCAACCGGTTCTCCAGAGGCTGTGAGGTCTATTCGGGGGTCTCCACCCCATCGGGGACGCCAGCATGGTTCAGGGCGACCGGGCCTATCCCGGTGGCCGAAAAGGAGGCGGACGCTTACCTGGTGCGCCAAGCCAGCTACGATGCCGACCTTTGGGTAGTTGAAATCGAGGACCCCAGGGGGGATTTCCAATTGGGCGAGCCGATTAGCGACCTTTAGAGGATACATTCTGCTTTCTGTGCAATGGGCTCTGTGGACAAGAGACATCCGCCCCAGCTAAATTGATTGGCCTCCCTATGCGATTGCAAGGGTGGCCATGGCGGATTGCCGGGGGTGCGGGTGCCTATCGCCGCACGGAATGCGGGGAAGACGGCGTATGTGGAATGATGAAAAGATAAACCGTTTGAAGAAGTTATGGTCTGAAGGTCTCACAACAGGTGAGATTGGAAAACGGCTCAGCGTTTCGAAAAACGCGGTCGTGGGCAAAGCCCACCGCTTGGGCCTCAAGGGGCGCCCGTCGCCAATTAAGCGACCGGCCCGGACGGTGGAAGCGAAGAAACCCGTAGAGGTGAAGGTCTTCACCCTGACCGACCTTTCCTCGCAGACCTGCCGCTGGCCCATCGGCGATCCCAAGCATGAGGATTTCAGGTTTTGCGGCAAAGCCGTCGTGCCTGGCAAACCCTATTGCTCCGAGCATTGTGCGGCGGCCTATGTCGGTTCGAACAAGCCTGCGCGTAACGAAGACGCAGCCTGATCGGCTTTTCTACCGGCCGCGTGCGGTGCGCTTTCTGTGCTTGCGGCGGCGCCGGAGTTTCTGTTTCCGGGCGTCTCTGGCGCGATGATTTTCCTCTTCACCGACTTTGGGTACGAGGGGCCTTATCTCGGCCAAGTCTGCGCTGTATTGGCGCGGCAGGCCCCTGGAATTCCCGTCATCCCGCTCTTTAGCGATGTACCTTCGTTTGATCCGCGCGGCGCGGCCTATTTGCTCGCCGCTTATACAACTGGCGCCGACCGGAATGATATCGTCATGGCGGTCGTCGATCCGGGGGTCGGAACGGCGCGGCGCCCCATTGTCCTTCGCGCCGACGAGCGCTGGTACGTCGGACCCGACAACGGATTGCTCGCCGTTGTGGCGCAGCGGGCGGTGAGAGCCGAGACCTGGGAGATAGGGTGGACGCCAGTTGTTCTGAGCAACACGTTTCATGGCCGCGATCTGTTTGCGCCGGTGGCGGCGCGCCTTGCCTGTGGCGATGAGGAAACGTCCAAAACTCTCGATCTCAAACCGGTAAACGCGATCGAGGGTGCGACGTGGCCCGAGGAATATCCGGCAATTGTCTATTTCGATCGCTACGGCAACGGGATTACGGGTTGCCGTGCGCGGAGTCTCGGGCTGGGAGTTTCATTGCGTATTGGTGCTCACCGCATAGAGCATGCCATGACATTTGCCGATCAACCGAAGGGTGCCGCGCTCTGGTATGAGAACGCCAACGGCCTTGCTGAGATTGCGGTGAATTGTGGAAACGCCAAAGAAGTTCTAGGACTCGCCCTGGGCGATGTGGTGGCGCGCGCTTGACCCACAATTAAAAGTTGAATAGTGGTCCGGAACTGAGCCTCTTCCGTATTTAGAATACATAGTTAAGGTGTTACAACACTTGAGAATAATTCCTAGGTGAAGCGATCCATCACTACGGGAATACCACGGGCGGGATTTTCACGGAAATTGGCATGACACTGGCGGTCAAATTCTGGGGTGTGCGGGGAAGTATTGCGTGTCCATCGCCGCAGCACGTAGTCTATGGCGGCAATACCAGCTGCATCGAAGTATTCGCTGGGAACCAACGTCTCGTGCTCGATGCCGGCACCGGGATCCGCAACCTCGGTCATGAGTTCATCCGCGACGGCGTTAACCGCGGTGTGTTGCTTTTGACCCATTCCCACTGGGACCACATCAACGGATTTCCGTTTTTTGGTCCGGCCTTCATGGCAAAAACCCACTTCACGATTTGTGCCGGCCACCTGCACAAGTCGGGCGGCATTGAAAATGTGCTTGCCAGTCAAATGGCCAATCCGCTCTTTCCGGTGCCGTTAGAGGCGCTTCAAGCCGAGTTGGTTTTTCAGGATTTCGAGGCGGGTGAGCGCTGGACGCTGGGTGACGGTGTGGAGATCTCAACGACGCCCCTCAATCATCCCAACGGTGCGACCGGCTACCGGATCAGTCATGGCGGAAAGTCCATGTGCTACATCACCGATACCGAACACCGCCCGGGCAAGCCCGACCAAAACATCCTCGGGTTGATCGAGGGCGCTGATCTCGTGATTTACGATTCCACCTATTCTGACGCACAGTTCCTGGCGAAGGTCGGGTGGGGACACTCGACATGGCAGGAGGGCATTCGCCTGTGTCGGATGGCGAATGTTCGTCAACTCGCTTTGTTTCATCACGACCCGGATCATGACGATGATCATATGCGGCAGGTTGAGATCGACGCCCGCGAGACCTGGGACGGCACAATCGTCGCGCGCGAACAGATGATATTGGCGCCGGGTTCCTAGAGGTCCTTTGATTTCAACATTCGAAAGCCGCCCTGCCGAACCGGGATACGAATGTTAGAAAATCTTACACGCGGCGCCGGACCGCCCGCCACGCGCTGACAGGCACGTGCGCATCTGTTCCGGTCTTAGAATTCTTTATTAAGCGCCCCAGAACGAGCGGGCTTCGCCATCCGGGTCCGACACGACATGGCTTGTCGCGTTGAAGATCATCGTTAGGCGCGAGACCGTGTCGTAGGCCGGCCATTCCAGTTCCCGTTGTGCCGGATTGCCGCCGCGGGCGAAGTTGATCCATGCCTGCGACATGACGGCGGCGATTTGCTTGGGCTCCTGTCCAGGCCCAAGCATGTCAAGCTTCCGGTCCACGTTATCGAATACCAACGGAACGTCGAGCCCATGGGGGCTTCTTAATACTCCACCCAGGATTGGTGTCTCCCAGTCCAGCCTGTACATGAAGACCGGTGCGGCCTGCTGTGTAAGCTTGCGCTCGGCCAGGCGGATTGAATCCATGCGTGTCATCATGTCGGTCGCCATGGAGGTCACCCAATAGGTCGGCGGATCGTTGGGCCGAAGCGCTTTGTAGACCTGGAGGGCTGCGGCGCCTTTGTCACCCAGCATCGCGGCGACGTGCGCGCCTGCCTGTTCCTCGGTCATCTTACCAAAGGTGGGATCGGCGACACTGAAAAGGGTCGCTTCGTCCTTCGTCGTGCCGATAATGACCGGGATGTCGCGCGACACTTCCGGCGCCATAGGCGTGAAAGGATCGGTCGGCAATGAACGTCCGTCGACCACGGGCGAAAGGGATCGCCGATCCCCCGGGCCCTGCGCCGCCGAGGCAGCATCGATGATTGCCTTGTAGTCCATGGTCTGGAGTTTGTGCACGCCGGCGGGCGCCACGCCGAGTTTCGCCAGAGTCCGTTCCGCGAGTTCCGCCGCCTTGGCTTTCGCTTCCATGGTGAGACCCGGGCCGCTCTGGATGATCGCCTTATGGAAGAGGCCCTTGGCAGGCGGCATCGCCAACAGTGTACTCACCTTGGCGCCGCCGCCGCTTTGGCCGAAGATCGTGACGTTGCCCGCGTCGCCGCCAAATGCCGAGATATTGTCGCGCACCCATTGCAATGCGAGGATGATGTCGAGCTGACCGGCATTGCCGGAATCGGCGAAATCATCGTGCAATGCGCCTAGATAAAGATAGCCAAAGGCGTTGAGCCGGTGGTTGATGGTGACGATCACGACATCGCCCCGGCGGCTAAGCGCATGCCCGTCATATTGAGGATCACCCGCCGAGCCGATCGTGAATCCGCCGCCGTGCAGCCAGACCATCACCGGACGCTTGTGTCGTGGCGAAGCGTCAGGGGTATAGACATTGAGGACGAGACAATTCTCGCTTTCGTTCCCTACCTCCATGCCGGCGCGGAAGGTGCTCAGGACCTGCTTCACGAAATCGGAACTCAGGTTGGCTCCCGGGCCAGCAACGCGGGCGACGTTGGGCTCCATCTGCGGCGATTGGGACCCGAGGGCGAAACAATCGCGCACCCCGGTCCAGGAATCGGGCCCATGCGCCGGCTGGAAGCGCCGCGTGCTCGTGTCGCAGCCATAGGGGATGCCGAGAAAGGTCGATACGCCTCCCGCTCGCCGTCCGCGTACCTTGCCCGTGCTTGTTTCAATGGCTTTGGTCGCCTCGAGTGTTTGCGCCATCAATTGATGAGGCCCGCTCAGTAAGAGGCCGCTGCCAATGGCACTCGCCAGAACACTGCGCCGCGTCGTCCAGCCCTTGGTCATCTGATTCCCTCCTTGCCGTATTTCACAATCGGCGGCGGCCCGGTGCCCCATGGCCGCTTGCCTCCCTTTTGCTATGTTTGTATTTTTGACGTGTGGAAAATAGTCCCCTGATTGCGCCATCGGCGTTCTCCGACGACTTATACGTCTTCGCGAAGGGCTATGGCTCAGAGAGCCGAAATACGCCGGCACACGTCGCGTGGGCGTTGGAAAGCGCCGCCGTGCGGTATGGCTGGCCGGTGGGCCGGCTCCTCGGCTCCGAACGCGACCTGATCGAACGTTTCGGTGTGAGCCGCGATGCATTGCGCGAGGCCATTCGCGTGGTCGAAGCACGAGGATCGATGCGGATGCAACGCGGCTGCAAAGGCGGTCTGCGCTTGCTTCGTCCCCATCTTGACCAGGCTGCCGGTGCGCTTGCGGCATACCTTCGAGCCTGCGGTTGCTCTGATGCGGAACTGGCGGAAACGGCATCGGTCGCCGCACCGATTCTTGCTTCGTTGGACGATGATGATCTCTTCATCTGTCTTTATCGGCGCACGATCACCTTGCTCGCCAGCGGCGAGACGGCTGGAGCGGGGGGCACGGTACGTGGTACCGTTATCGCCACGCGCCTGATCCGGCACGGCGCGCCGATACCGGAGGAGGGGGCATATCTCGGCTCCGAAGCGGACCTTTGTGCGAAGTTCAGCTGCGGCCGTTCGACGTTCCGCCAGGCGTTGCGTATCCTTGATGACCTTGGGATGCTGCATGTCCGTCGTGGTCGGGGCGGGGGCTATGCGCTGAAGCGCCCGTCGTCGATCGGCGTCGTCCGCCAGCTGTTTGCGCTGCTCGCGTCGCGGCAGCAGACACTAGAGAACATCATCCCGGTGGTGTGGGCGCTGAATCTTGTCAATCTGCGCCTTGCCATGCACCGATTCCGCCAGCTTAGTCCCGGCCTGCGCGCGGAGCGTTGCGATGGCCTTGCCGCTCTCCTCGTTCAGTCGTCGGAACCACGGCGCTGGGGCTTGTTGCAGCAGGCGCTGAGCCGGGCCGCGAACAATACGATGGTGAGCACGTTGCTGCGCTGCATGGTTGCGTATCATGCGCGTCTCGGTCCGCCGCCAGCGGTCCACAGCGAACTTGATGAGCAATTGCGCACAGACGAGGAAGCTATCGTCCAGGCTCTGCGCCGCGGCCGTGACGCCGAGGCCGAGAGTCACCATCGCCGTGCCCAGGCCCGCCTATCGCAGATGTTTCATTGCTCCGACTTGCCTGGCAGTGAGCACGCTTTTTTAGGACATGCGTGATGTCGCAATCTCGACATGTGGGCGGCCAGGATCAAGGTGCCGCGGCAATCAGCCATCCTAAAAGGGCCGAGGGCTCTGGGTCCCCTCTGGCGAGCACAGGGACACTCGCTTTCCCAAGCTCACCAATCAAAGCTAAGTGGCTCCGGCGACAGGACTCGAACCTGTAACCCCGCGGTTAACAGCCGCGTGCTCTACCATTGAGCTACGCCGGAACAGCGTATTATGTGGAGGCCGAGGCCGGAATCGAACCGACGTACGCGGATTTGCAGTCCGCTGCATGGCCACTCTGCCACTCGGCCCAGACCTCCGAGGCGTGTTGCAAAGCCTTACGGCCTCCGTATGCACACCGCCTAGGACTTCAGCACGTCGAAAGCCGCCGGCCAAAGGGCACGGTTATATAAAAGGGGCTATCCTCAGG
>SCTM01000185.1 GCA_004297485.1 Rhodospirillaceae bacterium
CAACCCCAGTAGGGGGGAGTCCACAACACGCCGATTGTTGGCGGGAGAACCCACGTGCCGGGGACCCAATAGTAGCCGTCGTCGGGGTCATAAGCCCAATACCCAGGCGTCCAGATATAGCCGGGGCCGGGGATTTCGGGCTGTACGTATACCGGCAATGGCGGCGGTGCCAGGTCGACAGAAACAAAGACTGCGGCCCGCAACACGATCGGGATACAGGTCACGGCGAAAAATATGGCAATGACGGCGAGAGAACGAAGGTTCCGCATGACCATCTCCTCCTCGATGTGCCTCGGACAAAAGCCGAAGAGATGACCACCGCGCGCGGGCATGGTTAGGCCGCCCCGACGACTTGCCCGAAATGCTGAAAGGCAAATGTGACCACAAATTGGCTGAGACACGGCACCTGTATGATTTTTCATCCAGCGCGCAGAAAAAATTCATCCGTCCCGTGCGCCGTCAATGCGCGAGACTATTTTTGCGCGAGTCCGCTGCGGTCGTGCCGTTCACATCGGCAGATCCGGCGGCGAGAAGATTTCGTCATAGATCAGCGTGAGCCAAGTTGTCAGAAGCGCATGAGGAGACGAGCAGACAGCGCATTCACTGTCGGTCACTATTCGGTAAATCCTTTAGGACGATAAGAACCGGGAACGAAGAAATTACATAGGAAACGACGACGGCGTTACGCCTCGGAGCAGTGAACGCCCCGGCGACGATGCAGAGAAAAGCTGCAATCGCATCCAAAAGCCACGTTGTCCGGGAAATAAGCGAAATGGCATCTTCTCGCCCTAATAGAAGATATGGCCCCACGGAAAGGGCCATCGAGAGACCATAGACGATCAGGCTAATCGGATAAGAAATTACAAGTCGAAGAGCATTCATCACCTACTCCGCCGTCACCCTCAACAGTCAGACATAATCCTACCCAGCAGGGCCGGCTGTGTGAGCTTGGCTCGGCTCGCACGCCGAGTGTGGTTCTCCGTGTCTGCAATAATTTCCAACCGAAGGTAGCCTTCGATTGGTGGGTTGTAAGTTGTTCTATCTCACGGGCTGCATGCTGTTCGTTGTCGTTTCGGAAGAAGCGGCAGGCCGTGGCGGTGGCGATTGTTGCTGTAGACCGATATTGTGAGGCGCGACGAGAGGTGTCGTTGAAACGTCTTGCCTCTGCGGCATGCCGTTGTGTGTCTCAATATTTTTTCGCTCGATGTTCACGATAGACGGGCCTTTGAAGATACCGTTTGGTTTCCGATCGTTGTCCCGGCCTCGAATAATGTTGTCGCGATCACCATAGCGAGGCTGGACGAACACCACCGTTCTTTGCTGCTGGGCGTCATATGCAGCCTCCTCGGCGCGCGCGCGCGCGAGTTCATCGTCCCGCGCCTGCTGACGCAGAAGCGCATTTTCGTTGGAGAGCGCCTGCGCCTGTGCCTCCGCCGTAGCGGCATCTATCTGGGCACGTGCGGTGGCGGCATCGGCCTCTGCTTGCGCGCGCATCCGAGCCTCATTATCAATCGCGTCCAACCGTGCGGCACCGGCTTGAGCCGCAGCATTAAGTGAAGCGTCGGCGGAGGATGCGCTGTCGGGGGGGACGCTTCCGTGGCCTAAGTCCAATGAACCGGAAGAGGGGGCGTCGTCGGCAGAGGTTGCTTCATTGGCTGATTTTGCACTGCCACCATCATTCTTCGTTAAGGCGTCTTTAAGAAGGTTTGTCGGGAGCGATATGCGGGTAATTTTCCAGTGAAAGCCATCGCGCTGCATTACGGCGCGAATGGTCTGTTGATCAACGGGTTTGCCAAACACAATTGTGAACTCGTCGAGAGCAGTAAACTCGGCGCTTGCAACGGTTAGGCTGTCTGGGCCGGCTGTTTCTGCCTTTTGCTTTTCTGCCAGTTTAATGAGTGCTTGGGGCGAGGTGAATGTATCTACAACATACGTGACGACGGCCGGACCCAACGCGGCGGCAAACGCCGAACTGAGATTATTGTCGCTACGAGCTGATGTCTTTTCCAGGAAGGCAGCCGTTAAATCGGTGCGCAGCCCATCTCTCACCGAAGGCCAATCTATATAGCGCTCAAGCCCAATGACATCGCTTGTAGCCAGCGATGTCTGTAATTGCTTCAGCGAGTACCGTGGCGAATACCAATACGCCGCGCTCAAAAATGTGCACAGAGCTACCGCTACTAAAAGACCACGATTTTTCATGTTTCCCCCAGCGATTGAGGTGTATCGGCCAGACGTCACCGCGTAGCGTCTACGGAGCTATGGCTGGTCCCTTAGCTCCATATCCACGCGCGTATTCTTGCATACTCTACCTATCCGAGAGTAGGGCAAAATGACGTGGTGGTGACGCCATGAATAGGACTTTGTTTTTGTCGCTGTGATGGCGGCTGAGCTTGCCCCTTTAACGACCTTGTTCACTGGACGAGTCTGTTCTGGTTTGGTCCGGGAGGCCCGAGGTTGCGCTGACGAGCAGTGTTCCTTCATTGTTGCCGCGAAACAGATCGACGAATGCTTCTGGCAGCCGGTCGAACCCCTCGCGTAAATCGGTGCGACATATAAGGTCGCCGCGCTTGATCCATTGTCGGAGTGCGGCGTACGCCTCGTCATATCGAGCGGCGAAGTCGCCGACGACAAAGCCCTGCATGAGAATCCGGCCGTAGACCAGTCGCATCATGTCGCGGGGTCCGGGGGCGGGCTTGCCCGTATCATAAGAAGAAATCTGTCCGCACAGGACAATGCGGCCATGTAGCGCCATAGCGTCTACGGCGGCCTGCAAGATCTCACCTCCCACATTGTCAAAGAAGAGATTGACATGCGTGGGACAGGATTCCGCAAGCTGGGCCGGCAGATCCCCGGCCTTATAGTCGATCGTCGCATCGACCCCAGCAACATCGCGGAGCCACGCGCATTTGATCGGCCCGCCGGCGATGGCGACGACCCGGCAGCCTTGTATCCGAGCGATCTGGCAGGCGACGGTGCCGACGGACCCGGCAGCAGCCGATATCAGGACGGTCTCGCCAATCTTGGCCCGCCCCACATCGATCATGCCGAAATAGGCGGTCAGGCTGTTGGGTGAATACGGCCCCAAGGCATCGGCGAGCGTGAGTCCAGCCGGTACCGGCACGACCGGCACCGCCGCCCGATCCGGCGCAAGCACCGCATAGTCCTGCCATGGTGAGACTGCCGTGACGTAATCTCCGGCACTGAAGCGCGGATGGCGCGAAGCCATGATCTCCGCACCCGCCATACCGGCAATCGGCTGTCCAATGCCGATCGAAGTTCGATAGCTGCGTTCCGGCGGATTGAGCCAGTTGCGGATCGTTGGTGCACAGGAGAAGCAGTGATTGCGGACCAGCACCTCGCCGTCTGCAAGGGTAGGGGTGACGAAAGGCTCCTCGCGATATGCGAAATCTTCGATCGAGACGCGCCCCTGTGGTCGCCGTGCCAGCAACCAAGAGCGATTGATCGTCATGGCTGGAACCGCTCGCCGCGCGCGGCGAGGCGGACGAGCAGTTCGGCGGGCCGGAAGGCATTACCATGCCTTGCTTCCAATTGTCGCAATCCTGCGACGACCTGATCGAGTCCGATGCTGTCCGCCCAGAACATCGGCCCGCCCGTATAGACCGGCCAATTGTAGCCGAGCACCGCGGCGACATCGATGTCCGAGGCGCGCAGCGCAATACCTTCTTCCAGTATTTTTGCGCCTTCGTTGACGACGGGATAGAGCAGACGCCCAATCAGCGCCGCTTCGTCAAGTGTCGGTTCATGCGGCACGCCGCCGGCACGGGCGACATCGGCGATGATCTTCTCCGCCAACACGGATGGCGTGGCTTGGCGGGCCCCGTCATAATCGTAGTAGCCGCCATTCTGCTTTTGCCCGAGCCGGCCCGCGGCGACCAAATCGCCCATCACGGTGCGTTGGTCGGCATCGCGGCCGACCACGTCGAGCCCGACCAGATCCATCATCTGGAAATGGCCCATGGCAAAGCCATAGTCGAACAGGACGCGATCAATCAGGGCGACTGGCGTGCCCTCCAGCACCAGCGCCTCTGCCTGGGTGCCGCGCGGTGCGAGCAACCGGTTGGCGATGAAGCCGGGGCAGGTTCGGCTCAACACAGGCACCTTGGCGATCTTGCGCGCCAGCGCCATGGCCGTGGCGACAATCGGCTTTGCTGTCTGCGTACCGCGCACGACCTCGAGCAGGCGCATCACATGGGCGGGCGAGAAGAAATGAAGACCGATGACCCGTTCGGGATGACGGGTCGCCTCGGCAATAGCATCGAGATCGAGGAACGAGGTATTGGAGGCGAGGATCGCCTCCGGCCTCACGACGCCGTCGAGCCGCGTAAACACATCCTTTTTGACGTCGATGTTTTCGAACACGGCCTCGATCACGAGATCCCTATCGCCGACCGCATCCAGATCAATCGTCGGGTTGACCAGACGCATGCGTTGCTCGACCTGATCCGGCGTCATCCGTCCTTTCTTCGCGCTCGCGTCGTAGGTGCGGCGAATCGCGCTCATCCCCCGGTCGAGTGCCGCCGCGCTGGTTTCGACCAGGGTGACGGGAAGACCTGCGTTGAGGAATGCCATCGCAATACCGCTGCCCATCGTGCCCGCGCCGATGATGCCGACGGTGCGAATGTCGATCGGTCGGATATCGGCGGTGATGTCGGGCACGCGCGCGGTCTCGCGTTCGGCAAAGAAGTTATAGCGAAGAGCCGCTGACTGGCGGCCGCCGACCAGCGCCTCGAACGAGGCCTGTTCGCGCTTCATCCCCTCGTCGAACGGCAGCGATACAGTGGATTCCACCAGGGTAATGATGGCGTCGGGTGCCTTGAGGCCGCGAAAGCGCTGCGCATTCGCCTTGCGGAATTCGGCGAATAACGCGGGCTGGATGTTCTCCAACGCGCCCTTCTTGTCTCGGACGCGTGGGCGAAGGGCGCCGTCGCGGATTACCTGCTGCGCGAATTCGACCGCTGCGGCGCGCAGCGTTTGGTCAGGCACCACGGCGTCGACTAGGCCAAGATGGAGCGCTTCGGGGGCGTGAACATGGCGTCCCGATGTCATGATGTCGAGCGCCGCCTCGACACCGGCAAGACGAGGAACGCGCTGGGTTCCACCGGCCCCCGGCAGGACGCCCAGATTCACCTCCGGTAAACCGACGCGGGCCGATTGCGCCGCGACGCGATAGTGGCAGATCAACGCGAATTCAAAACCGCCGCCGAGCGCGGTACCGTGGATCGCGGCAATGACCGGCTTGGGCCCGTCTTCGATCAGATCGAACAAATCAAAAAAGGTCGGCAAAGCCGCAGGCTTGCCGAGTTCGCTGATATCGGCCCCGGCGATGAAGGTGCGGCCGGCGCAGATCAGCACGATCGCCCGCGCGTCAGCGGCCGCGAAAGCTTCCTCCAGCCGATCAAACAAAGCGCGGCGGAGAGCCGCACCGAGCGCATTGACAGGCGGATTGTCGATCGTGATGACGGCGACGCCGCTCTCGATCATCAGGGACGCAAGGTTGTTCACGCTGTCTTCAGGCTCCGCGCGCGCCGCATGACCTCTTCGGTCGCCCGGGCCGCCATTGCTTTCTTGTCGAGCTTGCCCGTCGAGGTCACGGCCATCGTGTCGACCAGCACGAGGTGCTCGGGCCACTTCTTGCGGCTCAGGCCCTGCGCGGACAGATGATCTAGCACGGCGGGAAGATCGATCGCGGACGCGCCAGGACGGAGGCGGCACACCGCGCAAACCTGTTCGCCGAGCTTGCGTTCGGGCACCGCGACCACCGCGACTTCGGCGATGGCCGGATGGCGCAACAAAGCCGCTTCGATTTCGGCGGGATCAATGTTGAACCCGCCGCGGATGATCTGATCCTTGATCCGGCCGACGACCCGGACGAAGCCATCGTCATCGCGGATGATCTCGTCTCCGGTCAGGTAGAATCCGTCCGGCGTCATCCGCTCCTGGCCTGCACCGAGACCATCGGCATAGCCCGCAAACAAAGATGGACCGCGTACGCCGGCCTGTCCCCGCGTACCGCGCGGGAGCATCCGAAGTTCCGAATCGAACGCCTCTTCCTCGGTTCCAGGAAAGGGTATGCCGTCGAACTGCTGGCGCCGATCGAGCGGGTGGCCGGGATGGTTGGAACTATGGCCCATGCACTCAGACATGCCGAACATCCGCAGCACCTTGAGGCCGAGCAACGCATCGGCGTCAACGATCAGTTCGGGTGTCATCGCACTGCCCCCGACCGCCATCGCGCGCAGCGGCAAGCGCCCGCTCCACACGCCGAGCCGCACCGCCTCGATCATCGTGAACAGGTGAGTGGGCACCGCAATCGCCCAGCCGCAACGATATTGTTCGGCGCGTGCCAGCGCCTTGGCGGGAATCCAGGGATCGACGAACACCAAGGGATGGCCGAGCGAAAGCGCGAAATGCGCGGTGAAGGTGAATCCCGGCGCGCTATCCATCGGTACAATGCCGAGGATCGCATCGCCGGGCTCGAGCCGGGCGATGGCGGCGCAAGCGCGTGTCGCATAATTGAGCGCGCCAGGCCTGTGCATCACACCCTTGGGCACCCCCGTGGTACCCGAGGTGAAACCGATCAAAGCGATATCGCGGTTGCGGGGATCGGACGAACGGGGCGCCGTCGTTGCCGTGATCACAAGTTGGCCGTTGTCACCGGCATCGATCCGCGCTGCGTGGCCCAACCGTTCCTCCAACGCGGCGAGGTCGGCTGTCCCAAGCTTGGGCGAGAACGGACAGAAGATCGCGCCGAGCGCCGAAATCGCCAGTGCCGCTCCTAAAGTCGCCGCGGTCTTATGCGCGGCGACCAGGACTCGAGCGCCTTCGCCGATTCCGATCGCGCGCAGGCGCTCGGTTGCGTTCTGCGCGATCGACCGCAATTCGCCGCGCGACCAGAGCCGATCCGTGGAGTCGACAAGGGCCAGCGCTTCCGGCGCAGTTCGGGCAAGCGCCTCGAACTGTGGCCAGAGGCGGTCGTCGCCCCACACCAACCCCTCGATCGGCGTGATGACGGAACTCTCAGGCAAGCGACTGCCCTCCGTCGACCAGGAAGGTTTGGCCGGTGATGAAGCTGCCCGCGTCGGATGCCAACAGGGCCAGCGTGCCGGCCATCTCGCTTGGCCGTCCGAACCGCCCGAGCAGGATGCCGGCGCGGGTCTTTTCCTGGGTGGCGGCGTCGAGCGTTTCGGTCATGCCGGTTTCGATTGATCCCGGCGCGATGGCGTTGACGCGGATGCCGTGTCCGGCCCACTGCGCCGCCAGATCGCTGGTCAGGTGGACGATTGCCGCCTTGCTCGTCGTATATGGCACGACCTGTCCCGCCTCGGGTCGATAGGACAGATAAGCGCCGACCGAAGCGATGTTGACTATCGCCCCGCCACCCGCCGCGATCATGTGGCGGGCGGCATGACGGCAGGCGAGGAAGGTTCCGGTGAGGTTGACATCGATCACTTTGCGCCAGCCCTTAAGTGGAATGTCCTGCGGCAGGCCCCACCACGAGGCGCCGGCATTGTTGACGAGGATGTCGATGCCGCCGAGTCGAGCGACCGTGGTGCCAACGGTCTGCGCGACGGAATCTTCATCCGTGATATCGCAGGAGAGGCCGATCGCCGGGGTGCCGAAACGCTTGGCCACCGCCGCCGCGGTCGCGGCGCATTCAGCCTCGTGCCGTGAGGCGAGCGCGACCGCGCACCCGAGATCCGCCAAGGTTGCCGCGATCACTTCAGCCAGCGCCCCGCGGCCGCCGGTGATCAACGCGCGCTTGCCGTCGAGCCGGAACAGACGACTAGTAAAGCCCGCGGCTTCGTCAGCCATCGCCGTTGCCATCGGCAAGCAGATCGACTTCGTCGGTAACGAGGACAATCCTTTTGCCGCCCATGCCCTTGGTCTGCCGGGTTGCCGCCGCCCATTCGGGTGAGGCCAGCGCGACATCGAGCGCCTGTCGATCGGCAAAGGTCAGCACGGCATGACCATCCCAGGCCGGAGCCTCGGGATGGTCATAGTCAAGAGTCACGGCACCATGCCGATAGGCGATCAGTCCCGGCAGTATCCGCGCAGAGTCCGCATGCGGTCCGCGCCACCAGGTCGTGAACCGATCCTGGTCCCAGTCCGATGGCCGACGCGCCAGAACCACAAGGCTGACCGCCATCGATCAGTTACCCGTCCAGACCGGCTTGCGCTTTTCGAGGAAGGCGCTGACGCCCTCCTTGGCATCGGCCGAATGGTGGACAACGTTGCAGGTCATCGTCTCGAGCGTGATCAGCGAGTTGGTATCCGCGTCCATGCCGCGGTTGAGCGCCATCTTGGTCATCCACATGCAGAACGGACTCTTGTCGATCAGCGGCGCGCAGAAATCGGCGATGAGCTTGTCGAATTCGGCTGCCGGTGCGGATGCGTTGCACAGGCCCCATTCGACGGTTTCGTCGCCCGACAGCAACTTGCCGGTGAGCATCAATTCCTTCGATTTGCGCATGCCGATATAGCGCGGCAGGCGATAGATCGGGCCGGCGCCGCCGAACAAAGCACGGCGGATGTGGAAGTCGCCGATCTTGGCGTTGGATTCGGCCAAGGCAAAATCGCACGAGATCATCAACTCGAAACCTCCGGCGACGGCATAGCCTTCGACCGCAGCGATCGTCGGCTTGCTCATATTGTAGATCTTGTCATACGTGCGCGCGGAGTCGATCGCGAGTTGCAGCGAAGTGCGGCTTTCGTGGAGCACCGGGCCGACCAATTGGCCGAGATCCGCGCCCGAGCAGAAGGTGTTGGCGCGGCCGCGAAACACCACCGCCAGCGCCTTCTTGTCGTTGGCGGCACGATCGACCGCGGCCTCGAGTTCGCGCAGTAATTGCGGGCTTACGCAATTGCGTTTGTGCGGACGGTTCAGCCAGATCGTGCAGATGCCGTCATCGGTCAACTCATATTGGATGACGTCCTTTTCGAGTCCCATATTCAGTCTCCTCTTTCATAGTGGGTTGGTCCGCCGGCACCGCGCCGACGCGAAAATCATTCAGGTGGCGCTACTTTCGTCGATCGGCGCCAACATCGCGCCGACCGCCATCCATGCGGCAATCCCGGCTGATGGCACGGCGCACAGCACCGCCTCGGCAATCTCCTCGTCGCTGGCTCCCGCCATGCGAGCACCGCGCACGTGAGTGGCTGCCATCGGGCTGTAGCCGGCGGCGAGAATGGTGAGCAGCAATAACTCGCCATATTTCGGCGACAGCGGATTCGCATCGATGCTGCCGCGCCGCATCAGGTAATAAGCGTCCGCCGCAGCGGGATTTAGACGTAGCAACTGGGCAAGGGGCGCCGGGATCGTCCCGAAATAAGCCGTGAAGTTGGCGATTGCCTCGCCCGGCGCAGCGATAGGCAACGGCTGCGCCGCCGGTGCATCGATGGTTGCGAACGACGCTGCAATGACGTCGGCAAAATTGAGCGCCGCGGCCTCGCCGCGCAGGCTGGTCAGCACGATCAGCCCTGCTGTGGCTTCGAGCGGGGTCAGGCCTAGGGCGACGCCCCGCGCCAGTTCGCGGCGTGCAAGATCAGGATAGCGACGGTCGATCGCTGCCACCGCGGCAAGCAGCGCCTTGAACTTTGCCGGCACCGCGCCATCGGTATCGATCACCGCACGAAAACCTGCAAAGCCGGCAAGCGTGTAGGGCGCGTGTCCCTTCAGCAACGGTATGTCCATCAATGCGCTTGTTGTCATTGGCCTCTCCTGCACTGGAGGATGTCGACCGACTGGTCGGGCGTCAATCGGAAATAATCCGCACTAACCCATTTGACAGCCGACCGGTCGGTCGAGTAGTTTATTTCCCGACCGACCGGTCGACCGAGTCTAGATTTGACGCGGACTGTCGGCGACGCAGCCCCGGCGATGGGGGTGCGAGGGGATCAATATGAATTTTGAACAATCGGCACGATCGCGGGAGTGGATGGAGCGCGTGCGCGTCTTCATCGACGATCACATCGTCCCGGCCGTTCCTGTCTATCACCAGCAACTCGCCCAGATCGACCGCTGGGCCGAGATTCCGCCGGTATTCGATGAGCTGAAAGCCAGAGCGCGATCGCAGGGTTTGTGGAACCTCTTCATGCCGCCTTCCGCGCACGATGACGACTATTTCACGAGCGTCGGGCTGACCAACGTCGAGTATGCGCCGATCGCCGAGCTGATGGGGCGCATTTCCTTCGCGTCCGAAGTATTCAACTGCATGGCGCCCGACACAGGCAATTTCGAGGTCCTGCACCGTTACGGCACGCCGACCCAGAAGCAGCGCTTCATGGTGCCGCTCCGTGACGGAGAGACGCGCTCCGCCTTTCTCATGACCGAGCCTGCGGTCGCATCCTCCGACGCCCGTAACATCCAGACCGCGATCCGCCGCGATGGCAACGACTATGTGATCAACGGGCGTAAATGGTGGTCGTCGGGTGCTGGCCATCCGCGCTGCGCTTTCTTCATCGTCATGGGCAAGACCGACCCGAACGCGCCGGCCTATTCACAACAGTCGATGATTCTCGTCCCGCGCGAGACACCGGGCATCACACTGATACGTCATTTGCCGGTGTTCGGCTATGATCATGCGCCACATGGTCATTTCGAGGTGAATCTCGAAAATGTCCGCGTGCCGGCCGAAAATATGCTGGTTGGCGAAGGTCGTGGCTTCGAAATCGCGCAAGGGCGGCTGGGGCCCGGCCGTATCCACCACACAATGCGCAACATCGCGACGATGGAGGTCGCGCTGGAAAAGATGTGCCGTCGCCTGCTGACGCGGCACGCCTTCGGCAAGCCCATCGCCGAGCATTCGGTATGGGAGGAACGCATCGCTCGGGCGCGCTGCGAGATCGAGATGGCCCGGTTGCTATGCCTGAAGGCCGCCCACAGCATGGACACGGTCGGCAACAAGGCGGCCCGCGCCGAAATCGCGATGATCAAGATCGCCGCGCCCAAGATGGCGCAACGGATTGTTGACGAGGCCATCCAGGCGCATGGAGGCGCCGGTGTCACTGATGATTTCGGCCTCGCCGAACTCTATGCCAACACCCGCATCGTCCGGCTGACCGATGGCGCCGACGAGGTTCATGAGCGCCAGCTCGCTCATATCGAACTCGGCAAATACCGGGAGCCGCGCGCATGAATGCAGCGCAGCCCGCATCCTACATTGGCGGCACGTCGGCGGTGTCGGCCGGCGCCCGATTCGACGAGCAGCGGCTTGCGCGCTACCTCGAAGGCGTCGTGAAGGGCTTTTCAGGACCGCTCTTGGTTGAGCAGTTTGAAGGCGGCCAATCAAACCCGACTTATTTGCTGACAACGCCGGATGCGAAATACGTACTCCGCCGCAAGCCCGCGGGCGTGCTTCTCAAATCCGCGCACGCGGTCGATCGCGAATATCGCGTCACCCGCGCCTTGTTCGAGAACGGTCTGCCGGTGCCCGAGCCTTTGGTGCTGTGTGAGGATGACGACGTCATCGGCACAATGTTCTACGTGATGCGCCACGTACCCGGACGGATCTTCTGGAACGGACTGATGCCTGATCTGACGCGCGACGAGCGGGCCGCCGTCTATGATTCGGCTAACGAGACACTCGCCCGTCTTCATCTCGTCGATTATCAGCGGCTCGGTCTCGGCGACTATGGCAGGCCCGGCAATTATTTCGCGCGCCAGGTGTCGCGCTGGTCTCGACAATATGAGGCGTCAAAGACATGCGATCTGCCGGAGATCGATCGGCTGATCGCATGGCTGCCCGGCGCCGTTCCTGACGAAGGCGGGCTCTCAAGCCTCGTCCACGGCGATTATTCGTTTCACAATCTGCTGATCCATCCGACAGAACCACGCGTGGTGGCGGCCATCGACTGGGAACTTTCGACGGTCGGGCATCCGCTCGGCGACCTCACCTATCATATGATGGATTGGTTCCGGCCCGAAGGGGCGGATGTGCGGGGCACGTTGCTCGGGAAAGATCTGGGCGCACTCGGCATTCCGACGGCCGAAGAGTATGCGGCACGCTACCGCGACCGGACCGGCTTTGTCATCGATCCGATGCTGCCTTTCTATCGCGCATTCAATCTGTTCCGGGTGGCGGCCATATTGCAGGGCATTGCCGGCCGCGCACGCGACGGCGTTCAGACAGCCGCCAATGCGTCTGAAATCATTACCCGTATCGAACCGTTGGCCAAGGCGGCATGGGCGCAGGCGCAGATCGCGGGAGCTTTGTGAGGGATATTAAGATCGTCAACCGACACTGAGCCAAATGCAAAGTTTGCTCGGCGTCCATCAAGGGAGAGGGAAATGCGGGGACTATCACATGACTTCCGGCTGGCAAAGCTGCTGCTGCTGACGAGTAGCACTATCGTCAGTCTGGCTTGCCCTACAGCGGGCTGGAGCGCCGAAGCCGACCAGAAAACAGCTGCCGCCGGAGCTGTGGCGGCGCCGTCGGACACGCAATCCGTTGCCAGCATCGTGGTGACGGCGCGCCGCCGCACCGAACGGCTCATCGACGTACCTGTTGCCGCAAGTGTCATCGGCGCGCAGGAAGTTCGCCAGTATGATCTGACATCCGTCGCGAACATCAAGATCCTGGCGCCGCAGATATCGCTCGACCGTGGCTTCACGGGATCGGGCACCTCGATCACCATGCGCGGTGTCAGCTCCGCCAGCCTTGACGCGGGCATCGAGCAATCGGTGCTGCTGGATTTCGACGGCATGGCGATCAGCCGGGGACGAATCCTCAACGATGCCCTGTTTGATGTGGAGACCATCGATGTTCTCAAGGGCCCCCAAGCCCTGTTCTTCGGCAAGAACTCACCCGGTGGCGTGGTTTCGGTCAAATCCGCCGATCCGACACCGGAATTTTCCGGCTATCTTCGCGGCGGCAATGAATTTACCGCTGACACCACTTCGGTCGAGGGCGCGGTTTCCGGACCGCTATCCCCCAATCTCGGCGCCCGCGTTGCTCTGTTCGCGAGTCAGAGCCAAGGATATATCCGCAACCAGGATAATGGTGTCGTTGATCTGGTTCGCAGCGCCGCCAGCGGCAGCATTTTCGTGCCGGCCGCGCAAAGCACGCTCGGTGCTGAAAAGAAGTTGGCCAGCAGGCTCACGCTTAAATATGAAAGCGGCGACTTCGATGCCACTTTCAAGATGCTCTATAGCTACTATCAGGGCCAGAGCCTGCAGAGCTTCGACGAGGTCATGGGCTGCCCCGCTTCAAGACCGGCCCCAGGTACGAGCGGCGGCATCATCGATCCGACCGGCGACTGTAAGCTGGACGACCGCTCGTCGCAGGGGTGGCTCTCGCCGACCATCATCAACGCCTGGCCGCAGGTGAAGGCTCACGACAACGGCCATCCCTTTTCCAGCGACAGTACCGCAATGCCGACACTGGCGCTCAATTACCAGGCCGGGCAGATCAAGCTGACCTCGGTCACTGGCTATTATGACTATGATTATGTGAGCCAGGGCAATGCCGACGGCACGGCCTATTCGCAATTCTGGTCGTACAGCGATGAGAAGAACAAGAGCTTCTACGAGGAGCTTCGCGCGGTATCATCATTCGATGGCATGTTTAATTTCTCGGCGGGCGGCCACTACGAACACAACAGCCGCACCCTGTTCGTCGGCGGGGCAAACGGCCCACTGCTGCCTGATGCCACGACCGGTAAATATCACAGCTATGACAACGAGCAGCATAATCAAAGCACCGCCTTTTCAGCCTTCGGGCAGCTCATCGTCAAGTTCTCGGATGCGGTGGAACTCGCGGGTGGCGGGCGTTACACGCGGCAATCGAACAATCTGAACAGCTTTGAAACGTTCCTGAATTCCAATGCGGTCGGGCTTCTGCCGGTGGGCGCTCCCATCCAGGGGCACAAGAGCGAGCATAATTTCTCGCCCGAGGTGACCCTGACCTGGCATCCTGCCCACGACGTAATGATCTACGGAGCTTACAAGACCGGCTATCTTGCCGGTGGATACTCCAATCCGGGCAGCCTCGCCGCATCCGCCACAAAAGACACGTTGAGCTTTAGTGCGGAAAAGGTGCACGGTTTCGAACTCGGGGCCAAGGCGTTGCTGCTGGACAACCATCTCACGACCACGCTCACGGGCTTCCGCTACACGTATAAGGGGCTACCGCTGACATCACTGCTGGTGCTTCCGAACGGCGCGCCGGTGTTCGTCACCCAGAATGCTGCCAGTACGTTGACTCAGGGTGTCGAATTCGAAGCGAATTACCGTCCGGTTCAGGGCACGACGTTGCGCACGTCGGCTTCCTACAATGACGCTCATTTCGAAAGCTTCCCGATCGCCCAATGCTATGCGGGGCAGACCATAGCGACCGGATGCGTCCCTGCTGTGGCCGCG
>SCTM01000186.1 GCA_004297485.1 Rhodospirillaceae bacterium
GATACGATCGTCGCGGCAAAGCCCACGGCAACCACGACTCCCGCGCTTACAGTTCCCGTTTCCGGGTCGCCGTCCGCGCCTGCTCCGGGTCAAGCCACGATCCCCGAGCTGGCCCTGACGCCGCCGCCTGCACCGATCTCGCCCGGAAGTATTGCACCTTTGGCGGAAGCATCACCGCCGCCCCTCCTCGCCGTTCCGTCATCGGCCCCGGCGGCTCCTGATGAGATTCCCCAGCAAGACCCGCTGGATAATTCCGGCCTCGTGTTGCCGAACCGCGCGGGTTGGCCGACGCCCGCACCGACGCCGCCCACTACCGTTTTGCCCTCAGTGCCGCCGACCACGCTGACAGGGACGGTGATCCTGTCTCAAGACGGGGTTCCCTTGGTGCAGACGGCGGAGGGACAAATCCAGATCAATGTCCGCGCCAACCTGCCCCCCGGCACTGTGGTGACATTGGAAATCTCGGCCCGACAGCCGCCCACACCGGGAGTCACTGTGCCGCCCGCACCCTTGCCCGCACCCGCATTGACGCCGCTGTCCGCCGCGACCGTGGGATGGCCCACACTGACTGAGGCGGTTCAAGTTCTTCAGCGCACGGACCCGGTGGCGGCGGCACAACTCGCCAATGCTATTCCCGACGGCGGACCGCGAACGGCGTTGGCCTTGATGGCTTATGTGCAGTCCGTACGGAGCGGTGAGCCGCGCCAATGGCCGGGCGATACAAGCTTGCGCGCCCTGGAGCGCGCTGGACCGCGCGGCGCCCACTTGGCGGAGCAGCTCGCCGGTGAGGTCGGCGAGATATCTCGGCAAGTGCGCGATACCCCCGGCGAATGGCGTGCCTTGCCACTGCCATGGCAGGTTGACGGCCGGATCGAACGGGCGCGCATGGTCATGCGGGAGGTCGATCCGGAGGATGACGCAAAAAAGAATAAAGGGGGCGGCGGAACCCGTTTTCTGGTCGACCTTGACCTCTCCCGCCTTGGCCCCTTGCAGCTGGACGGTATGTTCCGCAAGGAGACCCGGTGTTTCGACATGATGGTCCGAACTCGGGCGCCACTGCCTGATGCCATGCGCCAAGACCTTGCCGGGCTGTTCGCCAACACCAATGCGGCGATGAATTTGGTGGGCGGCCTCAGCTTCCAGGTCGTTAAGAAGTTTCCCGATCCCCTGGCCACGCCGGAAATCGGCAAGGATAAATCGGGTTTGTGGGTCTAAAGCCCTTCGGATGTTACCATCCTGCCTTCACATTTCAGTCCGCAGCACCGATCATAGCTTCGCCCATGACCTCCACCGCGCACTCTTCAGCCAACGAACCCACGCGCCCGCTTCTACGGACGACGCCGGTGCCGTCACGCATGGGCACACTGGTGACTCTCAGCGCGCCTTTGGGAACGGCCGCGCACCTGACGCTGGCTTATGTTCCCGACCGGCTTGTACTGACCCGGGACGGCTTTGCGGCATACGCAACCGGACAAGCGGGCCAGACGTTGTCTCCGGAAGCTCTCGCCGCAGTCGTCGCGGACGATGTGGCGAACGAGTTGGTGCCGAAATGGCAGCGCGTCACTGTTGCCATCGTCACTGACGGTGTCACGCACACGGTCGTCGTCGAGGATCGCCAACCGGGATGGGAGCATCCGTCCTTGCTAACGGCGGCAGGCACGCCGCCGATGACCAAGAGCTGAGACTCCCTTGGCAAATATCGCGCGCGATCCAAAGGGCTACTATGTTGCGCTCGGCGTCGCCGAGGATGCGGATGCTGCGGCGATCAAGTCCGCGTTTCGATCGCGGGCAAAACGGCTTCATCCCGACTTCAACCCCTCACCCGTCGCCGCCAAACAATTCCATCGCCTTCATGAAGCCTACGCCACCCTGAGCGACCCGAAGAAACGCGCGGTCTATGATCGTCCTTGGAAACAAAAGGCGCCCACGGGAGGGCGCACGGCCAATGGCAACGCTAAGCCTGACGTCGGCGCGACACGGCGTGCGTCGGAGTCCGCGACGGCATCACCGCAGCGACCCACGGCGGCGGCTGCAGATGCTTTAGCCGAGACGCTTCGCGCCAACCCCATGAACGTCCTGCTTCCGGTGACCTGCCGCTGCGGGCAAGTGACGGCACAGCCGCGCTTTGTGATTTTCGACATGGTCTGGGGCCGTTTCCGGCGCGTTCATCGCCGCAGCCTGTCGGGCGTCTACTGCCGCAGTTGCGCCGACCGCACAGCCATACGCGCCTCCCTGGTGACGTGGCTGGCGGGATGGTGGGCCTGGCCCGACGGGCCGCGGGAAACCGTGCGCGCCTTGCTGACCAACTTTCGCGGCGGACGCAAGCCGGCCGACCGCAATGCCCGGCTGCTTATGCGCCAAGCTCGCGCGTTTCAGAACCGGGGGGATATGGAACTCGCGCGCAATGCTGCCGAGCAGGCGCGGCAGTTCGCGCGCAATCCGATTTTGAATCGGGAGGTGGAAGGTTTACTGGCGGCGCTGGGCCCCGGCTCTGGACGCGTACTCAAGGACCGCTGGACCCGGCCGGGGTGGGCACCCATGGTGCAAGCACTTCCTCTTGCGCTGGTGGTGGGGATTATTGCCGGCGCTGTGACAATCGCTCTCCCGCAGTCCGCCCCCGCCCATCACAAGGCGATCCCACAACTGATTGCAGTCAAAGAGACACCGCCGGTGCGTTCGATCGAATCACCGGCCCCGCGGCAAACATACATCGTCGCGACGGAAACAGCGGCCGTGCGCACAGGCCCCGCGAATACGTTTCAAGTGCTGACAACCCTGAGGCATGGCGCGACCGTCACGGCGCTTGAGGTCGATCCGCGCGGCGACTGGCTACGGGTCGTCCTGCTGGACGGAAGTACGGGGTTCATCGCTCTCGGCGAACTTCAGCCGGTCCTGGAAACACCCGCCGCCAGCTCACCGAAGACGGCTTCGCCTGAAGATCACTGACCGGCGCGACGGTACAGGTTCAGGCCGATTTCGTTGAGATCGATCTGTTCAAGACGATCGGCCTCCTGCTCCTCGACCAGGTCGCGTCGCTCCTGGGTCACTTCGAATGTCTTGAGCCGGCGATAGGCCTCGGCGAGTTCGTCGCGCGCCTCTTCGATCAGGCGCCGGACTTCGATCAGGGCCTGGGCCAATTCCTCTTTGCGCACGTCGCAGCGCGCCAGATAGGCGGAAAATGTGAAAGTCGCGATCACGTCGGCGGCACTGACAAATGCCGCTTCCCGGGCGATTTCTTCGGCGAGGTCCCGCTGCGCGGCAAGAATCGCCTCCTCGCGCCGCATCAATCCGGCAACTTCCCGCTGCTTCTCATCGACATCCCATTTGCGGATGCGGATCAGCGTGTGAAGATCTTTGGCAGCCATGATTTAGGCGACCATGGCGCTTAACGACCGCGCGCCGGAGCTGTCTCGATGACCGGTGCGGCCGGCGGCGGCTGCAGGGCTTCGGCGAGGAGCTTGTAGCAGGTGTCAAGGTCGGTGCGATCCACCTTCTGTTGACGCAGCAAGGCTTCGATACGCGGGAAATAATAGATCGCCTCATCGACCTCGGCGTTCGAGCCCCTGCGGTAAGCGCCCAGCCGGATCAGTTCGGCCATGTCCTCATAGGTCGAGATGATTTTGCGGGCCCGGTTGATCAGAATATTTTGATCATCCTCATTGCATGCGGGCATGGTGCGCGAGATCGACCTGAGCACATTGAGCGCCGGATAGCGTCCGCGCTCGGCAATCACCCGATCCAGCACGATGTGGCCGTCAAGGATACCGCGCACCGCATCGGAGATCGGTTCGTTGTGATCGTCACCTTCGACCAGCACCGTGAACAGTCCCGTGATGTTGCCGGTCTTCTTGCGCCCCGGACCGGCGCGCTCGAGCAGCCGGGGCAGTTCGGCGAATACGGTCGGCGTATAGCCCTTGGTTGCCGGCGGCTCACCCGCCGATAAGGAAATCTCGCGCTGCGCCATGGCGAAACGTGTCACCGAGTCCATCAGGCAAAGCACGTTCTTGCCCTGATCGCGGAAATATTCCGCGACGGCCAGCGTAACGTAAGCGGCCTGCCGGCGCATGAGCGGCGGCTCGTCGGAGGTGGAAACAACGACCACGCTACGCGCCAGACCTTCCGGCCCGAGGTCGTCTTCGATGAATTCGCGCGCCTCACGGCCGCGCTCGCCCACCAGCCCAACCACAGTGACGTCGGCATTGGTGTAGCGCGCCATCATGGACAGGATGGTCGATTTGCCGACACCGGAGCCGGCAAAAATACCCATGCGCTGCCCCTGACAGCAGGTGGTGAAAAGATTGATGGCCCGAATGCCAAGATCGAGTTTGCCGCCCACCCGTTTGCGCGTATGCGCCGGTGGCGGCGTCGCCTTGATGGCATAAGGGATCGAACCCTCGGGCAGAGTGCCGTTGTCGTCGATGGGACGGCCCATGCCGTCGATCACGCGACCAAGCCATAAGTCACTCGGAAACAGGACTGGTGCTGTCGTGGTTATTTCCGCCCGGCAGCCAAGACCGATACCTTCGAGCGCGCCAAAGGGCATGGTCAGAGCCCGGCCGTTGCGAAAGCCCACCACCTCGCAGGGCACGGACCGGCCGTCCCGGGCGATGACGTTACAGCGGTCGCCGACCGACAGATTGTTCTGGACCCCGGCCACCTCCAGCATCAGCCCCTGCACAGCCGCGACCTTGCCGAACAGCTGGTGGGTCGGCAGACGGTCGACGGCATTGATGAAAGACGTCAGGGCGGAGGGCACAGGGCGGCTCCAAAAGGCTTCGGGGGGCAAAAATAGCCCCTCATCCGGCGGGCGGAAACCCGACCGTCGACTTTCTTAACGGCATGGCGTTAACAGGCCGTAAAACCCGTGGATTTCAGCCGCCTTATCGGGACCCTCGCGTCACCAAAAGTTAGCGACTCGGCAGGTTTTATTAGGAATCGCGATTCGGACATGTTAACATTCTTCTCGGACGTTTGTGGGTAGCCAGCTGCGGGGCACAATATCATGCGTATCCTATTAGTTGAGGATGATCCCTCGACCGCGCAAGCCATCACGACAATGCTGAAAAAGGAATCCTGGGTCATCGATTCCACGGATTTGGGGGAAGATGGCCTCGATCTGGGAAAAATTTACGATTACGACCTGATCATCCTTGATCTGATGCTGCCCGACATGGACGGCATGGACGTCATCCGTCAGTTGCGCAGCGCCAAGGTTGCGACCCCGGTGCTCATCCTTTCCGGCCTGACCGAAGCCGACAAAAAGGTTCAGGGATTCGGTGTTGGCGCCGACGACTACCTCACAAAACCGTTCAATCGCGACGAACTGGTCGCCCGCATTCAGGCGATCGTCCGGCGTTCCAAGGGCCATGCCCAGCCCAAGGTCATGGTCGGACGCCTCACGGTCAATCTGGAGGCGCGCACCGCCGAAGTCGATAACGCGCCACTGCACCTGACCGGCAAGGAATACGGCATTCTTGAATTGCTTGCCCTGCGTAAGGGCACGACCCTGACGAAAGAACAGTTCCTCAACCATCTCTACGGCGGCATGGATGAGCCCGAACTGAAAATCATCGACGTCTTCATCTGCAAGCTGCGCAAGAAGCTTGCCACCGCGACGGGCGGCGAAAGCTATATCGAAACCGTGTGGGGTCGCGGCTACGTCCTGCGCGAGTCCGAAGAAGCCGAGGGCACCCTTGGCGGCGTATCCAAGAAAGCAGCCGTCGCCTGAGCCAAACGCGGATCCTGACGGGGCCCAGTTTCCGTCAGGATGCGATTGCCAATGAGCGTGAATCCGGATGTCCGTCGCGATGAACGGCATAGATTCCGTGTTCCGGAATCACCGGCGTGAAACTGCTGGATACCCCGGTCACGGTTTCGTTGATGCCGACATAGAGCACCCCGTCCTCGAACAGAAGGCGTGACAATTTCTGCAAGACCGCGAGCTTGGTCTGCTGATCGAAATACGCCAACACATTGCGGCACAGGACAATATCAAAACGCCCCAACGGATAGAGATCGTCCAGCAGGTTCCACGGCCGGAACGAGACCATGCGCCGCAGGCCCTCGTTGATGCGCCAACTGTCCTGCTCCTTGTTGAAATGGCGTAATAGCGCGCGGATCGGCAAGCCGTGTTGGACCTCGAACTGGTTGTAGACGCCCTGCTCCGCGGCCGTAAGCGCCTCGCGGGAGATATCCACGCCGAGAGCCTGTACCTGCCAACCGGAGAAACTCTCGGCAGCCTCGGTGATCTGCATGGCAAGGGAGTAAACCTCCTGCCCGGTGGACGCGCCAGCGCAAAGCACCCGTATATGCCGCTTGCCAAGGCGGGCGGCATGCAAGTTCGGCAGGACCACGTCGCGCAAATGCTGAAACGGCCGCCAATCGCGGAAAAAGCCCGTGTCCTTCGACAACATGGCGTCGACCACGGTTTCAGTCAGGTCGATCTGGCCGCCGCGCAATCGCTCGATAAGCTCGTCGAGATTTTTCAACATGCGGGCCCGAACGACGGGCATCAGCCGGTTTTCGAGCAAATAGCTCTTGTCCTTTGTCAGGATTAGTCCGGACCGTTCCTTCAACAACCGGGCGACAAATGTGAAATCGTCAGGCGTCATCACAGCAACTCCAGCAATAGAAACTTGGAGTGCATGATTTCGCTGTCGAAGGGTTTCATGACGTATTCGTCGGCGCCGCCGTCGAGCGCCTGCTGAATCTGTGGCGGCCCGCTGTCGGCAGTACAGATTATCGTCACAACCTTGTCTCCGCCGGGCATCTGCCGTAGCGCACGCAGAAAGGTCATGCCGTCCATCACCGGCATATCCAGGTCGATCAGGGCCACATCGGGCATGCGGACGCAACACGCGTCGAGCGCCTTCTTGCCGTTCTCCGCTTCCTCGACGGCAAACCCGAGGTCCTGAATGATCATGGCGGCGACACGCCGAATCACCCTGGAATCATCGATGATCAAACAGCGCTTCATAGATAACAAACTGCCCGGTTTGATCGCCGACGGTGGTTGGGAAAAGCGCCCGTCACCCTCGGACCATGACGTCACCGTGCCCGGGATGGGCCTTTCAATTCAATGCGCCGACGGGCCATATCGGTCAATTCATTTCAAGCAAAGATAAACCGGCCAGCATCACCGACGACGGCCGGGCATAAGTTCGAAGATTGCCGTCAGTACCGGGGGCTCAGCTTGAAGAACCAATCGACCATGAGCGCGCTCCGCCAATCGTCGGGCGAGATAAGGCTGGATCGTCTTGGCCGAGAGCGCGACAGCCGGCACGGGCGCCACGGCGTCGAGAGTGTCGGCACGCCAGGCCGTGCTTCTTTGCCCATCGCCGTGCCCCTGGACCGATACGCGCATGACCGGGTCAACGACAATGGCGAGCTCCAGCAGGCGACACACGGGAAGCGCCTCCACGACCATGAGGCATAGATTGAGAAGCAGCGGCGCGGTTGCAGAGCCGAGCCGCTCCGCAAGCGTTGAGATGTCCTTTGGTGAAGCCCAGCGTAACAGCGGAGCCCCGCCTCGCCCCGCCGTGGCTTCAAGATAACCTTCAACGAGGGCTTCCAGACCTTCCACCGCAGCCGGGGTTGTCGCCGGCACACCAAGGGCAACCCGTAGAAACTTGAGCTTACGCGACGCGGCCGCCGAGCTGCTGCCGATCAAGGCCAGGGTCTCCTCGTCAACCTGCGTCGGGTCGCCGCCGGCCAGTTCAACACCGGCCGCCACCGCCCCCACCGGCCCGGCGAGATCGTGACAGAGCCGTGTGCAAAGAAGCTGCGTCAACAGCAAGGCTTCGTCGGACTCAAGGATATCGGGTGCTGATTCAGGCATCGCGCGTTCGGATGAGAGATATGGACCCCCTCAACTTAGCAGGGTGGAGAGCCCTGGCAAAACCGCTAAAACCTTGCGGTATGACCTTGGAACGCCTCGGGAAAAGCCTATATTAAGGCCGCATTGGGGTAGGAGCCTGGGCAGACCATGCGAGGCATGATCGATCCATTCGGCCGCGAGATTACATACCTCCGGGTTTCAGTCACGGACCGGTGTGACCTCCGTTGCGTGTATTGCATGGCGGAGGACATGACGTTCCTGCCGCGGGCTCAGCTTCTCACGCTCGAGGAACTCGACCGCGTATGCTCCGCCTTCATTTCATTGGGCGTGCGGAAGCTGCGCCTGACAGGCGGCGAGCCCCTGGTCCGTAAAAATGTCATCAGTCTTTTCGAGAGCCTCGGTCGCCACGTTAACAGCGGCGCGCTTGACGAGCTGACCCTAACAAGCAACGGCACCCGCCTTTCCGAAATGGCCGAACCGCTGGCGGCGGCGGGCGTCCGGCGCATCAACATTTCCCTCGATTCCCTCGACCCGTCGCGGTTCAAGGCAATCACGCGCTGGGGCGATCACGCGAAAGTCATGGACGGCATCCGCGCCGCCAAGGCCGCCGGCCTCAAGGTCAAGATCAACGTGGTGGCATTGCGGGGCGTCAACGACGACGAGTTTGACGATCTGGTTGCCTGGTGCGGCCGCGAAGGGTTCGATCTGGTGTTCATCGAGACCATGCCCATGGGCGACATCGACGGCGATCGCACCGGCCAATACCTGCCTCTGTCACTGGTCCGCGCCGGCCTTGCGCGGCGCTGGACCTTGGCACCACTGTCTGACACGACCGGCGGCCCGGCGCGCTACATGCGATGCGCCGAGACCGGCGGGCGGATCGGCTTCATTACGCCCATGACCCATAATTTCTGCGAATCATGCAATCGAGTGCGCCTGACCTGCGCCGGCACCCTCTACATGTGCCTCGGCCAGGAAGACGCGGCGGATCTGCGGACACCATTGCGCGCCAGCGAAGGCAACGACCTGCTCGTCGCAGCGATTCGCGAGGCCATTGCCCGCAAGCCGAAAGGCCACGACTTTATCATCGACCGCCG
>SCTM01000187.1 GCA_004297485.1 Rhodospirillaceae bacterium
CGAGAACTACGACACCATGTGGGCGCAGATTCATGAAATGCTCTACATCGAGCGCGGCGGTGATGAACAGGTTGAAGGCGAACTCTCCGCCTACAATCCGCTGATTCCGCAGGGCAGCGAATTGGTCGCGACGATGATGATCGAAATCGAGGATGAGCGCGTCCGCCGCCAGGTTCTGGCGACGTTAGGGCACATCGAGGATATGATCTCGTTGCGCTTCGCCGGCCACACGGTGACGGCGGTTCCCGGAGACGATCTCGAACGCACGACTCCCGAGGGCAAGACGTCGTCGGTTCATTTTCTGCGCTTTCCGTTTTCCAGCGCCGCCAAAGCCGCCTTCAAAACGCCGGGCACGGAAATCATCGCCGGAATCGCGCATCCGAAGTACGGCCACATGGCCGTCGTACCCCAGGAGATGCGTGCGGCCCTGGCTGGAGATTTTGAGTAGCGACGACTTTACCCGTGGTCCGGGACAACAGGTGAGTGATGTCTACTCTACCGTCTCGGTCGGGTAGACGCCCCAGATCTGGTCGCGCTTCAGCCACCCCTGCAGTCCATTGACCTCGACGCGGCAGGACTGCGAACCCACCGGGCAACGCTGAATATTCACAATCACGCCGGCTTCGAGGGTGGCCACGGGATTGCCCTCGTCCCCATCGCTGCGATGCAGCGCCTGGGCCGTGCCACGGACCAAGCCCGTGCGATGGCCGGTGATCATGCTCTGATGGACCCAGCCTGTGGTCCCGTCGGGATCGCGGATTTGACGCCAGGTATCAAACTCGGCGATGACTTCTACTGGCAGGTGCCGCCGGCGATAGACCCAGTCAACCGGATAACGTAATCCGGGCCCGGAGCGCATATTGATCGGATCGGTGCGCAGGGACACAAACCGGGGTATCGGTAGGCCCGAGCCCTCGGCATTGTCGGCCTCGCCTGTCAGGGGCTCATTGGCCTCGCCGGGCAGGGCCTTGGCGCCGGCCGGGGGCGTGTCTGGTTTAGCGTCGGGCGGCGCTGCCGGTGCAGGCTTTACTGCCGGAGGCGGGTTTGGCGCGGCTGCCGGGGCATTCGCTTTTTTCGGCGGCCCCGATCTCATGGCTGTTGCCACGGCAGTCGCCGGGGCAAACGCCAAAAGCGTAATTCCCCAGATCATCGCGAGCGTAACGAACCGCCGCTCGATCATTCTCGAAACCATGTGCCCCATCGCCGTTGTTGTGCCTCGGTTTGACCCATTTGGCAACGGCGGGCCGCGTCCGGCGGTGAAGTCCGCCGGATGTTTGATATGGTGTCTTCGCGCCCGGCTGGACAACACCGGACCCGGCTGGTAGGCGTACGTGTCACAGCTGTGGACCCTTCATGTCGCGGACCAAACCGACCGTCGTCATTACACGAAAGCTTCCTGACGTCGTCGAGACGCGGATGATGGAGCTGTTCGACGTCCGCCTCAATGTGGACGACCATCCATTCACGACCGCCGAGCTGATGGAGGCGGTCAAATCCTGTGATGTTCTGGTCTCCTGTTTGACCGACTCCATCACCGCCGAAGTTCTGGCCAAGGCCGGCAAGAAACTCAAACTGATCGCCAATTTCGGCAACGGCGTCGACCACATCGACGTGCCCGCCGCTCAGGGCCGGGGCATTGCCGTCACCAACACGCCGGATGTTCTCACGGAAGACACCGCCGACATGACCATGGCGCTGATCATTTCGGTGCCGCGGCGGCTGTTCGAAGGCGCGCGCATGATCCGCGAGGGCCGCTTCAGGGGATGGAGCCCGACGCACATGCTCGGCCACCGTCTTTACGGCAAGCGGCTTGGCATCATCGGCATGGGCCGGATCGGCACGGCGGTCGCGCGTCGCGCCCGGGGGTTCGGCATGGCGGTGCACTATCACAACCGCCGCCGTCTGCAGCCGGAGTTGGAAGCCGAGGTCGAGGCCACCTATTGGGAGAGCCTGGATCAAATGCTGGCGCGCATGGATGTCGTCACCATCCATTGCCCGCATACGCCCGCGACATTTCATCTGCTGTCGGAACGGCGGTTGAAATTGCTGAAGCCCACGGCCTACCTCATCAATCTTGCCCGCGGCGAGATTGTCGACGAAGCGGCGTTGATCCGCTTGCTGCAGGAAGGCAAGGTCGGCGGCGCGGGCCTGGACGTGTTCGAGCATGAGCCGGCGGTCAATCCGACACTGGTGGCCATGGACAATGTCATTCTGCTGCCGCATATGGGCTCGGCCACCATCGAGGGCCGCATCAACATGGGCGAACGCGTGATCATCAACATCCGCACGTTCTCCGACGGTCACCAACCGCCCGACAGGGTCCTTCCGTCCGTTTCATAAAGGCGCGGCGGCGATGCCCCCGCTTATTGTACCGATCGACTATCGCGATCCCGTCGCGGCCTTTGCGCCGCTGGCGAACGAACCCATGGCGGTGCTGCTGGACAGCGCCGAACCGACCGCCCAGGGACGCTTCAGCTACATCGCCGCCGATCCCTTCCGTATCATACAGAGTTCAGCCAAGCCGTGGCGGGTCACTGTCGACGGACGGGCTGTCACCGACGATCCATTCGCGGCGGTCGCGCGAACACTGCGTGAATTCAAGCTTGGCGAATTTTCGCAACCGTCCATGAGCTTGCCGGTGCCGTTCGGCGGTGGCGCCATCGGCTTCTTCTCATATGAATTGGGCGGCGTTCTGGAACAGTTGCCGGTGCCGCACCCGGCGTTTCTTCCGGTGGATATGATCGTCGGCGTCTATGATGTGATTGCGGCCTTCGATCATGTGACCCGCTCCGCATGGATCATCTCAACGGGATTGCCAGTCAGCGATCCGTCGGCGCGGGCGATCAGAGCGGAAAACCGCGCCCAGGCATTACTGTCGCGCCTTGGATCGGACTCCTTGGTCGACCCGCCCGATGGCTGGGACGCCACATGGCGACAGGAGACTTCGCGCGCCGTTCACGAACGGAAAGTGGCGGAGACGATTGAACTGATCCGGGCGGGCGACATTTTTCAGGCCAATCTCACACACCGCTTCATTGCCGCGGCACCCGATGGCTTGGACTGGTTCGCGCTGTATCGCCGTCTGCGCGCAAGTGCGCCCGCACCCTTTGGGGCTTTTTTCAACGCCGGTGATGATATGCGGCTGCTGTCGGCCTCGCCGGAGCGGTTTTTGGCCCTGACCAACCACGGCCGAGTCGAGACGCGGCCCATCAAGGGAACCCGGCCACGCAGCAAGAACGCAGCGGAGGATACCCGCCTTGCCGCCGAACTCAGGACCAGCGGCAAGGATCGCGCCGAAAACCTCATGATTGTCGACCTTTTGCGCAACGATCTGGCACGGGTGTGCCAGCCCGGCTCCATCGCCGTGCCCGTGTTGCACAGGCTGGAGAGCTTTCCCGCCGTCCACCATCTGGTCTCGGTCGTAACCGGACAGCTGCGCTCCGGCGCTACGGCCATGGATCTGCTGCGCGCCTGCTTTCCCGGCGGTTCGGTCACCGGCGCACCCAAGATCCGGGCCATGGAGATTATCCGGCAGCTGGAGGAAGGGGCCCGAGGACCTTATTGCGGCGTTCTGGCGTGGCTTGGCTTTGACGGCGCCATGGACTCATCTATCGTTATCCGCTCGCTCATTGGGAACGGCTCGCACATCTATGCCCAAGCCGGCGGCGGCATTGTCGCCGAGTCCGATCCGGCTCAGGAGTATGACGAAAGCCTGACCAAGATTACGCCGCTGCTGGCGGCGTTGACGGAGAGGCCGCCCACATGATTCTGAGTCTCAACGGCGTTCTATGCGAAGAGGATACGGCGCGTATCGATCCGCGCGACCGGGGCTTTACTTTGGGCGACGGCGTGTTCGAGACCATCGCCGTGCGCAACGGCGCGGCGCCGCGCCTTGTCGCTCATCTCGCGCGCCTGCGGGATGGACTTCAGGTGATCGGTCTTGCCCTGGAGCAAAGCGACCAGGACCTGGTGGACAGAATGAACGACGTGCTGGCCGCCAACGACACGACCAACGCCGTCCTGCGGCTTACGGTGAGCAGGGGCGTGGGCCAGCGGGGCATCGCCGTTCCGGCGACGGTATCACCCACAGTGGTCATCACCGCCAATCCCCTGCCGCCGTTCCCCACACCGGCACGGGTGACGATTGCCGCATCCACCTGCCGCAACGAGAAGTCGCCCCTGTCCCGGATCAAGAGTCTTGGTTACCTGGACAATATCGTTGCACGACGCGAAGCCGATGCCCGCGGCGTCGACGACGCGATCATGCTCAACACCCGGGGCGACATTGCCTGCGCCACCGTGGCCAACGTTTTTCTGCTGGTGGACGGTGGGCTGATCACACCGCGCGTCGAAGACGGCGCCCTTCCCGGACTCGCCCGCGCCGATGTGATTACGCTGGCTCGCGCCGAAGAGCGAACCGTATCCCGCGATGAACTCAACCGCGCCAGCGAAATGTTTCTCACCAATGCTCTGGGTGTTCGCCCAGTGACTCATATCGACAATGCGCCCGTGGGCGACGGCGAGCCCGGGCTCATCACGCAGTTGTTAGCGACACGCGTGTAGTCAGGAATCTTATGCCGTCAGAGGCTTCGACATAAGGTAGCCAGGAGTCCTTCCGTCATCTTCATCCTCACGGCCGTCATCAGCGTACCCGTTTGCTTTATAGAAACGATGTGCTGTCGTTGTGCTGGTAAGGACGCATCGCTTATTACCCAGTTCCGTCGCACGCGTTTCAAGCGCGCCCAGCAATGCTCGACTGACGCCGCGAAATCGCGCATCCGGCGACACATAATTTAGGTTTATCTCTCCAGCATCGGTAACAGCGCCGACAGCGAGAATGTTGCTCCCGTTGACTGCGACGAGCACGTTATTGCGTGGTTGCGCGAGCCAGGACATGAAACCTTCGGGGGTCTTGTTCCTCAGCCATCGCGTTAGAATCTCCGGATCGTTTCCGTGATCGGCGACGCATAACTCTGCTATTGATCGCCGCATAACTTCGCAAGCGGCCGACGCATCTTCTACCGTGGCGTCCCGTATTTCCATTCCGCCACAATACGGCTTGAGTGAGTTGCGCCGGTCTTGGTTCACTGAGACGTTCTACCGCGCGAAGACTTCCGCGAAGAACGACGTCATGGCCGCCCATGAACGTTGGTCGGTCTGCTTGTTATAGCGGAGCGCGGCCATGCCGGCGGCCTCGGCCTCGGGATTGGTGAAGCTGTGCAGGGTGCCGCCGTAGTTGATTACCTGCCAGTCGGCACCGGCCTTGCGCATTTCTTCCTCGAAGGCGACGACGTGTGGCGGCGGGATCAAGGGATCGTCGGCGCCGTTGCACACCAGAACGCTGGCCTTGACCGCGCCCGGCTGTGCCGGGGCGGTTGTCTCCAGGGCGCCGTGAAAACTGACGACACCGGCCATGTCGGCCCCGCCGCGCGCAAGTGCCAGCACGGTCGCGCCGCCGAAGCAAAAGCCGATGGCCCCCAAGCGCTTTGCATCCACCTGCGGCTGAGCGGCAAGCGTGGACAGCGCCGCCTGAGCGCGGGCGCGGAGTTTGATGGGATCGCTGCGCAACTCACCCAGCAGCTTGCCCATTTTCTCCTGATTGGTCGCGATGGTGCGATCACCGTAGAGGTCGGCCGCGAATGCCACGTATCCGAGCCCCGTGAGCATCTTTGCCCGTTCCATGGCGTGTTTGCCCAAGCCCCGGTGTGCTGGTGGTGCACGAGGCCTGGGGCTTG
>SCTM01000188.1 GCA_004297485.1 Rhodospirillaceae bacterium
CATACTCGGGTGAGCGAAGCGTGTAAAAACGCTAGGAAGAATGACCCCTCTATAATCGGCACATCTCATTGACACGAATATCAACCCTCCAGAATCAGGGGGTCATCTTTCGCGCGAAACATAATCCCACCCAGAAGGCGCATTCGCTGGCGTATTCAATGAGCAACTACGTTTTTGGGAGGGGTCACGCTTGGAAGCGATTTCACAGGCTGATGCCGCCGATGCCCTCCCGGTGCCGGGTGCAGACCAAGCATTAGTTGAATAGTAATTCAAAAAATGACATTCTGAAGCAAGTCGTGGTTAGATTTGGTGTTTCCGCCCTCGTTGGTTGTGACTTTACCAAAGAGCTCAATTCCATGCGACAGTTTGCCGAGCGCCCAACGATTTTCCCCGGGATCCATAGAGATGATTATGACCTCTAAAGCGTCCGGCTTTGCCGATGTACCTATTCCATTCAACGTTCCGTCGGAACTCGTCATCGATTTCGACTATTTCCATCCTCCACAGATCGACCAGGGTGACGTTTATTCCGCGTGGAAACGGCTGCACGAGGGGCCTGATATAGTTTGGACACCGCATAATGGTGGTCACTGGATTTTCACCCGAGCCGCCGACATCAAATGGGTACAAGAGAATTTCCAAATCTTTTCACATGAGGAGTTCTCGATTCCGCGCGTTACGAACAAGATTGTCATGCCACCTTTGACGGTCGATCCTCCCTTGCACTCACGGTTCCGGGCGGTGCTCAATCCTTATTTCTGGCCATCGAAAGTGCACGAGATGGCTGAGAAAGCACGTGCACTGACGATCGGTCTAATCGAGGCGCTTAAGGGGCGTGAGTCCTGCGAGTTCGTCAGTGAGTTCGCGCGCGTCATGCCCGTAACTGTCTTCCTCGGAATCGTCGACCTCCCACTTGACCGGCGCCAAGACTTCGTCGAATGGGCCTCTAATTACATTGGAGCCGCCGATCCCAGGGTCAGGCAAATCTATCTTAAGAAGATGAGCGACTATCTCGCAGAGGTGCTTAAAGAGCGTTCCGCAAATCCGGGCCACGACCTGTTAAGCCGTATAGCTGCCTGGCGGCAGAATGCGCGCTATGGCGGTGAGCATGAGGTATTCGGCATGGCGATGTTAATCTTCCTTGGCGGCCTTGATACCGTCGCTAACATTCTATCGTTCACCGTGCGACATTTGGCGCAACACCCCGAGCAGCGCCGACGCCTCATTGATGAGCCGGAGATTATCCCGCAGGCAGCGGAGGAATTATTGCGCCGTTTCGGCCTGTCGAATACCGGCCGATTGGTTAAAGAGGCAACCGATTACAAAGGCGTTCACTTCGCCCAGCACGATATGGTGATGGTGCCAATTTCCCTCTCGAGTATGGATGACCGACTATACCAAGATCCTCTGACGGTCGACTTCGGTCGCAATGCGCCGTTTCACAATACGTTCGGCAATGGCCCGCACAAATGTGTAGGCGCGCCGCTCGCCCGCGCTGAACTCAAGATATTCCTGGAAGAGTGGGCAAGACGCATGCCGGAATTCTGCATTGATTCCAATAATCCTCCCATCACTCATTCGGGACCGGTAAACGGTGTATCTCGTCTAAATCTCTTGTTCAGTGCCCAATCCTAGTGGAATCTTATGTGGCGGTGTTCACCAGGATATCCAGCCGGTCGCCCCCAAAATAGGTGACGTGATGAACGCCTGGGCCCCTCACAGGTCCTGCGAGGCCTCGATATCAACCTCGCAGGCCAACAACTTGGCTTCCAGTCGAAAGACACGATCAGGCTCACGCCCGCCGAGCGGCGGCGCGGCACAGATGAAGAGGGTGCGCCCTTCTTGTCCTCCTAGAGCAACGGCGAAGGGGGTGAGGGGACCAATTCTGACCTCGTCGATGATCGCTCCACCCGCCCTAACGAGGACCGCGGCATGGCCACCGGAATCTGCTACCCAAACGCCGCCTTTGGCGTCCGCCGCAATCCCGTCCGGGAGGATCACGTCGGCGGTCGACGCCTCCCTTACAGTTCTGAACGTCCGTCCTGCGCCTGCGAAGTCGGCCCAGATCGACCGGTTCGAGAGCGAACCGTCCGCAGCGATATCGAACGCACTGATGCGAGCGGCGAACGTTTCTGCCACAAGGAGAGTGCGGCCCCGGTGATATCTCGCCATCCCATTGGGGAAGATGAGCCCGTCTGCGACGACAGAGGCCGGTCCTCTATATGGGACCATTATGAGACGGGTCGGACTGATTTCGTCGGTAACTCTACTATCCCAACCGAAGTTACCGACATAAGCGCGCCCAGCGGGATCAACATGCATGTCATTGCAGAGATGTGGCGTCAGCGAAGACAAATCGGCGACCACCTCATGACGCCCGTCAGGCCGCACGAGCAGAATTCGTCTATCGATCATCGAAACGACCAACAGCCCGCCCGATCGATCGAAGCCGAGGCCGGAAGGGAGGCCCGGGATCTCCGCGACGATAGCGCGCTCGCCGGTCTCGCTGATCGAAAAGACCTTTCTCAAATAGAAATCCGAAACGTAGAGCCTGCCGTTCCGCCAGCGTGGGCTCTCAAGGAAGGAAAATCCCTCCGCTACGACCCTTACTCTGGGTTCAGGTTGCACACCCATCTTGATCCCTTTATCCGCCGCTCGGAGGATGCCACGGATCGTGCATATTGGTTCCTGGGCCGAGCGTACCCCGCGGACGCGATCGAGCCGGGGGAGTTCTGAGTGTGACTACGGCCCAATTTTGTCAGTTTGTCGCGCCTTCTCTTTATTTTCAAGGACCGGGCGCGCTTGGTGAGCCGTCGGCGACCACGGCTGCACTTGGTCGTCGATATTTGGTTGCCGATCCGCGCGCCGACGCAATTTCTGCGCTGGGGCCTTGGCGACGCTTTCGCCAACGCGGTCGAGGCTATCGCATGTGCTGCCTCCCTAGTGGGGATGACGCCGAATGTGCCTTCATTCGAAATATTGGACTGCCTGTCGCGTTGGTCGCCTTCCGCTTGTCCACGATGATAGATGCGGAAGTCGAGTTACTCGCGGATCGTGCGCTGAGTACGGTACAGCAATGCGCAATTATCTGCGGCCGCTGTCCGCAGGCGACATCGCCACCGGCATCGGGCGTCTTGAGAAATTTCAATGAGAGCGCGCCTTTAGACGCCCTACTATTTGTCCCTAGCGTAAGGAGCAGGCCGCAATGACGAGGTCCTCATTCGAGTGGGTCGATCTGATCGAATCCTTACGCACCCACGCATCGGTAATTGAGCGGATCAGCACGCCTGCCGATCCCGTGCTGCGTCAGGAGGCTGTTCAACTCCTCGCCATGAGCATCGCACAGGGCTACCACATGCTCTTCTCCCATGACCGCGAGCACCCGGAATTCATCTCTTTCCTGAATCCGGTCATAAAGTCTGCCGCGCCCAATCCCGACTACATGTATTACCATGCCGCGATCGAGGGAAATGGAGACTACCGGATGACCGGCTTACGTGGCACATCCCGATTTGTACATGTGAGCTTCGTCGCCGGCGTCGTTGGCGAGGCGGATCAGGCGGGCCCCTCGGTCGGTCATTTCGACTTGGATAAAATGACGATCGCGGAAGACGGCGCATTCGACATCCGGATTTCGTCCGAGCGGCCGGCCGGTTATGGCGGTGACTGGGTCAAGCTGGATACTCGCGTGACCGGAATCAGTATTCGGCAAGCCTCCTACGATTGGATCGGCGAAGTCGACGGGCGGTTTGCGATCGAACGCCTCGACCGGAATCCCGCTGGCCGACGCTGGACTGCACTCGAAATCGTAGATCGTCTGCGGCAATTAGCAGGTTTTCCGGCACGATTTCTCGAGCCGTTTCTTGGCTTCGTTGCCGGCTTGGAGAAACTGCCGTCAAATACGTTGAAGCTTAATGATTGGGCGAGCATTGGAGGATTGGCGGGGCAGGTCTATTATGAAGGCCGCTTTGAGATCGCGCAGGATGAGGTTTTGCTCATCGAGACGGATGTACCGAAGACAGCGCGCTATTGGAGTATCCTGCTCGCGGATCTTCTGTTCAACACTATTGACTGGGTGAATTGCCAGAGCAGTTTGAACGGCTTCCAGGCCCAAGTGGACGATGACGGCCGCTTCCGCGCGGTGCTCTCCGCGCAGGATCCGGGCGTTCATAACTGGCTTGATCCAGCTGGACGCTTGAGCGGCGTCATCCAGGGTCGTTGGCTGGAATGCAGCTCCGCACCCTTGCCCAGCATTACGCGCCTGAAATTGAAGGATTTGCGGGCACGCCTTCCCGACACGACCCGCTACGTATCCACAGCTGAGCGTGAGGCGCAATTGCGTCGTCGCCACCAGGGAGCTCAGTTCCGGCGAAAATGGTAACATTGCCCGCAGCCTCTTGAGGGGATGAATTCACGGTTTGGCTGTGGGCCGTCAGAAACTGATACGCGTTTTTCCGCGCCGCCGTCGCGTCCGTTATCGATGGCGCTGGCACCTTGGCATCTGCGAGACCGCCGGACAGGGCGAGCATCCGACCGCGCGCTGCTTTAAGCTCCGTCATTAATACCCCGTGTGATTCGCCGCCCGCAGTCACAGCATGCCGGGGTTGAATGTAAATTCAAATATGAACTTGACCTGCTGAAGGTGGGTCTGTCGCAGGTAGTTTGCTCTCCCGTCGTTCGAGCTTGGTATTGAGCGCATCGCACGCGAATCGAAAGGTGGGAGTCATTGAGG
>SCTM01000189.1 GCA_004297485.1 Rhodospirillaceae bacterium
CTATCGAGTCCTATTGCCGGCGGGGTTCTTCTGCCTTGGGGGATATTATATTGCCCTCTATATGGCGACGAGAATCAGTGCTTTCCGGTTGATTGCTCTAAGCCGTCTAAGCCAAGGCCTAGTCGGCCCCCTGAGCCAGATCGCGATGGCCGCCTTGGGTGCCGGCGCGCCGGGCTTATTGATCGGATCCATTTTGGGACAATCTGCCGGTACTTTTGGGTTGCTGAATCGCGTATTGGGTACACGCAAAGAGTTACTAAAAGCGATTTCGTGGCGGCGAATGATGTTCTTAGCCAATCGCTATCGACGCTTTCCGCTCATTGCAAGTTGGACGGCTGTCCTAGATGCGGCCGGCAGCAATCAATTGTTGTATCTTCTCGTCTCCACCCAATATTCGACAACGATCGCGGGATTTATATTTTTGGTGGAGAGAGTCGTCGCCCGGCCTCTTTCAATGGTTGGAACTTCGATTCTTCAAGTTTTTGTCGCCGAGGCCGGGCAAACCGCATCAACAGATCCGGAGAAGTTGAAGCGGCGGTTCCGGCAGATCGTTATTCATCAGTTTTATCTGGCGATTGCCTGGGTCGCCCTCGCGAATGTCGCGGCGATAGCCTTCTTCCCCTTGGCATTTGGCCCCGATTGGAGCGGCGCTATCGTGTACCTACAAGCAATGAGCCTCGGTTATCTTGCCCAAGCGATTGTGCTTCCGGTGTTTCATACGCTTCAACTTCTGGAGCGACAAGTCACGGCCGCGACCTGGCAGATATCGCGTGTTGTTCTGACTGTTGCCATATTCGCCCTCGGTGCCCATTTCGGCGTGAAGGCTCCGTGGGTCATCTTCAGCTATAGTGTCCTTCACGCCGCTGCTTGCGGCATTCTTCTACTGCTCATGGAGAGCGCTATTAAAAAACTGCCGAGGGAAAAGCGATGAAAAAAACACCGTTCACCGTATCGTGCATTCTCATCTGCTGTCTTTCCACATCGAGCAATGCGGCTGCACTATGTGTCGAGGCCACCGGCATACCGGCTCAATGCCTCTATGAGGACGCGGCTTCGTGCCAGCGAGAGGCGACCCGACTGGGCGGAACGTGCGCATTCAATCCCGCATCTCCTCGGGCGACGGCGAGCAATCTCACCGCGCTATACTGCGTCGTCGAGTCGGGCATGGTCGCGACTTGCGTCTACCCAGATCGCAGCTCCTGCGACATTGAGGCCGCTCGCCGACAGGGCACATGTGTGGCAAACCTCCCGGAACCTTATTCTGAGGACCCCTATAAAATTAACCGGCCTTATTACTGAGGCATCAACCTTTTTTGCAGTAACCACCGATCCCAATGACCGCGCCCCGCCGAGACCGTGTCTGTGGTGGGCGGTGGCAGCATCACAGGCTGTTCCGCTTCGCCGGCACGCCGTTAAGGGTCAGGCCGCAACGCGTCTGGGCTGGCCGCCGAGAAGCATCAAGTAGTGGCTTTCATAACTTTCGATCATACGATCCACAGTAAAGCGCTCGGCCAATGCGCGGGAGCGGCCGGGCAAGGCTTGCAGGGCTTCCTGTGGGTGCTCAATGATGCGTTTCATGATGGCCGCCAGCGCTCCCGCGTCGCCGGGTGAGAACAAAATACCTGTCTCGCCATTATGCACGAATTCCGGAATCGCGCCGATATGGCTGCCGATCACGCCAATACCGTGTGCAGCGGCCTCTACAATCGTGACCGGGGCATTCTCATACCAAAGCGAAGGAAGCAAGAGATAGTCGGCTTGCGACAAGATGTTTTCCTTCGTTGTCCCGTCAACAAAGCCCAAATAGTTAATGCGTCTATCCCGGTCGGCCGCGTCGCGAACCAATTCTTCAAGAGGTCCGATACCGGCAATGGTCAACTTGAACTGAAGTCGACTCGATAATTTCGAGACGGCATCCAGCACGACCTGAATCCCCTTCTCCACAGTGAGACGGGTCAGCATGATGAAGTGGGGATGTGCGGCCGTAGCTCGTGGCTGCAATCTGCGCCCATCGTCAGGAAGCGGAATTCCATTGTAGACAAGGGCGCAACGCGGCGATCGCAGCCCGGCTACCTCGTGAAGCTCGAGAAGAAACTGCGATGGGCTGACAAATAAGTCGATATGGCGCGTGGTGCGAATATGCCAGAAGCGATATAGCCGGCACGGAAGGTTGGGCCGCGAACACACCTTCCAGTCTCGCGTTAGCATAAATGCACGCGGGCACATAAGATGGTAATCGTGAGCCGTATGCACGACGCGTATCCCAAATCGTTGGGCTTCCGCCCAGATGGAGGCGGAAAAGCCATCTATAAGGTGAGTATGCACAATATCGGGCTTCGTGGCCGCTAGAATGCTCCGAAACCTTTCCGCGGCGCGACGATTCCATGCGTCGCGACCGTGCCACATCCATTTCTTCAAACCTGGTCCACGATCCCGGTCGTGCGACCAATAAATATTTGGTGGAAAGAATCGGATGATCTCCACACCGTTACGAACTTCAGTGGGATAAGGCTCCATCTCAGGGCCACACGTCGACACCACCGTCACACGATGGCTCCGGCGCACTAGCCCTTCACAAAGATAGGAGACAATACGTTCCGCTCCACCCGCAAATATGGGCGGATAGAGATTGTTAACCACCATTATATGCATTACTGCCGCACCTTAGCGCAGTCATTCACGCCCCAGCCAGCGCGGCGTATGACAGATTCTATTGTTGAATACCGTTCCGATAAGTGGCCGCCCGCACCGAGAAAGTAATTGGCATATCCGAACGGCCTCGGACCGACGAGTATGCTCCGCCTCTATTATAAGAAGATTGGCGTCTACGTGCCGAGCGAGGGCCATGCTAAATGGATCGGAATCCGTGGGCGGGGCAGCCACGACAACCACATCGAATTTCGGCGATAGTTTGCGAAGATTTGTCACGATTGCATCAGTCGAAGCGAGAGCTCGGCTATTGCCACACACCTCGTGCAGATCGGCCACATAAAGTCCGTGACCAATTGCCTTAGCCATATGCGTCTCTATGGAAATCGGCGGCACAATCGGGTCCATCATATCAGTGGATGAGTCTTGATAACCCATGGATGGGCCTCTGAACTCATCACCAAATGATGCCGTTGCATTCAGAACCAGGATATTGCGATCTAGTATCTTTGTCGCCGCGAGCGCCATGTCCAACGCAATCAATTCCCCACCATGGCCGGCTGTGATGCTCACGAATTGAACGATCAATCCATCCTGTTCTTCCAGGGCATTCTCCACCTCCGTGAAGAGCTGGACGAGATTAGAAGCCGGAAAATCCTCAGGAATCGGCCAATCAATCTCCTTGGCGGATGAACTTGGCTTACGCACCTGTATAGCGGACAGGCCCTCAATTTCCAGATGGGCTTTATTCATTCCATGCGTCCTTGAACTGTCAGAGGCCTGGGAAGACTTCTTCGGCGATAATCAAAAGTCGCGAGGACAGGAACCGCCAGCTGAAGCGCAAGCTGATCGGCGGTTGTGAAGCGATCATCCAACGATTCGATCAACAGGGCACTCCCTACCGCCAGGATTACTCCGGCGCATAAGGTTGCCAACAACGTCACGAGACGCCGCGGCCGCGCGGTTTTGTAGGGCAAGGATGGCTGGCTAATCACCGCAACCGATGAAATGCGCTCCTGATTCAAGCTCTCGTTGACCCGCGCGTCTTCATATTGAGTCGACAAAGACCGATAGAGATCTTCGGCAAGCTGCTGTTCCCGCCCGAGGTCGCTGAAAGTGCCACGCACATCGCGTAAATCGTTGAGCCGATGGTCAATTTCATTGATCTGTGCAGTCAGGACACGCACCGGCTCGGCATTGCTCTCCGCATCGGCAACCGTTCTCAGATAATCTGTTTGAAGCGTCTGATACACAGTGTTGACATTACTGGATGAGCGCTGCTCCAGCTCGTTTTGGCGCGTCCTAACCTCGGCCTCCGCATCGGCAATACCTGCCTCCAGCGAAATCATTGCCGAGCTGTTTGCGGAATAGGTCGCCAGCATTTGGCTCCGTTTGTTACGCAAATCGGCGAGGCGCGTCTGCGCATCATCAAGAGACTTGAATTTTTCGCCACTCGCCGGCTCCGGGAGGGTCTTTGGAACGCTGTGCATGAGCTTCTCCAGATCGCCGCGACGATTCTGGGCTTGGTCCAGATTTGCCTGAGCCTGGCGGAGACTGGCATCGGCATCGCCGCGGCGCGTGAGAAGTTCGGTGACTTCTCCGTCATAATCATTGATGTGCCACTTCTCCTTGAAATCCTGAAACGCGGTCTGCGCGGCGGAAAGATGATCAGCAGCCTGCTGAACTTCGTGCTTTAGAAAATCGGTGTGAGGGTCGTGATAGACGGCAGACTGCTGGGCCACATAGAGATCAATCAGCTTCTTAACAATATCTCGCGCCAGCACTTTGTCCGGATGAAGGAATGATACGGATATAATATTGTCCTGCGTGCCCACCCCGACCCACAGGTTATCGCTAAACTTTCTGACCGCCTCGTCCATGACGCTCCACCGAGAAGGCGGATTGCTTACAATTTCAGGATAGATATTCTCGACTCCAAAGGCCTTGATCGTCGCTTGCGCCAGATCCGGGCTTCCAAGGATGGCGGCGTGGGAGAGCACGATTTCGCGCCGGTCAGACGGCGTTAGCTCCGTCGTCGGCGCGTGATTTATATCCGGAATTGAGCGCGTTCCGAATCTCACAACCAACTCAGCGACCGACTCGTACTTTTGTTCGGCAAATATAAGGTAGGCGATGCCGGCAATTACCACAGCCAAAAACACACCAAGAGCAATGCGCTGGCGCTTGAAGAGTATCGTCAACGCCCCACAGGGCATGGACAGCTTGTTCATGCTGGACTTCCAGAGAGAAGAAAACACACAGCGAGCGGCACCGTATTTGCTCCACTCATAACTTAATGTGCCACCGAGACAACCGGATTGGCGTTGTAGGAGAAACCCCAGCTGACAGGCATAAATTGCTGTATGAACTGATTCCAGAAGGTATAAACCTCGTAAATTCCTGTACGCGGAACATAGAGCACGTCATATTGCGCGAGACGCGCATCCGCTTCAGGATGCTTTCCGGAAATCAAGTCGAGATAGTCGACTTTAAATGCCACGGGTTTATCATCGAGGCCGCGGCGCAAGATAAATATATGGGCGCGCGCTGCACTGAGCTTAACGCCGCCGGCCCTTGCTATAGCCTGAGACACTGTCAGGTTCGGACCAACGGTGACGAATTCTCCCGGGTTAGAGACCTCCCCGGCGACGTAAATGCGATTGGGCGCAAAGGACTTCACGACAACCGTCACATGGGGATCCTTAAGCGTCGATCGATACCAATCGCGCAACTCGGCAGAGATCTCGGTTGGCGTATGGTTGAAGGCCGCAATATCCTCCACAACCGTGGTCGAAATCATGCCGTCTGGTCTAACAACGACATCTTCATTGAGTTCGGGGTTTGTCAGAAATCTCACGCCGAGAAGATCCCCTACCTGCACTTTGTAAGGCGGCAGGGCCGGAATCGCTCCGGCCTGCGGCGCTGGCACCAGCGGTACCGGGGGCAAATTGGACGTTGCTGTCGCACAAGAGCAGAGCCCTAACGACACCAGAGCGATAAATGCCCTAACTTTGAATTGACGGGAACTGAGCAACTTCATGAAATCCACCGTGTTTAGTATGCGGAACGACCGGTAAATCCCGAGAAAATCGTGCGTATGATGATCTTGATATCCATCGCGATCGACCAGTGCTCGACGTAAAATAAATCGTGTTCGACCCGGCGCGTGATTTGCTCAACGGTTTGCGTCTCACCTCTCCAGCCGTTCACCTGTGCCCACCCCGTAATGCCCGGCTTTACCCGGTGACGAGCGTCATAGGACTCCACAGCGTTATGGAACAGCACGCTGCCTGCCTTAGTTGCCAGGGCATGTGGTCTGGGGCCGACAATCGACATGTCGCCACGCACGACATTAATGAACTGTGGAAGTTCATCGAGGCTCGTCCGCCGCAAGAATGCGCCGATGCGGGTTACACGCGGGTCGTTTTTCTGAGTCTGTTGTTCCGCGTTCGGATCGCGCATAGCGTCGTACATCGTGCGAAACTTAAGAACCTCGATCATCTGATTGTTGTAACCGACGCGCTTCTGACGAAACAGAACTGGGCCACGGCTGTCCAGCTTGATCAGTACTGCGATAAGCAACATCACGGGTGCAATCAGCAATAGAATAATCAGCCCAAGAACCCGATCTTCAATATCCTTGATAACCTTCCGCCAATGGCGAAGGGGTCTATCCATGACATTCAGCATGGTAATCTGCCCCATATCGCTGACGCTAAATTTCCTAAGGCGCAAGCCCACGTGATCCGGGCAGAGACGCACATCGACGGGCGTGTGCCTAAGCTTCTCTAGTATTTCCGCTATACGTTGCTCGGCGGACAAACAGAGCGCTATGATCACCGTATCAACGCGGCTATTCCGAATCAGATTCACGAGATCGTCAACGGTGCCATCTGTTGCCATGCCCAGTTTCCGATCGGCGTGAGGCGACTGATAGCGATCGTCAAATAATCCGGCAATCTGGACTTGTCCAATGACTCTCCCGCCGCCGGAACGCTTTGCAATGTCTGCCATTAGTTTCTGCGCGACTGTCGTGGCGCCGACGATTGCAATCCTCTCATCGAGGCGCCCCGCCCTTTCCCAATGGACAATTTCAGAACGGATAAAGGCCCTGGCTGTGGTGAGCATAAACAGAGAACTCACAAACCATATGCTTAACCATTCGAGGGATTCGCTAAGTGTTTTCTGCGACAGAAAGACCAGCAGCAGTTGAACCGCCAACGCAACCACCAAGCCTCGGACCAGAAGGACCATGCTATGCCTGATGGAAATGAGGGTTTCAAACTTGTAGGCGCCGCCGAAATGCCAGACAACCGTACTAAGAACAGATCCAAGCAGGGCGACAGAACCGACAAGGTAGCGTGTGTTGGCCAAGTCAATGCCCGCTGTAAAGGCGGCCCAGACCCCGATGCCAAGTACGCTTACGAGATCAAATGTGGTGATAAGTCCGCAAACTATTGGCTCTGAAATTGGTGCAACGTCGACTTGACGCGCGTGCGAGTGAAGTCCTGGATAAGGCAGGTCCTGAACAACGGGAACGGCGGTCGACAGAGTACTGGCGGTCATGGGATCACCCGTCCGTAGGCGCGCCGGCTGATACTTCAGTCGTACGCGGCATTGGCAAGACACTATGGATTTTGATGTGCCACGAATCCGAGGGAAGGTCGTGTGATCAAGTTAGGGCCGCTCCGCCGACGTGATGCATCTTTGCCATAGTGATCATGCGAGCGTCCGTTGGCGAATACCCAATAAGAACACAAACTGGAAAGGCGCCGCCTGGCATGCCGTCAGTACCGCGAGCAATAGCGAAGGATTGCCTTTGGCCATCAGCTACGCGTTCGACCCCATCGCCGTGCAGGTTTAGAGTTACGACGCCGTCAGCCGTTCTGAGGTGACACGGCGATAACGCTCGTGCCAACTCCAAGCCGACGCAATCTGGGCATCGAGGCAATTATAACCTGGACACCATCCGAGCACACGCTTTGCGCGTGTTGCATCTGCAACGAGTATTGCGGGATCGCCGGGACGCCGTGGGTGTATCCGGGTCGGTATAGGCGAGCCGGAGACCCGTGAGGCCGCATCAATCACCTCGCGCACGCTCGCCCCTCTCTCGCTTCCCAAGTTGAATGCCGACGCCCCCGGGTTGTGGTCGAGAAACTGCAACGCCAGCACATGTGCGTCTGCCAGGTCGCAGACATGCACGTAGTCTCGAATGCATGTGCCGTCAGGCGTCCGGAAATCGTCCCCGAATACATGGATAAATGGCCTTAATCCCGCGGCCACATCGAGAGCCAGCGGAACCAGATGGGTTTCGTGCCGGTGCGCTTCGCCGATATCGCCCTCCGGCCCGGCGCCGATAGCATTGAAATAACGCAGAGACACTGACACGAGACCATACGCCACGGCATAATCGGAAAGGATCCGTTCAACCATTGCCTTAGTCGCACCGTACGGGTTTACCGGCCGGTGAGGATGATGTTCAGCGATCGGCGTGAACTCAGGTTCTCCGTAGACGCCTGCAGAAGAGGAGAAGACGATCTTGTTAATCGCGCAGATGTGCATTGCCTCAAGCAGGTTAAGCGTACCAGCCACGTTATTGCGATAGAACGCAGCCGGCGCCACAACACTATCGCCTGCTGCAATTAAACCGGCGAGGTGAATGACGGCGATAGGACGATGTGTGCGCAATACGGCTTCGATTCTCGAAGAATCTTCGAGTTCACCGAACTCGAGCGGTCCCCACCGCACGGCCTCAGAGTGGCCGTTTGAAAGATTATCATACGCCACCGGAAGATAACCGCATTCGTCTAATGCACGACAGACGTGAGCACCAATATAACCGGCACCACCCGTAACCAATATCCTTGGCCGGACTTCGGAAATAATCATCTGCGGACGCCATCATCAAGCGCTTGGCCACACTTTCGGAGGCCTGCTTTTGCCGTTCCGGCCAAAGCATAAAGCTGCGGAAAATTCATATTGACTACTCCGAGTGCTATGCCGTTCTCCCGATAAATATCTGCAACACCTGTGAATACGACCAGTGACTAAATCGTGGTCATCATATGTGGGAGGCGTTCGGTGGCAGAGTCACACGCACTCTGAGGCCGCCCTGGACCAGATTTGTCGCCGTCACCTCACCACCCAGCCCCTCAACATGGCGCCGAACAATCCAAAGGCCGAGGCCCGCGTGGCAGGGTTCTTCGGCGTCTGAATTGATCACGCCGTTGGGCGTAAACGAGGGTCGGTGAGACACGTATCTTTCAAAAACATGGTTGATATTTCTTGGATCTATGCCTGGACCTTGATCATCAATGCAAAGGTCAATGCGGTCGTCAGATTTTGAAAGTGTAACCATAATTATATCCCGGTCCTTCGCGAACGAAATTGCGTTATCCAATATGTTCTCCACGATAACCTCCAAGATTCCTCTTGACGCCAATACGTGAACATCCACGGCCAGCCTGTGGATGAGGTTTATGTTCTTCTCAAGCGCAAAATCCCGGGTATTTTGCAAAACGTCAATGATGAGCATCGTCAAATTGATGGAGAGCTTCGGCGCTTCGATGAAATTTGCGGTGTCGTTCCCCAAGCGCTGAGAAGCCGACACGAGAACCGTGAGCCTAGATAGAGATGACTCAATCAAGCATACAGCCCGTCGAGATCGCTGATCAGAACTATCGACAACTCGCTTAATCGACTCCAACGCCGATCGGATCGTAGCCAGCGGCGTCTTGATCGCATGAGCGTTCTCTTCTGCAGTCTCACGAATATCTGCAGCGGCCCTTCGCAAATCATAGACCAAATGGTCGAAGTCCCCGGCCACACTCGCCAGTTCTGGCACTATATTCCTGCTATAGAACGTGGCCTTCGATGATCCACCCTGTCGAATCTCGCGGGCAACGCTACGAAAGTGACGTAGCGCTCGCCGCACGCTTTCTGCGACAAGAATCGCCAGACCCGCGAAGGCAATGTAAACTGCGGCGGCGATGCGGACGCCCCTCGTCTGCCAATACGGTTCGCTGAGCGAAGTGCTCAGAAATTCAGAGCCGTTATGTGTCGAGACCAGGGCCCAACACCCCGATTGGCTCTCGATCGGCACGACCGATGTCAGCAATTCCTTGGTGCTATTCTGTTGCGCATACCTGAATTCCAGGGGTTCCCGTCCCGTACAAGAGTCCCCAAGAGATTTCAATATGCCGTGCTGCGCCAAGTCATCCAGCTGGGCGGCGGTTCCCTGCGTCGGAATTGGAGGCGCAGAAGCCACAAAATAGAAACTTCCGGGCCGTCTCCCGGAATTCGGGTGAAACATAAGCTGCAAAACCGTTCCGTCTTGCGCGAATTTATTTAGGATAGTCCCGATTGCGGGGTTTGATAATTCTCCTGCCTGACCGAGAACCGGTGTTAACGACTGAGCAATCAGCCAACTGCCGTGCTTTATACTATCAGCCAGCAGAGTGCGCGTCTGCCTGTCCGCTTCCGCCAATTGCCCGTAGAGAATAAACGGCAAAGCCACGAATATGCCAATAAGCATAGTAAATTTGGCCGTGAGCGAGGCGGAGATTCGCCCGATCGCTGACGTAAATGTATCACTCAAGTACCGTGCATTTCCTCCAAAGGTAACCAAACGCGGGGAAGTTTTCGATTTCGACGAAGTCGGGGTCGATTGCTCTGAATTTGTTACGAATTCTCTTAATCGATGACCTGACGTTTGTTCTGTACCCATCTTCCCCACTCCCGGCGATAAAACCGCAATGGTGGACGCAGTCGTAAATACTGCGGTACGACACATGCTCCCCAGCGCTCGCGACTAATCTGTTCACAATATTGAATTCGGTGACGGTAAGATCCAAGTCATGACCTCGCCAATATGCGCGACATAGACGAGGTCGCAATATTAAGTGCCCGTATTCCACGGAATCCTTGGGCGAAAAATCTCCGGGAGATTTCGCCGCGCTTACAATTAGGCGGGCACGCCGTGCCAGAACCGGTATACCCCGCGACTTATCAACAAAATCTATGGCACCACGGTCGAACGCCTCAACTTCATGAAGTGTCTCAGAACGTCCGGTGAGAATGATCACGGGAATACGCACACCGTGACGTCGCAATACCGGCAGAAGATCAGTGCCGACTATCGATGGTAAGCTCCAGTCCAAGACTATAATTTCCCCGCTATTTCCGGCGATAAAATGGTTGATGAGATCTGGCGCATCGCCAAATCCGGTGACATCAAATCCGTAATCACCCAACTCGTCTGACACCGCCTCGCGATAGTCGTTGTCGTCGTCCACAAGCAGTAATTGGGTAGACCTCTCAATGGCCTCACTACTTCTCGACAGCAACGGTGAAAGACTTTGCGTCACAAGATTGGTTTGCAGTTGTGGTGCGGTCATCGTTTGTCACCTCATAAGTAAGAGCACGAAATTCACGGGTCTGAACGTCCGGATAAAGTGCGAGCGTAAGCGTGCATCCTCCCTTCCTATAGTGCCAGATCCTGCCGGGCGGGATGTCATCAGCCATCGTGGGTGGCCCCAGCAAAGCTTGCAATTTTCCCTCATCAAGGCCGATAACCTGGACTGACACGCCGTTTTTCGTATGGTTTGCACTATCCGTCGGACGGCCGGGTGGAACATTGGCGGTGCCGACCACCTTCGCTTTATTTGATTTTGGTTCTGGCGATACTGAATCTCTTCGCGCAACCGATTGCGATGTATGGCCTGTGGAACGGTCAGGTAGGACACGCTGGCAAGCTGAAAGAGTAAACAACCCTGCTCCACAGAGGGCGCCGGAAGCAAGGAACGCCGCCAGATGCTTGCGACGCCGATAGAATCCACCAACACACGCAGACAACCTGGGCAACAACGCTGCCCAGAAATTCCGTGCTCTGATCACCCTCCCGTTGGTAGCTGGTGCCAAATTCGGCCTAAGCCAAATCCGCCAGCTCCAACAGTAAAGGTGGTCCATGGTTACCATCGCAGAATAACATCAGTCACAATCTCATAAGCAGGTAATAGATAAGCTACGAGCTGCTCGCAGTCGGTTGATGACTCGGAAGCTGCATATGCCCACTCTCATGCTCGCCTTCCGCCAGGCCAAGGGCTTTCGTGAGATCACAAACGCGCCTTCGGACTCGCAAGTCCTTAATGAGGTGGAAGGCGCGCATGAGATCAATTGTCTCTCTATTGGCGTAAATCCCATCGACCGGGCTCTGACTGATTTCACAGCTTAGTGAATCGACCACGGACCGGACAAGATTGCGTGGACTCGCGCCCGATACACGCTCGTTCATCGCTTCATAGAAGTAAGCAACAGAACACTGCAGCACCAAACTCAGGTCCCAGAGACGACTGGCGCCAATTCTATTTGCACCTCGTTCATACTTCTGCACCTGTTGGAATGTGATGCCGAGAGCCGCTCCCAATTTTTCCTGACTCATCCCGAGGCTTAAGCGGCGGAGCCGGACACGTTGCCCTACGTGGGCATCCACGGGATTGGGAGCTCCGGAAGGCAAGCGTCCACGAGGTGATACTCTCGACCTGTTCATTACTGATTCGTCCACGCGTCGTTGCATATTCATGGTTTCTCGTCCTTTAAAACTGTGAAGTGTCGAAATCCGCCTCAACGAACGATGCTTGAAGCTGCCTATAGTGTCGCATTGACGACGGGAAGAGTCTGCCGCTCCACCTGTGACAAAGTTGAGACGGTCTCATTGGCCCACAAGTTGCGGATGCATCGTCGCCCGTGTTTTCAACCGCCCAGGCGGCGACACCCGCAATTGGTCACGACGCGTAGCTTATGGGTTGAAATAGAGTCCCAGCATTCTGATTGCCGCCGATGGGAGATAACGGATCAGCACGCAGAATTGTCAAATCATGGGTCGCATCGAAGCCGGGCCCCAACTTAATAGGAGGGAGATATGAGCAGTCGCGTCGCCCATTTCATTCGCATCGTTTTGGCTGGTGTGTCGGTGTTGGGAATTAGCGCCTGCGCGACCCACGGGGACATCAACCGAACGACGGCGATCGCAGATAAGGCTCAGGCAACCGCTGATCAGGCGCAGACAACCGCCAATCAAGCCCTCGCCGCCGCCGGCTCAGCACGTGCAGAAGCCGACCAGGCCCTTGCCGCAGCCAAACAAGCACTCGCAACTGCCGAACAAGCCGATGCGGACGCGAAGGCTGCAGATGAAAAAGCTCGGCGGATATTCCGGAAGAGCCTACGGAAGTGAGATTCCCATGATGCAGGTCAAGATGTGCACAAGAAGCCCTGGCATCTGCAGCGAATCAACTCGGCTATTATGGGCATGCCACCTACAACGATATTGGCGATTATAGCCGCATGGATTTCAGTGGTCGGCCTCGCGAATGCAACGGAATTCACCGTAACGTCGGATCAAGTGACCATAGGGCACGTGGGCTCATACGTATCTCGTCCAGAAGACACTCTACTTGATGTGGCGCGGACAAACGACCTCGGGTACACTGAACTCGTAGCGGCTAATCGGGGCGTTGACCCCTGGCTACCCGGCGCAGGCACCAGAATCATCATACCTGGGTTGCATGTGCTGCCGGACAGACCTCACCACGGTATCGTAATTGATCTAGCGGCACGGCGACTTTTCTATTTCCCGCCGAGCGGCGATCGTGTGGAAACTTATCCGATCGGCGTCGGTACGCTTAACCGTGCGACGCCGGTCGGAACCACGCGAATCGTTCGCGCGACAGCCGCACCGACGTGGTATCCCCCTCCCTCCATCCGCGCCGAGAAACCTGGATTACATGCAGCAGTACCACCCGGACCTGACAACCCCCTTGGAGGATTCGCCTTCTATCTTAGTTGGCCACAGTATCTTATCCACGGGACAAATAGACCATACGGCATTGGGCGCGGCGTAAGCCACGGCTGCATCCAGCTGTACCCGGAAGACATGGTGCGTCTATCGCGAGAAGTCCGAGTGGGTACGGAGGTGCGCATTGTCGCGCACGAATCGAATATCGTATATGTGGGGGATCAGCTATACGCCCTCGTCCATCCCGATAAGATTCAAGCCGATGCTATAGAAAACGATCTGGACGTCCCAACGACGTTCCCTCGACAGCTCTTGGGGCAACTCGCGGCGCTGCCAAATCAGGAAATGCTCGAAATCGATTGGGATGCGGTCAAAAACGCCGGGCTCAATCGCGACGGCATCCTCGTACCTATCGGCAAAGTCACTGTCAGCCATGACGAGCGCAAAAATGTCACAGGTTCAGTTTCATCTGACCGTACAAGAATTCGGTGAACAGGAGTAAAGAAGTTTCTGCTGCTCGATAGAATGTGAGACCGATCGGCTTGCCCCAACGATCATCGATCGGTAGCCGCCCCGTCCAGCTTCCCCACTGGACGAGGCCCCATCTTGGGCGCCCGCTGCCAAAGCCGAAGACATCACCGCCAGCGAACACAATTCGAAGAATACGCGTTGTCCGACTCGGTTACGCAGGAGCAATTGTGGCAATGGCGGAACATTCAGATGTGATTAACGAAGCACTATCGGTAATCCATGTTTCCGGACACTCGACTACGACGCTGCGTGGAACTCCTGCCGGGAGAATGGCCTCATGACACTATACAGCAAACGAAGCGACGCGATGGCAGCCGGTTTTCTAGCGGCTATGAAGGTCTCCGTGGCGTCGAGTTTTGTATCCTCGCTCGGAATCAATACTCACATCGACTTTAATGCATTTGGGTATCAGGATCTTTCCCGGACGGCACAGGCAATCAACTATCTCGGCCTCAAGAACTTGCGCGATAGCGGAATGAAGTCAACCGATACACAGTCCTGGCTGTATGTCGCCAATGCCACCGGAGCAAAATTCGACGACTTCATGCCCGAGGGCAGTCCCGCAGACCTCCAGAACGCGCTTGGCCTCGCACCGATGCTAGCTGCCGAGGGCGTGCTCAATTACCTGGAAGGCGGAAATGAGGAGGACGATCCTTATGCCAGCGGCAGGGGAAATTCACTGACATGGACTGCGCAATTCCAGCAACAAGTCTACCAGGTCGGACATTCTCTCGGATTGCCGGTCATCAACATGAGCTTCGGGTCCGGCTGGACAGCATCGAACAACTGGCAAGGCAATTACGGTGCCGTGGGAGATTTGTCTGCCTACGCCGACTACGCCAATGCACACACATATCCTCTGCCCGGAAAGACCCCGGATTGGACCACTCAGCATCTCAATCGTCTCGCAGCGCTGGCTGCTAAGACGCGTCCAATCATGATCACCGAGTTTGGATGGAACGAAGGAAGAGGCTTTGGCCAGCAAGAAATTGCCAAGGCACTACTAAACGCCGCGCTTGACAGTTGGAAAGATGGTAACGCCAAAATCTATTTCTATGCACTCTATGACGACAAGGCCGGGCGGTTCGGCCTGATGAATCAAGACGGGACGCCGAAGCCCGCTGGAACGGCACTCCATAATCTAGTCGCCATCCTTACGGACCACGACCCAGATCCGACAAATTTTCAGCCAAAACAACTCAATTATACTCTGAGCGCAATGACTGCTGACGACAATAGCCTTCTATTCGGGAAAGCAGACGGATCATTTTGGTTGTCGTTGTGGAACGAACAGCAGACACCGGGAACGACTCACACTGTCACTTTGGAACTCCCATTATCGACGGCCCGGATAACAATTTACGATCCACTTCAAGGACCAACCGGACAACGCGATCAGACCCACACATCGAGCATTCAGATATCTGTTCCAGATCATCCAGTGCTGGTCGAGATCATTCCAGATACATCGCCATAAGAACGCTCGTCACAATAATAGAACGACCGCTCGATCAACTCTGATTTGATCAAGACGAAATGGCGAAAGCTTCGCGAAAGAATTTGCTGATCTATCACAGCAAAATCACACCGATTCGCAGAACAGTCTGCCCACATAGCGTCCGTTGAATGGGCGCCATCCACATTCATCGGCAAAGCGTGACATCATCTGGCGAGAACGGGACTCCAGAAGTAATGGACGAAATATTATCTTCTGAATTAAGAGAGGAAGATGACTTCTGGATTAGCCCCGCCAGATGTCACCATGAAGCCATCAATGTTACGATTATCATTCCTTCATACCAAGCGGCCACGACTCTTCACCGTGCGATAGACAGCGTACAGAAACAAACGATCCACGAGATTGAGATCATTGTTGTCGACGATGGGTCGACCGACTCGTCTTGGCACATCGTTTCTGACTTGCTTCGCACCGAACCGCGGCTTCGCGCCATGCGTAATAAGGGCAATCGCGGCAAGTCCGTCGCCCTAAACCGCGCCGTTCCTTTCGCTCAAGGCCGCTGGCTTGCAATTTTGGATGCCGACGATTGGTACCATCCGGAAAGGCTCGCGACCCTCGCGGCCCAAGCTGAGAAATTGGGCGCGGACATGATCGCCGACAACCAATTTCTTTTTGATGCGGCTGCAGAGACCGTTGTTGGTCCCGCATGGTCCATGGGTCAGACAATCTGGAAGCTGACATTCGATAGCTATCTTCGAGGATCAGATGCCTATGACAATTTCAATTTGGGAATGCTCAAGCCAATTATTCGGACGGAGTTTGTCCGCGCAACCGGCCTTTCGTATGATGAGCGCGCGCGATATAGCGAGGATTTCATATACCTGTTGCAGTTCTTTCTTCTGAATGGAAAGGCTGTGGTTTCTGACACACCCCACTACTTTTATACGCAGCCATTTGGCACCGTCTCGCATCGCTCGTCGAATGCCGCGCGCAAGCGGTATAATTTTCAGATGGCTTACGATATCAATCAAACATATTTGAGCAAGAACGCCGGATCTCTTACGCCGTTCCAATCGTCGAATCTGAGGGCCCGCGGCCGCCGGCTCATCTCCCTTGAGGGCTACTTCTGCACAAAAGAGTTGCTGGAACACGGCCAGTGGGGAAAAGCTCTCATCTGGACCGTTCAACATCCCGCTATGCTGGGCTATGCCGCACATCGGCTATTCAATCGCTGCATTACACGGTCCACGGCCGCGGCAACTGAGCGTGTGGCACGGGAATCTCGATATCGCAGCCGCGCCGCCTCGGACACGCATAAGTGAACACAACAGCCGGCGAGAAACTGAAAGGCGATAAAGCTAACTTTTAGGACCGTCGGCAAAACGGTCCTGTGCGGTACGCGTGCACCCGCGTACGCGCTATGACCTAGAATTCATCCTGCGTACATGTTCGTGAAAGTTTCATGTTGCTAATCTCATAAGATCGTCAACGAGACTTGATTCCGTTGGATCGCCCGTCAGCGACTAATCAGCGGGATCCCCTGGTTTCGACCGACGGTAACCTAGCGGCCCCGCGCACTCGCGGGGCCGCCTTCATGAGAGGAGTACGATAAAACATTTCCGAAAGAGCCTGAATCATGGCAAGCGCGGAGTGCCGTGGTATTTTCACCGACTAACAACCGGCAAGGGAAACGAGATGTCGCATCAACGCCCGCAATGATTTTTAATTCCGATTCTCAATCAAAGCTGGTCCCGGCATCTTGTATACGCGCGCCTATTAATTGAATGATCGCACACGTGGATGCAACCGGCTAGCGATCATCCAGAGATGCCACAGGGGGCAGAAAATACAATCTACAGCAGGCGCAAACCGAATTATTCAGCTTATGCGGCTCCGATAATACAGGTGCCCCGCTTTGTCGATTATAGAAACTGTTTCATATTGGCTACTCCGATCAGGTAATCCGAGAAATACAACTGAAAGGGGCCGTATTCCCGCTTCCTGCAACTGACGACAGTATGTCGTCGTAAGTAGCGGCGAACTGCTTCCACTAGGACTTTAGTTCTTACCTTAGAAAAAGGTAATTGGTCATGCCACCATCGGCCAGCGTAGCCATATTAGCCAGCGCCTTTATCAACTCCCTCGGCATCAACACACATATCGATTTCAATCGATATGGATACCAGGACCTGGCTGTTGTCGAGAAATCGCTGACATACCTTGGGGTTCCGAACGTCCGCGACAGTTCTGAAAGCATAGCGGATCTTCAATCCTGGCAAGCCGTTGCGCAGAGCGCCGGTGTGAAGTTCGACGATTTCATGCCCGAAGGCAGCCCGGCGAATATGCAGAATACCCTCAGTCTGGTGGGACGCCTTTCTACCGCAGGAATCTTAAACTACGTCGAGGGCGGTAACGAAGAAGACGATTCCTACGCCCTTTCGATGGGAAATGGCCTCTACTACACCGCATACTTCCAACAGCAGTTGTACCAACTGAGCCACTCGTTGGCCCTGCCAGTCATCAATATGAGCTTTGGAGCCGGCTGGACCCCTGTCAACAACTGGCAAGGCGACTATGGCGCTGTGGGTGATCTATCCCCATACGCAGACTACGGCAACGCTCATACTTATCCGGGGCTTGGCCGGACCCCGAATTGGACTATGCAACGCCTCAATGGCCTTGCCACGCTGGCGGCCAAATCCCGGCCTGTGATTACAACAGAGATCGGGTGGAACGAGGCACAAGGTTTCAGTCAGTCCGACGTGGCAAAATCGGTGCTCAACGCTGCGTTCGATGGATGGAAAAACGGCGACATTAAGACCTACTTCTATGCTCTGTATGATGATGGGGCCGGCCGATTCGGCTTAATGAACCAAGACGGCACGCCAAAGCCCGCAGGCACAGCGTTGCATAATTTGACGGCGCTGCTGGCCGATACCGGTGCTAATGGCAGTTCGTTCGCACCCGGTTCGCTACAATACCAATTGAGTGGTGCATTCGGCGAGGAAAACAGCATCCTGATACAGAAGTCAGACGGCACCTATTGGATGTCGATCTGGGACGAGGAAGACGGTGAGCATCCTATCACATTGACTCTCACGTCATCCGTGTCGCAGATACAGCTTTTCGATCCCCTGACGAGCACGAACGCAATCCAAACGGTGAGCAATGCTACTGCTTTAACAGTGGATCTTATCGATCATCCTTTGCTAATCCACGTCATCCCAAACGCACCCAGTGCAACGGCTGCTGCATCGGCCCTCACACCAGCACAAAATGTCATCACCACCTTAGCAAACAATAGCACTATTGCGAGCGACGCAGGTACGATTGGCATTTATGTTTACGGCAGTGGGAACGTCATTACGGGAGGATCAACGACCAAAATCATCCAGGCCTTCAAAGGCGGCAACACCATCTATGGCGGATCCGGCGCTGCTGCCATTCATATCGCTGGATCGAATAACCGGATCTTCGTCGGTGGAGGCTTCAATAGCGTCGCAGACAGCGGCACCAACAATACGATCACTTTCGGCAAAGGCGGCAGCGGAACTACTGCAATCTACGGATACGTTCTCAACCAAGGCGACACTTTCGATTTCAGCCCCCTGCTCGCAGGCACTCAATGGACGGGCGACCCGGCAACGATCGGCAACTTCCTGAAAGTAACCAACACGGAATCCTATAGCATCGTTCACGTCGACCCCTCCGGCTTAGCGTCAGGGGTCACCTATCCGGTCGCGGTTTTGTACGGATATGCGTACCTCACTCTGCCGGCATTGCTGGCACATTCCGCTCTCTGACATAGGGCGGAAAATTTTAGGGGCACGAGTAGGTTACGCCACCTGCTTGATCAAGCTAGATGCCAACGTGCGTTTGAGAATATCGAACTCGATCGGCTTCTGCAGCACTGGGATATGCAGATAGCGGCCGTCGACGGTATCCGAATCGTAGCCCGTCATGAAGACGAATGGCACACCTCTTCTGGTGAGGACTTCGGCAAGCGCATAGGTCTGTTGACCGCGAAGATTCAGGTCGAGGATGGCACCATCTAAAAATTCGCTCTGCACCGCTGCAAAACCATCGTTGAGCGTATTGACCGGGCCAACGACGCCGACACCCAGTTCGGCGAGCATTTCCCTCACCAACATAGAAATGAGATGCTCGTCCTCAACGACGAGAATTCGCTTCCCGACAAGCCCAGAATACGCGTGGCCGTTGAGTTTCGAGTTCGTAGGAGTCTCTGGCCGAACCGGATCTTGGACAACCTTGACTAGGTGTGCCGCTGGGATCGAAAGCACGCAATGCAGTCCCTCATGTCGCCAATCATAGACGACGCAACCGTCCAGCTGCTCTTCAATCCCTGACCTAACGATTTTGAGTCCAAAACCTAAGGAGGACGGCGAACATGTCGTTGGCCCACCCCTCTCGGTCCAGTGGAGTGTGAGCACATCGTGTTCCACACCCCACACCACCCGCAAATTACCGCCGTGTGTCGACAGAGCCCCGTATTTGGCGGCATTTGTTGCCAACTCGTGCAATGCAAGCGCCACTGACTGCGCGGTCGGTGGCCGCAACATGACTTGCGGCCCGTCTGTGACAACGCGCTCACTTCCATTGGATCGGTAAGGTGCCATTTCTGCATCAACGATCTCGCGGAGCGAAGCCCCCTCCCAGCGGGAGCACGATAATAGTTTGTGGGTTGCCGCAAGCGCTTGAATA
>SCTM01000190.1 GCA_004297485.1 Rhodospirillaceae bacterium
GATATCATGCACGATGCCGGCGATTTTTATACCTTCGACGTCGTTTTCCGCCAGCCCCATCCTCCGTGCGATCGCCACAGCCAAGTTGGATACACGGCGTTGGTGGCCAGCTGTGTAAGGGTCGCGCATCTCCGCCGTAGCGGCAAGAGCCGTGATTGTCGACTCTATGCCTCGGGCCAACTGCCGTGTCTTTTCGTGGATCTCGAAATTAGCCTTTCTGCGTACCGTTATATCGCGGACAATTGCGACGTTCACCTGCCGTGAACCATATTGCGCAAAACGCATTGTGACTTCGGCCCAAAAAATCTCCCCGTTCTTCCGTTTACACTCCCATTCGAGCACTTGCGGCGCCCCTCCTTTGCCTTGATCCATGGCTGCGGCAATGTTTTGTCGAATTAAGTTCGGATCGCCTGCTGAAATATTAGCGATTGAGCGGCCGATGAGATCTCCCGGCGGGTACCCGAAAATTCTATGTCCTGCTGTATTCACCTCCATAATAATTTGAGTGTCGGCCTCGGAAAGAAAAATGCCGTCAACCGCCGTCTCAAAAATAGTTTGGAATTTTTCGCGCTCCTGCTGCAAGGATTCTGTCGCGCGTTTCTGGCCGGTGATATCGCGAAAATACCATACGCGCCCGATATACGTGCCATGAGCGTCCCGAGCAGCCGCAGTGTAGCGCTGTAAAATACGCCCATCCTTAAAATCGATCTCGTCGAGTCCTTTTTCATCGGGATGATCATAAAAATATTTCACACGAGCGTAAAAATCCTCGGGATTAACGGTCAACTTTGCCGCCGATTCGAGGAGGACGCTGTCAATCCCGCTTGACGTCTCTTGATTCGAAACATTCCACAGGTCGAGAAATTGCTGATTGTAGGAAGAGATCATCCCTTTGGCATCGACCATAAGAATGCCGTCGGGCGACAGCTCGTGCTCGGTCCTCAGCATCGCTCGTTCGGCGCTCAAGGCGCGCTCCGCTTCCTTCTGCCGTGTGACGTCCTTTGCGACTCCCGCGGCACCGATGATCGCGCCGGTAACATCCCTGATCGGAGAGTAGGTCATGAGGACATCGACGAGCGTCCGGTCCTTCCGCTGCCGAACTGTCGCATGGTTTTCGATGACTTCGCCGTCCATCATCTTGGCCGTCAACCCTTCACTCTCGGACTTTAAGTGATCAGGCGCCAGGAAACTGACGTGGTTGCCGATGGCCTCGGCGGCGGAATAACCAAAGATCCGTTCGGCACCCCGATTCCAACTGGTGATGTTGTTGTTGAGATCTTTTGCCATGATCGCGTCATGTGACGAGTCGACAATGCGCGCCAACTTCTCGCGTTCGGCGAACAGCTGCTTGCGTACGGAGATATCGAGGGTGATACCGCGATATCCGGCCAGGTGCCCGTGGTCATCGAAAAAAGCGACGGCATTGCTCTCCACGAATATGCGGCGCCCATCCTTGTGTTGTTTTGAGGACTCAACGATATGGAGCGGCCCGCGCGCGTCGACAAAGGCGCCCTCGGCACCCGATCTCCAGAGTTCGCGTCCATCTTGCGGCACAAGCTCCAGCGGTGACCTGCCGATGAGTTCGTCCGGCTCATAACCGAGAAGATCAGAAACGTGAGGGCTCACGTATGTGAACAGCCCATTCCGATCTATTTCCCAGATTACGTCGCGTGAGGATTCCACAAGTGCGCGGAACTTTGCCTCGCTGGCGCGCAGACTTGCCTCGGCTTCGCGCCGCGCGCGGCTGGCATCACGCTCGGCAATAGCCCGCGGAACCGAGGCACCGAGACGCGCCAGCCGGTCCTTGAGAATATAGTCGCATGCGCCGGCCTTCATAAGATTGGCGGCCGCGACATCGGTCAGCATGCCGCTGACGATGATCACCGGCAATTCAGCGGAGTGTTGCCGCGCCATTTCAATGGCGGTCAGGCTGTCGATGTCGGGCAGATTGTGGGCGGCGAGAACGACGTCTGGTGTGAACGTTCGTAATGCCTCAGCATAAGTTTCACGGGTTGCTGCGCGCTGTGAAACGAACATTAAGCCGCCCTTCTTGAGGGCGCGTTCGATCAATTTGGCATCAAGCGCCGAATTCTCAAGGAGTAAGACACGTGTCCTGGTCGATAGTGCATCCATAGCGGAGCCTGTCGGTACGCGCGAAGGTCTAGTGGTCTTTCAGCAGCCAACTCCTACAGACATTGTTCCAACCCCCAACCGGCATCGCCACATGTACGCCGATCGTTTGATTGCACATTTCAGCATGTGCTACGTATGGTTTCGTATTGTAACAGTTGATCTTTGACGGACCTGTGTCAACTCCCAAGTGGGGCGCACCTTCGATGGCCACGGCCTTCGCCGCGGCGGGCACAAAAATCGCCGTCGAGTCAGTAGCTGAAGCCTTACGCCTCGCCCAGTTCGCAGCGCAGCACGTGAACAACGCACGGGCAAATTAGCGGCCATTTCAGAGTGACGGCGCGATACCGAGAGGTTTATCGCAATATGGGCGATAAGCCGACGAGCAGTCTCGCAGTCTCCACGGCAGCGAACGTGGAGTAGATAGTCTCCTGCCGGTCCACGACGTCGGCGTCCCGGTGGTGAGTGTTTTTCATTCGGATGCTGCCGAAACCGCGGCATTGCAAACGAGTTATCCCACCGCGGGGCGCTACATGCATTACGCAGATGATCCTCATCCGTTCGCTCAGATCGCGCAGGACCGCGATCTCGTCGTGATCGATCTTCCCATGAAAAACAGCGCACAATTTGTGAGCCAATGCGTTCGATCATTACTGGCCAAAAGCCACGAATCGGTTCTGCTCGGCATCAACCAAGCAGTGCTCGCGAAGATGGGTTGTGATTTACGCGATAGCGGGTCCGTGGGTGAGCGCTTCAGTGCCGTCATTGGCCGTCGCCTTGTGTGCCGTGGGACTTATTTCAGATATCGCTATCCCGAAGTATGCCATTGGATTTGGCTGACTCCGGGCAGCTAGAAGGACATCTGAGAATACGGCCGGACGATTGTACGGACGTCCGCCGATCGGCAGACAGCATAACTATCTGAAATATGAGTTTGGTGAGCCCGGATGGATTCGAACCATCGACCCTGTGATTAAAAGTCACATGCTCTACCCCTGAGCTACGGGCCCGACCGGTCGGGAAGCGGCAGGCCGCGAGAGGCCGGGACGCTGAGGCGGCGCCAACCTATTGACGGGGGCACCGGGGGTCAAGAACGCAATCCGGCGGCGACGCGAATTCCTTCCGCGCGGCCTGCCGGTTATGCCTTATTCACTCTTGGGAGCGCCCTTCTTGGCCTTGGATGCGGCTTTCTTTGGCGCTTTGGCCGCCCCGGACGCATTTGGATTCCCCTGCTCGGTCTTGTCCACGTCCGCCGCGACCTGCATGCGAACAATGTGGTCGGGATAGGGTACCGAGCCGTTGCGCCGTGGATCACCCTTGCGGATCTGATCGACGAACTCCATCCCCGACACGACTTCGCCGAAATAGGTGTATTGCCCGTCGAGATGAGGCGAATCCCCAAGCACAATGAAAAATTGGCTGTCGGCGGAATTGATGTTCGACGAACGGGCCATGGAGAGGGCACCGCGAACGTGCTTGCCGGCGTTGAATTCGGCGTTGATGTTCTGACCCGAACCACCGGTGCCGTCGCCCTTGGGATCGCCGGTCTGCGCCATGAAGCCGTCAATGACCCGGTGCCAGACCAGGCCATCGTAGAACCCCTGGCGGACAAGTTCCTTGAAGCGTGCAACGGTCTTGGGCGCCATTTCCGGGTGGAGTTTAATAACGACGCGACCGTAAGTGAGGTCGAGGTAAATGGCGTTTTCCAAGTCAAGCTTCTCCTTTGGTTTGGGAGCGGCCACCGGCTGGATATCCATGGCGCGCCCTCCCTGGGTGCTATTGCTCTCCGCGCCGGAGGGTGTGGCGAGTGGCGCTCGGTCCTCGCCCGGTGCGGTGTGGCTGGGCGCCGGCTCGCTCGCCTCTGGCGGGCCGCCACTTCTCCCGCCTCCCGGCATCGGCTGTGCAACCGCGTCGCCGATGCCAAACGCTCCGGCCAAGAGCAGGCTGGAAATCCAAATCCCTGCCGAAATTCCACGGAGACGTGACATGACGCTCAACATTCATTTGCCTTTGAAGGTTCGTATGCCGCCCGGACCTCTCCGGCCGTCCACGGAACTGGCGACGACCGGGATCATTGGGCCATTGTGGCCAACAGGGCCGGAAATGGGGGCACAGTCTTAACGGCGCGGCGCCCGCGAGACAAGGGCGGCGGGGTAAGGCGGCCGGAGAAATTGACCATTCGTACCCTCACCCATAGACGGCCAGCGGGCTTATTTTTCCTATGGAAAACAGTCTAAAAATCTGTGGATATGATAAATTTGCTGCTATGCAAAATCAATATTGCGTCGCACAATGGCGCATTCTCGAAACGCGCAGGAGCACCTATGCCGCGACCCAAAAAGCCCCTGGATGGTAAAATCAGCCCTGATCCGAAGCGCCTGATAACAAGGCGGCTTCTAACAACGCCGAAGGGTATGGCCCTGGACATGCCACGCCAATCGTTGCGGCGTCCGGTCGCATCGCGGCCACCACGCGTTACGCGGGCCGGCTAGACCGTTAGGCTGCTTCAGAAGATCGGAGAATCCGGGGCGGGATTATGCCCCATAGCGCTTGCGGATGCGCTTAAGCACGCCCTGCGGCACAAAGCTGGAGATATCGCCGCCGAGGGAGGCGATTTCCTTCACGAAGCGCGATGAAATAAATTGATTACGCTCGGAAGCCATGAGGAACATGGTCTCGACCCGAGGGTCAAGGCGGGCGTTCATGCCCGCCATCTGGAATTCGTATTCGAAATCCGAGACGGCACGCAAACCACGAATGATCATGGTCGCGCCCAGTTTCTTCACAAATTCCATCAGCAAAATCTCGAACGGAACGATTTCGATGGGGACCGGTGTTTCCTTTTTAAGGAGAGCCACCTCGCGTTCGCAGATCTCGACCCGTTCCTTGAGGGAGAATAACGGCCCCTTTCCGACATTGACCGCAACGCCCACGACAAGCTTGTCGACCACCTTGCAGGCCCGGCTGATGATATCGATATGGCCGTTGGTGATCGGATCAAACGTGCCGGGATAAACCGCAATACGGTATTGGCCGTGCTTTCCTACCGCCGTGGGCGCCTTGTTCCGCCGCGCCGGTGTCTTCGCCATGGTCGTCCCCCAGAAGGTGATCCGATTCTAAGTCCGCCCTTAACAACTTTCGAATCGGGACGCTAGCTCAAAATTCTTATGGCGCACCCCCTTAACCACCGCTTTCGACGGCCTGTTCGCCGCCGTTATCGTCATCAAGGGACAAATGAGCGACCGAGGTGACGTGTTCCTCCTCCCCGGTAGCGAACAAGGTCACGCCCTGTGTGGCCCGGCCCGCGGCACGAACGCCGTCAATGGGAATACGGATCAGCCGCCCCTGATCGGTGATCATCATGACCTGGTCGGTTTGCGCAACCGGGAATGAAGCGACCACATGCCCGTTCCGCTTGGAAGTGGCGATGGACACGATCCCCTGCCCGCCCCGGCCTGTGATGCGATATTCATAGGCCGACGTCCGCTTGCCGAAGCCGCGGTGCGTGACCGTGAGAACGAACTCCTCGGCGGCCGCCAAGCGCTTAAATTCCTCGTCCGTGAGGATTTTGCCGGTGGCAGCCTGCGTTTCTTCACCGCCAGCTTCGGTCTCTTCCGTTTCATCGCCGCCACGCAACTTACGGGCAGCCTTCAGGTAAGCGTCCCGACTTTCCGTATCAAAGTCCACGTGACGCAGAATCGACATTGAGATGACCACGTCGCCATCCGCCAGTTTGATGCCGCGCACACCGACCGATGACCGTCCGGCGAATACGCGCACGTCGCCGACCGCGAAGCGTATGCACTTGCCGTCCCGGGTCGAAAGCAACACATCGTTGTTGTCGTCGCACGGCGCCACACCGACCAGCCGGTCGCCGTCATCAAGCTTCATGGCAATCTTGCCGTTGCGCATCACGTTGGTGAAGTCGGACAAATCGTTGCGCCGTGCGTTTCCCGACGCCGTGGCGAACATGACGTTGAGTTGACCCCAGGTGCTTTCGTCCTCGGGCAATGGCATCACCGTCGAGATCGTCTCGCCTTCCTTCAACGGAAGGAGATTGACCATGGCCTTGCCCCGGCTCTGGGGTGTGCCAAGCGGCAGTTTATAGACCTTGAGCATGTAGACCATGCCGGTGGTCGAGAAGAACAACACCGGCGTATGGGTGTTCACCACATAAAGGGCGGTGACGAAATCCTCTTCCTTCGTCGCCATGCCGGCGCGGCCCTTGCCGCCACGGCGTTGCGCGCGATAGGTGGACAGCGGCACGCGCTTGATCCAACCCGAATTGGTGACCGTCACCACCATGTCTTCACGCTGGATCAGATCCTCGATGTCGGTCTCGAACTCAATCTCCTCGATGGTCGTGCGTCGCGGCGTTGCGTATTCCGCGCGCATTTCCATCAATTCGGCGCGCATGATCTGGTACAGCCGCTCCCGGCTGCGTAGGATTCCCAGATAGTCGGCAATCTCGGTGCCGATTTCCTTCAGTTCCGCATGGACCTTGTCGCGCTCGAGTCCGGTCAGGCGATGGAGGCGTAGATCGAGAATCGCCCGTGCCTGAGCCTCCGACAGCCGGTATACGCCGTCGACCACTTTCCGGTCGGGCTCATCGATCAGTTCCACCAATGGCGCGACATCATCCGCCGGCCAGGCTTTAGCCATCAGTTGTTCCCGTGCTGCTGTTGGATCGGTGGCAGCGCGGATCAGAGCGATGATTTCGTCGAGATTGGCGACGGCGATGGCTAATCCCACCAACGTGTGGGCACGGACGCGGGCCTGGCCAAGTAGATAAACGGTGCGGCGGCGAATCACTTCCTCGCGGAATGTGATGAAAGCCTGGAGGAATTGTTTGAGGGACATCAGCTGCGGACGACCGCCGTTGATGGCCAGCATGTTGACGCCGAAGGATGTCTGTAGCGGCGTGAACTTGTAGAGTTGCGCCAACACCACATCCGCCATGGCATCGCGTTTGACTTCGATCACCACACGCACACCGTGGCGGTCGGATTCATCGCGCAGTTCGGAGATGCCTTCGATACGTTTGTCCCGCACCAATTCGGCGAGCTTTTCGATCATCGCCGCCTTGTTCACCTGATAGGGAACCTCGGTGACGATGATGGCTTCGCGGTCCTTTGCCATGGGCTCGATATTGACGCGCCCGCGCATCACCACCGATCCACGGCCGGTCATCATGGCCGCACGGCTGCCGGACTGGCCGAGAATGATGCCGCCCGTGGGGAAATCCGGCCCCGGCACGATTTCCATCAAGCGCTCGTCGGTTGTCGCCGGATCGTCGATCAGGGCACAGGTGGCATCGATCACCTCCCCTAAGTTATGGGGCGGGATATTGGTCGCCATGCCGACGGCGATGCCGCCGGCGCCGTTGACGAGCAGATTTGGGAACCGCGCCGGCAGGACCATCGGCTCAAAAACGCTCTCGTCGTAGTTCGGCTGAAAATCGACGGTTTCCTTGTCGATATCATCAAGCAGGCTGTGAGCCGCCTTGGCGAGGCGCGCTTCCGTATAGCGCATGGCCGCCGCCGGATCGCCGTCCATGGAGCCGAAGTTGCCCTGACCATCGATCAACGGCAGGCGCATGGAGAAATCCTGCGCCATGCGCACCATGGCGTCATAAATCGCTTGGTCGCCGTGGGGATGATATTTACCCATCACGTCGCCGACGATGCGGGCCGATTTGCGGAACGGTTTATTGAACTCGAAGCCGTTCTCTTTCATCGAGTAGAGGATGCGGCGATGGACTGGCTTGAGGCCGTCGCGCACATCCGGCAAGGCACGGCTGACGATGACGCTCATGGCGTAATCGAGATAGCTCTTGCGCATCTCGTCTTCGATGGTCACCGGGGCGATGTCGAAGCCGTCGCCGGGACCGCCGCCCGCGCCTGCGGGGGGTACTGTTGGCGGGCCGCCATTGGGCGGTTCGCCATTCGTGGCAGGAGGTTCGCCGGCTACGTCAGGAATGGTGTCGTCCAAAGTTCAACTCACACAATACGAGAGATTCTGGTCGGCTACACTGCATTGCAGCATAGCGCGCAGCGATCAAAACAGGTTTGGCGGAATATCCCTCAAAGGGGCGAAACAGCGACCCTAGCTACCCCCAAAATATAGCAGATTTGCTACCGTGCCACAACGAGACCCTGCCCTCCGCGAGCCATCGCCGAGCGGGCATTTCATATTTCGGAGCATCACATTTTTATCGTTATAAATCAGATTATTATGAGGTATGGAGAACGATGTGATGAATCGATGTCGGCATTGACAATTGCGGTAAGACCTGCCCCATAGATGTAGCTATGGCCAATGTGGGATTCTCGGGAGACTCGGGCGCTCGTATTGCTACCGTTTTATCCCTTGGCGGCACGACTGGTGTAAGGGATTTTAGGCGCTATCGGCCGGGATATCCCGCGCTGCAGCATCACGTCGCTTCGGCCAGCTCCGCCGCCAGGGCCCGCACCAAATCCGCCGCCGGCATGGACCGGCAGCGGGCGGCCCCGGTCCCCGCCCAGAGAGACATATAGCGCCGCAAGCCGTCCTTGGTGGCCGCGCTGCGCATGGCTCGGGTGAGGTTGTTCTGCACAGGAAAGGGCAGGATGATCTCGTCCTTGCCCTGAAGCATTTCCATAAAGCCGTTCATGAGTCCGCGCGCCGGGCGTCCGGAAAAAGCGCGGGTGATGGCGGTGGTATCGCTATCCGCCTCAAGCAATGCCTGTTTGTGGGCGGACGGCGTGCCGGCTTCGGGGCAACATAGAAACGCGGTGCCGAGTTGGGCTGCAACGGCGCCCCGCGCCAAGGCGTCAGCGATATCGCCGCCATCCATGAGTCCACCGGCGGCGATCACCGGCAGGGGAACGGCCTGGACGATCTGTTTCACCAGATCCATGACCGGCACCATGGCCTTCTCAAAAGGCCCGACGAAAGTGCTGCGATGACCACCCGCCTCTGTACCTTGAGCCGCAATGGCATCGACACCGGCCGCATCCAGCTGTTTGGCCTCTTCGACGGTTGTTGCCGTGCCGATAACGTAAATTCCCGCTGCCTGTAACCGTTTGAGATCCGGCACTTTCGGAATCCCAAAGGCGAAACTAAACACGGCAGGCTTAGCCGCTAGGATCGCATCGAGTTGTGCCGGAAGAGGATCAGCGGTAAGTGACGGCATGGTCGGAGGCGGCAAGCCGAGAAGACGATGCACCCGACCGAGCAAGGCGATCATAGGCGCTGGATCAATCGAATTGTGAGACGCGTATCCACCGGCGAAAAGATTGACGTTGAAGGGCTTCTGCGTCAGCGCGCGAATGCGTTTCACGTCGTCGGCAATCTGGGCCGGAGTCAGGTACGGCGCCCCAAGCGATCCCAAAGCCCCGGCATTGGAAACGGCGGCGACCAGTGCCGGCGGCGTAAATCCGCCGCCCATGGGGGCTTGAATGATGGGATGCGCAAGCCCGAGCCGGGTGAGGAAGTCAGTGGCGGTCATCACCGAGGCCTCACATTAGGTGCTCGACCGAGGCAATAACCTAAAACGGAATATCGTCGTCGAGATTGCTGCCGCCTTTGGCAGCGGCCCGCACTTTTCCGCCGCCGCGCGGCGCGTCGTCACCGGAATCCCAGCTACCGGGCCCCTCGTCGCCCATGCCGCCACCACCGCCACCACCGCCTTTGCCGTCGAGCATGGTGAGTTCGCCGCCAAAACCTTGCAGCACAACCTCGGTGGTGTACTTCTCAGCGCCGGATTGGTCGGTCCATTTCCGCGTCTGCAGCGAGCCGGAGACATACACCTTCGAGCCCTTTTTCAGGTACTTCTCAGCGATGTCGGCAAGGTTTCCGAAGATGACCACCCGGTGCCATTCGGTCTTTTCCTTGCGCTCGCCCGACGACTTATCCCGCCAGCTTTCCGAGGTGGCGAGGTTGAGGTTGGCAACCTTCGTCCCATTCTGGGTGGTGCGGATTTCAGGGTCCCGCCCCAAATTCCCGATGAGGATTACCTTGTTGACGCTACCAGCCATGTGACTCTCCCGACCTTCGGCCTATATGATGTCGTAACATAACGGCCGCCGCGACCCGGGCATAGCCTTGAAAATAATAGTCTTTTCAATGGCTAAGAATGGGCCTTGTCGACCGTTCCCGCCAGGCGTAAAGAAGTCCAGCGGACAGGAACATATAGAGAACAATTAACCCAGATGCTCACCGATATCAAGGTCCGCGGCGCGCGGGAACACAATCTGCGCAACGTCAATGTGGATATTCCACGCAATAAGCTTGTGGTGATCACCGGCCTGTCGGGGTCGGGCAAATCGTCCCTCGCCTTCGACACCATTTATGCCGAGGGTCAGCGACGCTATGTGGAAAGCCTGTCGGCCTATGCGCGCCAGTTTCTGGAACTGATGCAAAAGCCGGACGTGGATTCCATCGAAGGGCTGTCGCCCGCGATTTCCATCGAGCAGAAAACCACCAGTCGCAATCCCCGCTCCACCGTCGGCACGGTGACGGAAATTCACGACTACATGCGCCTGCTATGGGCGCGGATCGGTGTGCCCTACTCACCGGCCACGGGCCTGCCCATCGAGGCGCAGACCGTATCGCAGATGGTCGACCGCATCATGGCCATGGGCGACGGTACGCGGTTGTATCTGCTTGCGCCCATCGTGCGCGGACGCAAGGGCGAATACCGCAAGGAACTTCAGGATCTGCAGAAAAAGGGTTTTCAGCGGGTCAAGATCGACGGCACGCTTTATGAAATCGATGCCGCGCCCACGCTCAATAAAAAACTGAAACACGATATCGAAATTGTTGTCGACCGGGTGGTCGTGCGCGGCGATATCCAATCACGCCTGGCGGATTCGCTGGAGACCGCGCTCAACCTCGCCGACGGTATCGCCATCGCCGAGAACGCCGACGCCAAGGCGACACGCACGGTTTTCTCGGCCAAGTTCGCATGCCCGGTGTCCGGTTTCACGATCGATGAAATTGAGCCGCGCCTGTTCAGCTTCAACAATCCGTTCGGTGCCTGCCCAACTTGCGACGGCCTGGGCGTGAAGATGCACTTCGATCCGGCATTGGTGATTCCCGACGGCGATCTATCCATGGAAGACGGCGCGGTCGCGCCATGGTCGTCGGCCGCCGCCATGTCGGGCTATTATCAGATGGCTTTGAAAGGCGTGCTGTCTCACTACGGTGCTAAGATGGATACGCCGTGGAAGAAACTTCCCGCCAAGGTGCGTGACGCGGTTTTGAACGGAACCGGGGACGACGAGGTCACCATCAAGTTCAGCGACGGCAGCCGCAAATTCGAAACCCGCAAACCGTTCGAAGGCGTGCTGAATAATCTTCAACGTCGCTGGCGCGAGACCGACAGCGCCTGGATGCGCGAGGAACTGGAACGCTACCAAACATCTCAGCCGTGTGAAGCCTGCAGCGGCTATCGCCTGAAGCCGGAGGCCCTGGCCGTGAAGATCGAAGGCAAGCACATTGCCGAGATTTCAGAGCTAAGCATCTCCGACGCGGGCGACTGGTTCAAAGGCCTGACGAAAAAACTCAGTGCCAAGCAGATGGAAATCGCGCGGCGAATTCTGCGGGAGATCGACGACCGCCTGCACTTTCTCAACAACGTCGGTCTGGATTATCTCACCCTCGCGCGCAATTCCGGCACCCTGTCCGGCGGCGAGAGTCAGCGCATACGCCTCGCTTCTCAGATCGGTTCAGGACTGACGGGTGTGCTGTACGTCCTTGACGAACCGTCCATCGGCCTTCACCAGCGCGACAATCACCGCCTGCTGGAAACGCTTCATCATCTGCGTGATATCGGCAATACAGTGCTGGTAGTGGAGCACGACGAAGACGCCATTCGCACTGCCGATCACCTGATCGACATGGGGCCCGGCGCCGGGATTCATGGTGGGCGCATCGTCGCCGAAGGCACGCCCGACGAGGTCATGGCGTCGGAAGAATCCCTCACGGCCGCCTATCTCACCGGCGCCAAGGAAATCCCAGTCCCCGCTCAACGACGCAAGGGCAACGGCAAGACGCTGACCGTGAAGAATGCGCGTGCCAATAATCTAAAGGGTGTGGACGCGACCATACCCCTCGGCACTATGACCTGTGTGACGGGCGTTTCCGGCGGCGGCAAAAGCTCGCTCATTCTAGAAACCCTCTACAAGGGGCTCGCCAAGACGCTGTATGGCGCGCATGACCTGCCCGGCCCTCACGACAAGATCGAGGGGATGAATCACATCGACAAAGTGATCGATATCGATCAATCGCCCATCGGCCGCACGCCGCGATCTAATCCCGTCACCTATACCGGCGCGTTCACTCCCATACGCGAATGGTTCACCGAACTGCCCGAAGCCAAGGTGCGCGGTTATGCTCCTGGACGCTTTAGCTTCAACGTCAAAGGCGGACGCTGCGAAGCTTGCCAAGGTGATGGACTGATCAAGATCGAGATGCACTTTCTTCCCGACGTCTATGTGACCTGCGACGTCTGCAAGGGCAAACGCTACAACCGGGAAACCCTGGAGGTTCACTTCAAGGGCAAGTCCATCGCCGACGTGCTCGACATGACCGTCGAGGAAGGCGTGGTCTTTTTCAAAGCCGTACCGGTGATCCGCGAGAAACTCGAATTACTCAAACAAGTGGGCCTTGGGTATGTCCATCTCGGCCAACAGGCAACCACGCTGTCGGGCGGCGAGGCCCAGCGGGTCAAGCTGGCCAAGGAGCTATCCAAGCGGGCTACCGGACGAACGCTCTATATCCTCGACGAGCCGACCACCGGGCTGCACTTCGATGACGTGCGCAAACTGCTGGAAGTGCTCCACACCCTCGTTGATCAGGGCAACAGCATGGTCGTCATCGAGCACAATCTCGAAGTCATCAAGACAGCCGACTGGATCATCGATCTCGGGCCCGAGGGCGGTGCGGGCGGCGGCCGCATCGTCGCCACGGGTACGCCCGAAGACGTGGCCCGGGCCAAGGGCAGCTATACGGGACAATATCTGAAGGAACGCCTGGAGGCCGCGAAAGGGAAACAGAAGAAGCGGGCGTGATTTGTGACCCATGAATGCCGGGTTCGATTCGACGCTCTCTAGCATCGTTGCTATCCTTCCTACCTGACGAGACACCATCGAGGAACCGCGTGTCACTCGACGACCAGCCACCCGAAACTCAGTCCGCCGGAACCGATGCCGTCCTGGCCGAGTATCGCGCACGTATCATGTATTGGTTTGCGATCATCGTCGTCGTTGCCATAACTCCATTCGCAATCAACGATTTCATGCAAGGCCGCTATGTCCTCGCCTGTGCGATTGTCGCTCTGGTCTTCTTCCTTTCTGTCGACGCGATCTCCATACACCTAGACAAAACACCGCCGATTCCCTTTCCGCTGTTGCTGATGCCCCTCGCGGTCAGCGTGGGCATATCCCTGGTCACCCAGGGGTTCTACGGCGTATTGTGGTGTTACCCTGCGGTCTTATTCTGTTACTTCGTACTGACTTGGCGCATGGCGGTATTTTCCAGTGTCACGATGCTCGTCGTGTTCACACCCATGGTTTACCACTATGTTGCTCCCGACGTGTCGATCCGATTCTTTGTCTCGTTGGCCATCTCCATCGTCGCCATCAACATCATCACCAACATCATTCGTGACCTGCAAAAACAACTGCTCGATCAGATCGTCACCGATCCGCTGACGGGGGCTTTCAATCGCCGCCATATGAATGTGACGCTCGCCGAGGCCATCGAGCGCAATAAACGCACCGGCGCGCCCGCATCGGTACTCGTCATCGACATCGATTTCTTCAAGCGGGTCAATGACGACTTCGGCCATCAGGTCGGAGATCAGGTCTTGAAGGGGCTGGTCGCCCTGATCCAAGAGCGATCACGTAAACTGGATCGCCTATTCCGCATGGGTGGCGAGGAGTTTCTGCTGTTTCTGCCCGACACGCGCGCCACCGATGCCGGCGTGCGCGCGGAAAACCTGCGACAGATGATCGCGGCGGCACCGTTGCTGTCCAGCCGACCGGTCACTGTGAGCATCGGCCTTAGTGAACTGACCAGCGATTTATCTCCGGAACCCTGGATCAAACGCGCCGACGATGCATTATACGCGGCCAAGCAAGGTGGGCGAAATCGGGTCGTCTGTGCCCCCAGCCCAACTGCCGAAGCAACGCGCGTCACCGAAGTGAGTGACGCAAATATCTGACAGGCCGTAATTTCTTGTAGAGTGAGGACATTATGTACTTCGGTTTTTCCGGTTTCTTCGGCTTCCTTCTGTTGATCGCCGATGTCTATGCGGTCGTGAGCGTCGTCAACAGCGTCCGCCCCACCGGCAATAAAGTGCTGTGGATCATTCTGATTTTTCTGCTGCCGGCCTTGGGGTGGCTATTGTGGTTCTTCCTCGGACCTCGAGCGCGGCAGTAACGAGGTTGCTTGCCCCGGTCTCAACCCCAGATTAAGATTGCGCGGTCATCTAGCAGCCGCTTCTCATCATGCACGAAAGCCCCCGATCACCCTGCATTCTCGTCGTCGAGGACGATAAATTAACGCGAGAGATTGTCGTCGCATTCCTGCGCCGCGGTGGTTACACGAATATCGTCGAGGCCGGGCTCGCCGAGCAGGCGATGTTCCACATCTTCAAGGACCGCGATCTCCACATTCATTTGGCTCTGGTGGACCTCATGCTGCCGAATGCCAACGGCCTGACTCTAATCCGCAAGATTCGAGAATCGAAAAAGGCTGCGAAGAAGAACCTACCAGTCATTGTCATGACTGGTCGCACCGACACCGACACCTACAAAATGGCGGCACGCCGCGGGGTCCAGGGATATCTCCTGAAGCCTTTGTCCGCCGCACTCCTCAATGAGACCGTCGGTAAAGTCCTGACGGCTCGCGGAATCAAACCGCCCGTGCCCGCCGAACCACTGTCCACGCTCGCCGGCCCGCCCGCCAACCAGGAGCTCCCACCCAGCCTGGACGAAGCATTCTAAAGCCCTTTCCAGCGCCGTGCATTCAACGGCCGTAGGACTTTTCGTCCGATCCGGTATAATATAGGCGCTTCATTGTGCCTTCGCGTATCTGACGTGTGTTGCGCGAACCCCACGATGCCGAGGGAGGAGCGGATATGGCTGCGCCTGAACCCGAGAAGCCGGAAGCCCCGGCCAGAAAGCCAACAAAGTCCAAACTGGACGACGAGGAAGACGGGACCGCATCGACGCCTCAGCTCCGACAAAAAATGTTACCGACGGGATTGTCCCGCGCCATCGTGATCGCGGCATTCATATGGGGTGCAGTCATGCTCGTGAATGGTCTGCTCCCAAACCGCTATGACTTGATTCCCGCACCCAACACACAGAACAGTTTTATGTACCGCCTCGACCGCCTCACTGGCCGCGTCCATTTCTGTGGCGCACAACAGTGTGTGGAAGTCCCCATGAAACCCGCGCCGCAGGAATAGGGATTTTCTATTTTGCTTCGATTTCCTGACGAAGAGTCACCAGCTCTTCGTCCACCTGTGCCATGGCGGTTGCGAAATCGCTCTCGCTCATGGGTAGAGGCTTCAGAAAAGTCATAATCACTATCGAGCCCCCGCTGGTGGGAATGAGACGGCTTGGCACAGTCCATGCCGTTCCATCGGCATCCGTAAAATCGTGATCGAGAATTCCGGCACGCTCGTCAAACCTGAATTTCAAGCTTCCGCGCCCACGCGGCGTCTGGACGACCCACGAACCATTCGTCTGCGATGTCACCGCCTCAATATTATGGATCGCCCAGTGGGACCAGTTATGTGCGTCCGCAAGATAGGCAAACACTTTGGCCGGAAGCGCGGCGATGGCCACCGATTTCGTCTTGGTGCGAACCCGCAGGCTCGGCGCGCTGATAGCGACCTTGGCGGCAGGTGTGTAATCCTTTCTGATCTCGTAGCGGACCAGGGCATCGTCAGCGCTTTTTGCGGTCAAACCTCGCCAGAACCCAAGGGCTTCCCGTTCCTCGAATGGTCCAAAGACCTCGAGTTCCCGTGCCGGCGCCAAGCGGCTGAAATGGGAATCAGCGTATTCACCGCCCACAACCCAGTATGCCTTGCCTGCCGCTTCATCCACGGGCTTCAGGAAATACCGGACCATGGCGTTGTCGACGCTACGCCCGGTTACGCCCTGCCAGAAAATTCTCGCCTGCGCCTCGCTGAACGGGCCGTGCTTTTCCAGTTCAATCCCCGGTGCCGGGTTCGTGAAGGAGGTGTCGGCGTATTCGCCGCCGACGACGTAGTAACGCTGCTCTGCCATGATCCGCCTTATCTTCCGTTGTCCCCCCCGAAATGGGGTATATCACCGATATTTCCTCGGGAGCTACACAGTTGCGGTTTAAAGTTGGGGCCCTATGGTGACGAATTGTACTTTCATGAGAAATCCCCATGACTGATCCCGCCATCTCTCCGATACACATCATAGGCGGCGGCCTGGCCGGCTCAGAGGCCGCATGGCAGATCGCCCAGGCGAACCTCCCGGTTGTCATCCACGAGATGCGACCGGTTCGCGGCACAGCGGCCCATCAGACAAGTCATTTGGCCGAATTGGTCTGTTCCAATTCTTTGCGGTCGGATGATCCTGAAGCCAACGCCGTGGGACTGCTCCATGCGGAGATGCGCATGTGCGGCTCCCTCATCCTTGCCTGCGCCGATGCGCATCGGGTTCCCGCCGGCTCGGCCCTGGCGGTGGACCGGGACGGTTTTTCAGCCGCAGTAGAGCGCGCGCTGATCGGTCATCCCCTGGTGACCCTGCAACGGGAAGAGGTTCAGGGTCTTCCGCCGACGGACTGGGACTCGGTCATCGTGGCCACCGGACCCCTCACCGCTCCGGCGCTGAGCGATGCCCTGCGCGAGCTCACCGGCGAGGAGTCTCTTGCGTTCTTCGACGCTATCGCTCCGATCGTGCATCGGGAGACCATCGACATGAACGTTGCATGGTTTCAATCACGCTACGACAAGGTGTCGTCTTCAGCGGCTCCCGGTGAAGGCGCCGACTACATCAACTGCCCGCTCGATGAATCCCAGTATCGCGCCTTCGTCGCCGCACTTTGCGCGGGCGAGAAAATGCCGTTCAAGGAATGGGAGCGGAACACGCCCTATTTCGAGGGCTGCCTTCCCATCGAGGTCATGGCCGAGCGCGGGGCCGACACCCTGGCTTTTGGTCCCATGAAGCCGGTGGGCCTGATCGATCCGCGCACCGGGCGACGGCCCCACGCCGTCGTTCAACTCCGTCAGGACAATGCTCTTGGCACTTTGTTCAACATGGTTGGTTTCCAAACCAAGCTGAAGCACGGTGATCAGATGCGCGTGTTCCGCACGATCCCCGGCCTTGAGCAGGCGGAATTCGCCCGCCTTGGCGGTATCCATCGCAATACGTTCATCAACTCGCCCCGGCTTCTCGACGAAAGCCTGCGTTTGAAGGTCATGCCGCGCCTGCGCTTTGCCGGTCAGATCACGGGCTGCGAAGGCTATGTTGAGAGCGCCGCTGTCGGCCTTATGGCCGGACGATTTGCGGCGGCGGAACGTCATCTGCAGAGCCCCGCGCTTCCACCGCCGACCACAGCGCTGGGAGCCCTCATCGCCCACATT
>SCTM01000191.1 GCA_004297485.1 Rhodospirillaceae bacterium
TTGAGGTCCGCGTCGCTTCGCACCTGACGGAGGAACTCGATGCCAGTCACGGGCTGCATGTTCCAGTCAGAAATGACAAGGCCATACTTTTTCAGCTTCATCATCTGAAGCGCACGGCCGCCATCGGTCGCTTCGTCGACATTGTCGAAGCCGATCTGTTTCAAGAGATTACGAACAATCCGCAACATGGTGGCGTAATCGTCGACGATCAGGACTGGCATTTTTAAATCAACGGTCATCTTACAAGCCTTTCTGTCATTGCCGGTTCGGGACGGCGTGTTTTCAGCATGCTCCGACCGCATGCAAAACGCGGCGCGAGGAATCGATAGAGTTCAGCTAGGGCCTTGTCGGTCTCAGGCGTCCGATGGGGGCGCAAGTCGGCGGACGCCGTGATCTGAGGCTCCCATTGCAAGAGCAAGGCATAGAGCGTGTCACGGCTCTTGCGAATGTATGCGACCTGACGTTCCACAGTTTTCAAGGCAGAGAGAATTTCGCCTGTCTGTGCATCCGCTTCCCTGAGGATATCCGTGAACTCATCGACGCCGGTTCGGTGCAATTCTTGAACGCGCTTGAGCTCGGCCATCGCCTTGCGATCGGTGGCATAGGACTTCGTCATATGAGAGAGCCGGTTGCCGATTTTTGCGGCGAGACTGAATCGATCGCGAAGAGCCTCAATATAACAAAGCTCGCGTGCCAGAAGCTCGATCTGACGGATCACAGGCTCGGCATTGTCCGCGCCATGGCCAAGCGCTATGGCGGCATTCCGGAAGGCTTCCCTAAGTTTGGTTCGGTTCTCGATCTGATCGAGAAACATTTCGATTTCATGGGGATCGGTGAGCAACACTTCCTTCCCGGAGACCCACGACAGTAGCTGAACCTGAAGCCGAGATTGTGCAATGTTCTTATGCTTTTCGGTGACGCTCCAGGATGCCTCGCCGGTGAGTACCTCTGACGGAATGGCATCCCCGGGCTTGATGTCCGGAACGAAACGCAAGCCGCCGATGGCAAGTTCGATCAGCTGATCGTCGTGACTCCCGCTCGCAATCTGAAACTCTCGACGTAGGGAATCGATCTCGATGAGTCCGTCGAGTGTTCCAACCGCAACCCGGAAAGTGGGTCTGCGACTTGGGCCCCAAAGGATAAAGCGCGCGCCGGGCGTCCTGAAAACCGGATGCTGAAAATTGAAGTGCATGATGCTGAGACTCGGGGTCGCAATGTCATTGGCGACCTGACGCGGAAGGTGAGCGTCATGTTGTTGAGTCAGCGACTGAAGCCGGTACTTGGGGTTCATCGAGGCGCCTGAATATTCCATCACCCGCGTAGTCTGCTGGCGGGTGCGGATAAAATCCAACGCACAAAAGGATAGGTGGGTTCATCAGAGGTATGTATCGTGTTGTACACACCAATACAGTCACGCCTCGCTATGCAACGGCGCGCACTGTCTCCGTCGCCGGACGCGGCGTGTAAGCCCCGCGATGCAGTGAGGAAACGAATCGCTGCGTAACGTCGATGACCGTTTCCGCGCCGCCCAGGAACAAAAAACCGTCGCGTGCAAGTTGGCCGTCCAGGCGATCGAGGACGTCACGCTTTGTCGGGTGATCGAAGTAAATCAGAACATTACGACAGAATATGATATCGAATTGTCCGAGGTCAGCGAACGGATGGAGCAGGTTGCACTGACGATAGCGCACCATCTTCCGAATCTGCGGTTTGATCGCCCAGGTCTGATTGGGGCGTTCATCGAAGTACTTGACCATCATCTGCACCGGCAATCCGCGCTGTACCTCAAACTGTGAATACACGCCTTCTTCCGCTCGCTTAAGGATACGTGTATCGAGATCGATGCCAAGAATTTCGACATTCCAGCCGGCAAGCCGGGCGCTCTGCTCGGCCATAAGCATGGCGATCGAATACGGCTCCTGACCGCTGGATGCGGCGGCGCAAAGGATGCGAAGCTGCCGTCGTTGTTTGCGACGCTCGAGCAATTCGGGAAGGACATGGTCCTTAAGATGTTCGAACGGCTTTACATCTCGAAAGAATGACGTTTCATTGGTCGTCATCGCTTCGACCACGTCCTGCCTCAGTTGCGGGGTCAGTGTGGCCCTCATCCGAGCGATAAGCTCGGAAATGGTCTTCAAACCGTATTGCTCCGCAACCGGCTGTAGTCGACTGTTGAGGAGGTAGGTCTTGTCCATGGTGAGGGCAAGACCAGATTGCGTCTTCAGAAGACCTGCGAGAAAGATGAAATCTTGTGACTCCATGATTTACCGTCCCATCAATGTCCCGAGTTGGTGCCCAACTTGCTTCAAAGGCACGATCGCGCAACACAGGCCAGCTTTAGCGACGGCACCAGGCATGCCCCATACGACGCTGCTGGCCTCGTCTTGCGCGATTACGTTGCCGCCGGCTTGAATGACGGCACGCGCGCCGGCCATGCCGTCGTGCCCCATGCCTGTCAACACGCCGACCAATATTTTGCCGTCGTAGATCTCCACGAGTGAGCGCAGCATGGGGTCCACGGCCGGCCGGCAATAACTTTCTTTTTCGTTTTGATTGAGTTTGACAACGACGTTCGCTTTTTCGCGCGCAAGGGTCATATGGTAATCCCCTGGAGCGATATAAACGTTTCCGGCAGTGACGATGTCGCCATGCTTGGCCTCGCGACAGGGCAGGCCGCTATCACGGGCAAGGTTGTCCGCCAGCAAGCCTGTGAACATAGGCGGCATATGCTGGGTGATGAAAACCGGCATTTTGATGGGGCGAGGTAGGTCACGTAGAACCTGAGAGAGAGCCTGTGGCCCCCCGGTTGAACTTCCGATGGCCAGAACCTGCGGGCGATTGGGCGTAATCGGACGCAACACCGGGGCGCTTGCGTTGGCGGCGGCCACTGAGAGTCCTGATGCCGGCTTATGCGCATGACCATTGCGACGATAACGCTGTCCGAGAGCGCGGATCTTTTCTAGCAGGTCGCGTTGGAATTCCGCCGCTCCGGAATTCATGGTCGCGGTGGTCGGCTTGGGAACGTAATCCTTCGCCCCTGCCGAAAGCGCGCGAAGACTGATCTCCGCGTTGCGTGTGGTCAGTGTCGAGGCCATGATCACGACCAGCTCTGGGTCGATTTCCAGCAGCAAGGGAAGGGCGCTGATGCCGTCCATGACCGGCATCTCGATATCGAGAACGATGACATCGATATCAAGCTTGCGCGCCCGTTCAACAGCCAGCCGTCCATTCGCGACAGAGGCGACGACTTGCACCATTGCCGGTTCGGTGCCGAGCATCCGGCTAATGAGACTGCGGATCACGAGCGAGTCGTCGACGACCATGGCACGAAGGGGGCCACGCTGCCCCATGCTTACCGGTCTGATCGTGGTATTCACTTTTGCGCGGGGTTCAAATGGCATCGATAAGCCGCAGCTTGGAGGCAAGAACGTCCTCGTCGAACGGCTTCATGATGTATTCATCGGCACCTTCCGCAATCGCCGCGGAAATTCGCGTGAACTCCGATTCGGTTGTGCAGAATAGAACTTTGGGCTGGACCGGTACTTTCATCGCACGCAGGCGTTTTAGGAATCCCATTCCGTCCAAGATCGGCATATTCCAATCGAGCAGAATGATATCAGGCATCGCGGTCATGCAATGCTTGAGGGCTTCGGCGCCATTCCGCGCCTCGCATGTCTCGATCTCAAGATCGTTCAACATTCTGATCGCGAGTTTTCTAATCACACGGGAATCATCGACGACGAGACAAACCGACATACGACTCTCCCTCCTCGATTTCCGGTATGCCGATCAATAGCTCAGCAGTTGTTCAACATCGAGCAACAGCAGCAACCGCTCTTGCATACGATAGATCCCGCCCGATACCTGGGCCCAAGCCGTAGGCAGAAAGCTGGGGGTTGGCTCGATGTCGACGGAATCCACCGTTATCACGTCGCCCACCGCATCGACGACCAAGCAGAACTGCTCGCCGCTGCGTTCAACAACAACACACATATGAGAAGCGTCGGCTGGGGCCGCCGGAGCGCCGAGCCGTGCTCGAACGTCGATCGCGGTCACGATGTGGCCGCGAAGATTGATCGCGCCGGCTATCTCGGCCGCGGCAAGCGGCACACGGGTTAAGGGTTGCGCCCTGAGAACGTCGCGAACCTTATAGGCCGACAACCCGAAAATCTGATCTGCGACAAAGAAGGTCACCATCTGCTCGGTGCGGCCGGAGACGAGAGGACGGACGGTTAGTTCTTGTTTGATCGCGTTCATGCTGCGACCTCCAATTCAGCGGTACAGACGTCCTCGGCAATTTGCGCGAGAAAATATTCAGGCTCGATAATGTCGACGGCGCGGCCGGCGACGATGCCGCTACCCCTGACTCCGGCAGAACGGGAGGGCTTGCGGATTGCCAGCTCGTCGTAAACGATGTCGACGATAGTCTCGATCGCGAGACCGACGGCGGCTCCATCCGAACCGAACACAAGCACCGTCTGGCGGCCTTCGCGGCGAATACCCTCTTCGCCGTCGAGTGACATGAGAGGCAAGAGTTGGTCGCGGTATTGCACCACGCGGTTGCCTTGCACGACCTCGACCGTCGCCATATCAAAGCTCTCGATACGATGAACGCGAGACAGGGGCACGGCCTTCATACCTTCGGCCTGGGTGTGGAAGAGCAGGGCGCTCTCTCCAGACTTCCGAATATCTTCGGCAGGTTCCCTCGCCGCGGACGGCTGCACCGGTTCCTGGGCGATATCGGACGCGAGGTCATTCAGATCGAGTATGAGGATCACGCGGCCATCACCAAGGATGGTGTTGCCCGAAAAGTACCTCATCGTGCCCAGGATGGCAGATAGTGGTTTGACGACGATTTCCTCGGCGTCTGCGATACTGTCGACGATGATCCCGAGGACTTGGCTCCCGTTGCGGCAGATAACGACGTAACCCTCGAAAGTGTTGCAGCCGGGGGACCAACCTGTCGATTCGCCGTCAAGCTTCAGGATCTGCCGCAGGTTGATGAGCGGCAGTAAACTGTCGCGCAGCCGCAGAACGGGCAGTCCCTTCAGAGACTCGATCCGATGCTCGGAACGTTCCGAAATACGCACGACTTCGTTGACGGCAATCTGCGGGAGGGCAAAGCGTTCTCCGCCACATTGCACCACAAGGGACGAAATGATGGCGAGAGTGAGCGGTATCTTGATGGTGAACGTCGAGCCGAGTCCGAACGCCGAGCGGAACTCTATGGTTCCCCCGATCTTCTCGATGTTGGATCGGACCACATCCATACCGACACCGCGGCCGGACACCTTGGTAACTTTCTCGGCGGTCGAAAAGCCCGGCTTCATGATGAACTGGTTAACTTGGCTTTCATCCATGGCGGCGGCTTCTTCGCTCGTCGCCATGCCGCGCTCGACGATCTTCGCCCGAATACGTTCTGTATTGAGACCGCGCCCGTCGTCGGCGATCTCGATGATGATATGACCGCCTTCATGAAAGGCACTCAGTCGAATCGTACCGGTTTCGTGTTTCCCTCCGGCGAGACGCTCGTCCGGAGTCTCCAAACCGTGATCTGCAGAATTCCGCACCATATGAGTCAGCGGATCCTGAATGAGTTCCAACACCTGACGATCGAGTTCCGTATCCTCGCCGTGCATGTCGATGTTGATCTTTTTGCCCAATTCATTCGCAAGGTCACGAACGATTCGCGGCAGTTTGCTCCATGCGTTACCGATCGGCTGCATGCGGGTCTTCATCACCCCCTCCTGCAATTCGGTCGTCGTACGGCTCAAGCGCTGGATCGGTTCTTTGAAGACACTGTCCTCGGACAGACGGGTGAGCTGCAGCAGTTGATTGCGCGTGAGCACCATCTCGCTGACGAGCGTCATCAGGTTTTCCAGCACCTCGACATTCACGCGGATGGTTTGGGAACCTGCGCGGTCCTTCGGAGCATCAACTTTTGAATCGGGTTTTGCTTCGGATTTTTCCGGCTCATTGCGCACGACGATCGGGGCGTCGGCGGCCGATGTCTGAACAGCGCGCAGCTGCTGCTGTTGTTTCGGCTTAGGGGCCTGAACTGGTGCCACGGCCAGGGCAACCTCCGCCAAAAGATCGGCGGCGACGGGAAATCCCTCGTCGGACAGCACGGGTCCGCCATCGACGGACGGGGCCGCAGGCTCCTCGGAAGGCTCTGCCGGGCCATCGGCCAACGTTCTCAACTCGCCGATGATGGCGCTATCGTCGCCATCGCCCTCCGTGCCCGCGCTTGCAAGATTATCGACAATGCTGCGGATCTGGTCGATGCAGCGCAAGATTAATGTGACAGATTCAGGCGCAGGTTGAAGAGTTCCATCGCGAAATTTTCCGAGAACGTCCTCTCCGGCGTGAGCGACCTTTTCCAGACGCGGCAGACCGAGGAAACCGCAGGTTCCCTTGATCGTATGCATCATCCTGAAAATATTGCCTAGAATCTCGGAATCGTTGGGAGACTGCTCGAAGCGAACCAACTCCTGGTCGAGGACTGAGAGGCTCTCTGTGGTTTCGGCCACAAAATCCGTGATCAATTCATCCATGGCGGTCCCTGTCTGATTGTCGCGTCGCCCAGACGGTGCGGAGATTGAGCGCAGCGCCGTCTACCGAAAATATTGGTAGCGCTGATCGGCTTGGCCGCTCAGTCCTTAAAAGGGTTATGTGGCTTGAAAAAGGGTTAGGGCATGACCCCATTGACATCGGTCAATGCTGCGGCACAGCACGTGTGGCACATAAAGATTTGCTGGCGACGCTTCTACGCATCGGCCATACTTTCGGCTCAATATCAAATTGGCCGAGATGGAATGGGGATCGGCCGATTAGGGGCGGGGGAACTTAGAATGATTCAAACGACGACGTTGAAGATTATTATCGCTGACGATCATGAGCTTTTACGCGAAGCCTTGAAGCCGCATTTGCTCGGACTGGCCGAAGACGTTGCGGTCATTGAAGCATCCACCTACGACGAAGTTCTTGCACTGGCGCGCACAGAGGCCGCTCCCGCACTGATCATCCTTGACCTGGGAATGCCGGGCCCCGTAGGCAACGACCGGATGACCGGCTTGCGTGCGATCTGCGACGCTTATCCCAACATTCCTGTTGTCATTATTTCCGGAACATATGATGGCCCGACCGTCATCGCGGCAATTCAGAACGGCGCCAGGGGTTTCATCCCCAAGACAACGCGCGGGAGAACTTTGATCTCGGCCTTACGCCTCGTCCTCGACGGAGAGGTTTACGTCCCGCCAAGTCTTGTGGCGGAGGTTGAATTTGGATCTGTATCGGCATCAGCATCGACGTCAAAGCCGAATCATCCGGTGCTTGCGCAGTTGAGCGGACGCGAAAGCACGAGTCTCAAGCTGCTTGTCCAAGGCATGACCAACAAGGAAATTGCCCGGCAACTCGATTTGCAGGAGATCACTGTTAAAATGCATCTCCGCAATGCCTATCGCAAGATCGGCGCATCGAATCGAATCGATGCTGTTCGAATCGCCATGGAGCAGGGCTTCTCCCAATCTCTTTAGCCCCCGCTCCGGTGACCGATTTTCTTTGGGATAGCCCCCAAAAACCAGATTCCCGATACCTAAAAACCGTAGCCGCGCCCCTCGGTAAGCCGCTATCACGGATTTAGAAGCAGCCGGCCTCACGTATTTCCGGCAAGCAGAAGGACGGTGGATCACATCAATATGCAAGACAACCGCCTCCTCATCATCGACGACGACCAGGACATCGGCGAGTTATTCATCGATATAGGCGAAAGCCTCGGCTACGCCGTAATCCACACGGACGATCCCGACCAATTCAAGCGATATGTGCGGGAATGGCATCCCACAGTCATCGTCACCGACCTTCAGATGCCGAATGCCGACGGCATTACCATCCTGCGTTTTCTCGCGGCAATCGAGACGCCGGCGAAAATCGTGATCATTTCGGGAATGGGCCCCAAGATTATTCACTTCGCCGAGACGATCGCACAGCACAGAGGTCTTGCGCTTGCCGCGACGATTACAAAACCGTTTGTGCTCGCGGAGGTCCAGGCCATATTAGACCGGCTGAAAGCACCAAGCGAACTCGCCGCCGAAGCGTTGCGACTGGCGATTGAAAACGACGAAATCCAGATTTTTCTTCAACCCAAATGCCAAGTGTCGACCGGCGAAGTTGTCGGCGCGGAGGCTCTTGCGCGCTGGGTTCATCCTCGACTCGGGATCATCTCGCCGAATGTCTTCATGGCGATTGCGGAACTCGGCAATCTCACCGGACCGATCTTGACCCGCGTCATGACGCAAGCCGTTGCCCAGATCAAAACATGGTCCACACAGGCGCTTGATCTGCCTGTTGCGATCAATATTTCGGCGCGCGACATTGATGCGCTCGATCTTCCCGATCATCTTGAGGCGATTTGCGCTCGGGCCGGCGTTCCGTGCGATAGGATCATTTTGGAACTGATCGAGGGCAGCTCGCTCGACGTCTCGGCGGATGCGCTCGACGTTCTGACTCGGCTCCGTATTAAAGGGTTTCATCTGTCGATCGACGATTTCGGGACGGGATTTTCATCCTTGCTGCGGCTGCGCCAATTGCCTTTCTCCGAACTCAAAATCGATCGGTCATTCATTTCGAGCATTCGCTCGGAGGACGACAGCATGGTGATCGTGAAGACGATCATCGCGATGGCCGCAAGTCTGGGAATGAACTGCGTTGCGGAAGGGATAGAGGACGCTGCAACCGTTCAGCGACTCCTGGAATGGGGCTGCAGCATGGGACAAGGGTACTACTTCGGCAGGCCGATGCCGCCGGACCAGTTTGATGAGTGGATGAGGTCATCTGGCAATACGAACACAGGAAGTAAGAAGGCAATGGCGTAGCGCAGACGCGCGATAATCCTGTGCTACTGATTGGCGACCGACATGTCCCCTGGGGGGGGTAATATGGAACTGGCGATAGCCGAGACATTAGGTGAGCGCTGGAACGACCGTTCGTACCGGAGGGTCGTTAGCCAAAGGATCATCACGTCCTTAGCTTGGGCGATCCTCGATTCCGTCGGTTTGTTGACTGTCCTTCGGCTGGTCGGTATCGCCACTCACATCGATCCGGTGGCCGCCATACGAGATCCGCTTACACTGCAGACAATCGAAGGCATGGTTACAACGGGCATATTCGTGCTCGTATTTTTTATCGCGCACTATTCGAAATTTCGCTCGCTGCCGCTGGACGTCATGACCACGACGCGACAGCTGATGATGACCATCACGAATGGGTTCGTCATCGTCGACGAAGCCGGAATCGTCGAGGGCGCGAACACCGTCGTCGAGGATATCTTCGGCTACAAGAGACAAGAGCTGATCGGCAAGGACATCTCCGTCATCCTTCCGGAGTTCCGCGCGACTCTTAAACAAGGGTTTCTGTCGCGCCGCCTCGAGACCGGCGGGCATCAGGTCATCGGACTGTGGCCGCGAGAAACCGTCGGCCTGCGCCAATCCCGCGAGGCAATATCCTTGGAACTCGTGGTGTCGGAGGTCCGGGGTTGGAACAAGCGGCTTTACGCCCTCGGCTTGCGTGACACCTCCGACCGTCGGCAACTCGAACGCCGTGCCAACCTGATGCAAGAGGTGTCAGACGAAGCCGCATGGCCGCTGGCGGTGTACGAAGGCGATCGCCTCGAAAACTTGCGGTACCTTTATGTGAATCCAGCGTATGCCGCGGTCCTCGGTCTGGACCCGGATGAGATGATCTCGTCGATGGATGTGGCAACTATCAAAGGGACTGGTTATGTCCCGCAGGTCGACGCGGCCACCGTCGCCGCAATAGGTGATTCTCTTCTCAATCGCCGGGGATTGACCACACGTCTCAAACACGTTGGCCCAGACGGATCTGATAAATACTTCGATCTCAAAATCTGCCCTATCGATATTCCGGGCGACCCGAGAGTCCTCTGGCTCGCGCGCTCCGACGATGCCAGCGAACGCATCAGCCGCGCGCGCGATCTGCAACTCCAGTCCGCCGCCCTCGAACAGATGGACGACGCGATCTATATGTTCGACGACTCGGGAAAGCTGCTGGACTGTAACCGCAGTGGCGAGGCTCTGGCCGGCCGCACGCGACAGGAACTCATGGGTTCCGTGGGATTTGCATTCCTAAACACGAAGACCAATTTCGTCGGTTTGGACCCATCCTCAGCGCCCGGTCTAGAGCGCAGTGCAACCCGGCACGAAGTCACGGCCATTCGGGCAACCGGCGGCGAAATCTATCTGGAGGTGACTGTCTCTCCCGTATTCGATGATAGCGGTCATTTGATGTCGACCGTCGCCGTATGCCGAGACAAGACCAAGGAGCGGGCGGAGGCGCGGCGGATCAAGCTAAGCGAAGAGCGTCTCAACCGCGCCCAGGCTCAGGCCCAGATGGGCAGCTGGGAATTTGTCGGATCGCCCTCGGAATCTATATGTTCCGAGGAACTTTTCCGCATGGGCGGTTTAGAGCCTCGGCCGACAACGTCGGCGGGTGATTGGTACTGCCACATTCATCCGGACGATCTGGCGACCATTACAGATTGGTACAAGCGCGGACTAAATGCCGAAGAACCCGGGCCCTGCACATTTCGGTTCATCCGCCCCGACGGTAGCATCCGTTTGTTCGTCTCCGAAATGAGCCTGGAGAGGGAGACGGAATCAGGCGAGGTACGGGGCTACGGCGTGACACGGGATATCACCGATGAACTGGCACGGACCGAATTTCTACGGACACTGGAACTCGCCCTCGATGGATCGCCAAACGCTGTGCTTATCACCAAAGGAACGATGAACGACAGGGAAGATCATATTATTTACGTGAACAAGGCATTCGAACGAATCATGGGCTTCGGTCGCGATGAGATCGTCGGACGAAGCACATGTGAAGTACTGCCCTGGTGCCAAGAAAATCCGGATTTATACCAGAACCTTAGAGAGACCGTGTTGAATGACAAAGCCCTGCAAATAGAACTCGCCTATCAACGCCACGATCTCAAGACCATCGATGTCGAAGTCAGCGTCGCACGGCTGAAAGGTCCGGATGGGCTGGCCGATCACTCCATTGCAACAATCGTGGATATCACCGATCGCAAGCTGGCCGAGGAACAAAATGCCCAGGCTGAGAAAATGCGTGCCCTCGGCCAGCTCACGAGCGGCGTTGCCCACGACTTCAATAATTTCCTGGCCATTATCCGCGCAAATATCGAAATGCTGCAGATTCGTCTTGGCACCGACCAAAGACGGGTCTTCGCGGATCGCGCCATTCGCGGCTGTGATAAGGCCGTTAATCTCACCACATCCCTGCTGGCCTTCGCCCGCAAACAACCGCTGGATCCGGCTCTGGTGAACGTGAACGACGTGGTCGAGTCGGTCAACAGCCAGGCCATGGAAATCCTGGGACCCCGCATCCGCCTGTCGACTCGATACGAGTTCGCGGAATTGATTGTCGTGATCGATGCCGTGCACCTGGAAAGCAGTATTCTCAATTTGCTGATCAACAGCCGCGATGCAATGCCCCATGGCGGAAGAATCGCGCTGGAGGTCTCGGTCGAAAAGGAGATTCCGACCGGCGCCGTTGGAACAACACGGAAATCCGGCGATGAATATGTCTGCATAACCGTCATCGATACCGGCACGGGCATGCCCGAACACGTGCGCCAGCGCGCCCTCGAACCGTTCTTTACAACCAAGCCGGCCGGCAAGGGCACCGGCCTCGGTCTGAGCGACGTGTTCGGATTCATTCAGCAATCGAATGGGGCGATTTACATCAAGAGCGAGGAACGTCTCGGCACGGAGATATCGCTCTATATTCCGCGTGTGACCACCACACGCGCCGCCGCATAACTGCCATAGCGCTTGGCATATAACCCAAAGATATTGGGCCGCGACGCAACCAATACCAAAGAGAACTATCCGTCACGGGTTGCCTTCCCTTAATTCTAGTTCATCGCAGCTTTCAATTGCCAATGATGGCCAACGAAGCTGCGGGGCGCACCTAACATGCGCGGCCGCCGGGACGCACCGGCGCGCGGGGAATATGGAAGGGAACAGTCCAATGAACTTTTGGCAAAATATTTCTATTCGCACGAAGGTGTTCTCGGCTTTCGCCTGCACCCTCATCGTCACCATCGCTCTCGGGGTATTCTCAATACTCCAGCTCTCCGACGTCAATGACGCGGCGGCCGATGTTCGCGATAACTGGCTGCCTACCGTTCAACTCCTGGGGCGGCTCGTGCAGCAGGTCGAGATGATGCGGAACCACGAAGGCCTCCATATCCTCACCACCGACGACGCCGGCATCGCAGCCATGGATGCCAAGATCGTTAAGGATCGAGAGACCATTGCCGACATGCGCAAGGAATACGAGCCCATGGTGACGCCCGGCACGGAACGAAAGATGGTGGATGACTACGACCGGCTGATGGCCAGCTATCTGGATATAGAGCCGAAGATGCTGGCCCTTTCACGCAAGAACCAGAACGTCGAAGCAACCGCCGTATTCCGGGAAGAACTGCTGCCCATATTCGAGCAGCTGCGGACGACGCTGCTTGCCGATCTCAAGTTCAACTCGGACGAGGGGCATAAGGCCGCCGATAAGGGCGCCGCGATCTATCATTCAGCCCACAGCCTCATCATCGGCGCGATCGCGCTTGCGGCTGCTCTCAGCATCGGCGCCAGCCTTGCCATCATCATGGGCGTCGCCACGCCCATCGGCCTGACCACCGCCGTGGTCAAGCGGCTGGCCGCGGGAGAACTTGATGTCCATGTCTCCGGCGCGGAACGGGGCGACGAAGTCGGCTCCCTCGCCGCGGCACTGCAGGTCTTCAAGGATAATTCCATCGCCATGAAGAAGCTTGAGGCCGAACAGGAAGAGATGAAGAAGAAGGCGGAGGCCGAGCGCAAGACCATGGTTTTGAAGGTTGCCCAAGACTTCGAAGACAGCGTCAAGGGTGTTGTCAATATTGTCGCCTCTGCATCGACGGAGATGCAGTCTGCGGCCCAATCGCTGAGCGCCACGGCCGAGGAAACGACCCGTCAGAGCACCACGGTCGCGGCGGCCAGCGAGCAGGCCTCCGCCAACGTTCAGACG
>SCTM01000192.1 GCA_004297485.1 Rhodospirillaceae bacterium
AACAACTCGTGACGCGCCGTGGGATATGAAACCAGCTTGCCGTGAGACAATCGTGTCGCCGTGCGTTTTTCCGCTTCCGGATCGACAAAATGCTCGTCACCGGGACAACCAATGAGGATCGGCACAGAAATAGCGGGGAAAATCGCCGGATCGCGCAATCGGTCGGTGATTTCCAGCGCCGACTGGACCCAGCCGTAGGTCGGGCCGTCCACGCGCAAATCCGGCTGCGCCGTGTACCACGCCTGCTGCACTGTACAACGGATGGGATCGTGAGAGGTGAGACTCGTTTCCGCGGACAATCTTGGATCGGGAGCCCACGGCCCGCGGCCGGGCGCAAATTCGCGGGCGAAACCCCATACCACACCAAGAACCGCCAGTACGCGGGCAATCAAGCCGGGAACCGGCGCCGTGTGAACGCCGAGCATGGGGGCGCTCAGAACAGCAGCAGTAAACAGCGCCGGAGCCCGCACGAGTGCGAGCAGCGCGATGGCACCGCCCATGGAATGAGCAATCAGAATACGCGGATGCCGTCCCGGCAGCACGTGGCGCGTGAAGGCTATTAAATCGTCGGCGTCGCGATCGAAGTCGCGGCGGCGCGGACGGCTTGGATGGCGAGTCGGCCGCGTCGACCGGCCCTGGCCGCGCCAATCGAGACACCACACAGAGAAGCCGCGTTGGGAAAGATCGGCAATGGTCTCGAAATATTTTTCGACAAACTCCGCGAAACCGCCGACGAGAACGCACTCCGCGCGCGGCATAGCCGCCGGCAGATGGCCCCACCGCAGCCGCGCCCCATCCGCGGTCTCAAACGTGCCCCACTGGAAGCCCGCCGGTGCCTGAAATCGCGACGGCAAGCCCGGCGGCGCAGCAGGGAACTGATTTTCAATCAAACCGGTATCCATCATAACCGCGACAGTGGAGCGCAAATGCGCGACTCCGTCCATGGCACTTCCATGAAAAAAATGGCCGCGCGCCCCGAGCGGATCACCCGGCGATCCACAGGCGCGGTTCGTTGCCGATGATGAGCGAGCTGTCCGTGCGCGCACCTAGGACGCGTGTGATCGTATTGTAGGCCTGCCGGCGTAGGTCGAACGAAAATTTGCCGATCGCGTTCGGCGAATTGAACATGTCGCTGATCCAGATCACGCTGTGTCCGGCAGCGTACTGTTCAAGCATGGCGGCAGTTTCAGCCTGTTGGCGCAAAACGTCCACATGGACGAAGCGATGCGCCAGCTTGCGATATCGCTGCCAATGGGCCAGCCAGTGGTCGGTGGAATGGAACACCGCGCCCATCTCGCGGTGAAACTCACGCGCGGTCGCGGCCGCGTCTTTGGTCACGGCCTCAGGTACATACGTCGCCGCTTCACCGCACATCGCGTCGACCCGTCCCCGCGCCGTTGCCAGAAAGCCAGCAAAATCGCGACCGTCCCACTCATCGACCATCAGGCGCTTTAGCGCCAGCGCCGGCTTGCTATAGTCGTAGACCACGACTTGCGTTGCATCGTGAAAGCCGACGGTCTCGAGGATGCGGTTGGCCTTGAACCCGGACGCAAGCACGAACGCGGTATCGAGACCCTTGCGATAGCGCAACAGCGGAATGTCGATATCGGATTCGCTGTTGTAGACAAAAACCCAGTTCGGGGAGTCGAACCGGTTCGGTGTATTGCGGAGAAAATCCAGGATCATCTGCAGCTGCTTATCGTCGGTCTCGGGCGCCGTCGTCACATCGGCGAGCGCCGCAAGCCAGATCGTGAGGTCGCCGTAATAAGCATAGCAATGGCGCTTATACCGCCGCAGGGCGGCCGGCCAGTTATTGATGGTCAATCCTTGATTGAGCCCTTCGGAGATAGCATTCCAGCCATAGCCGAAATTCACATCCAGTGTGATCTCCTGACCCGTGGGTTTAAGCCAGAGGGGCGTGTAGTTGTCGTGGACATTTTCCGGACTGCGTTGAGGCAACGCAACGGTCTGAGGCGCCTTAACCGGCGCACCGAAGCGGGGCTTACCGAGGCGTTCCCAGGCGCGACGGTTCACCAGCAGGCATTGATCATGCATGTAGAAATAGCCGGCGCGATCCATGATGTGACCGGTCATGAACGTGCAGGCATCCAGCACGGCGTTGAAATCCACCGACAATTCATCGCCGCCGTAGAACGTATGACCGCAGTTCTGAATCAGACAGAAGTCCCTGGTCCCCTTCTCAAGGGCCGCATCAAGCGAGGCTGCAAAGAATATTTCGCTAATCGGCAGGTTGAACGAGAACACGGAAAAAAACGTGGTCAGTTCGGCCAACCGCGCGTCGAGGCTGATGTTGGGAATCGCTACCCCGGTATAACCGTCAAACGTCGGAACATTGATCAGGCAAAAATCGGTGCGCGCGCGGACGGTGCGTTGTGCGCCGTGGTCGACATAGAACACCATCTCAGCCCGTCTCCGTCCGCCGCCGGCAATATTGATCCGCATTTAGGATGTTAGCAGATCACGGCGACTTTGTGGCCTTCCAGTCCTTCCAGTCGGCGATGGTGGCGTCCGCCATCGCCTTCGCGGCGGCCAGAAGCCAATCGCCTTTGCGGGACTTGAGATCCGCGCGCACGACAGTCGCGGCCCCACGGGTACCAAGATGGAGGTTAGCGGTTTCCCGCCCCATGGCTTCAAGCAAGGTCGCCTCCTCGCGGCGTTTCGGAAGCATGGCCAGTTCGATCCGCGAGCAATGGGGCGCAAGGCGGCGTAACAGCCAGGAGGCATCGCCGGCCATAGCAAATGCGAACGTGGGATCAGCACAACGCACCGCCCGTGCGAGGAGTGTGGCGCCCTCGACACGCCGCGCCACCTTGCCCAGCGCCCATCCGTAGGCAGACGGCAGCATTGCTTTTGCTTCCCGCGCAACCAATCCGCCCTCCCACTGGGCGAGTGCCACATATCGCGGCCGGCCCAGGCTCCCAAGACCGGCAATGCGGTGGGCGATGCGAAACCGAAGTCCGGGTTCAGGCAAATGTGCCGCCAGCAATCGACGCACGCCGACCGGGGCCGACACGGTCGGAAGACTCGCCATCTTTTCCCAGAATCGTACCGGGTCGCGATCGGCCGATAGCGCTGCCGCACGCAGGCCGCCGTGATCTTCCTCCAGGACGAACGCCCGGCCGCCGTGCTCGAGTTGATGACGATAGCCGCGCAGAATGATCCGACAAATATCCGACGGCGCCATACTCAGATGTGCCTCGCGGCGCGCCAACAGCGCGCTGGCGGCCAGCCTTGTCAGATCGAGGGTATAGGGCATGGACGCCGCCTCATCGACGTCGTTGACTCCCCACACCAGCCGCCCCTCGCCGTCGCGCCAGGTGCCGAAATTCTCCACATGAAGATCACCGACCGCCAGCACACGGGGCGCCGACCCCAGACCGGCGCAGATCTCATGCCAAAGGGGAACCCAGCGATAGAACGTGCTCCGCATGAGCGCGAACGGACTCGCCGCCATGCGGCGATGCTTCTCGGCAAGATCGGATTTGACGAAGCGCAGTTGCGATCCGGCCCAGGCTTCATAGGCGCGCGTCGCCGCCACAACCGTCGGAAAAGACTTGGGCGTCACGGATGGTCCGCCAGCCAGCGGGCGGTGCGATCAAGCCCATCCAGAAACGACGTCGCGGGCATCCAATTCAGTTCTGCCTTGGCCCGGCCGATGGCGAGAACATTGGTGGGAACGTCGAATGGGCGCGCCGCGAGATAGCGCCGTTCGGCCTTGCGGCCGGTCACCTGCTCGATCCCGTCCAGGACGCTGTTGAGACTGAGGCCCGCACCCGAGCCGATATTGAAGACCCGTTCCGGCCCATCGTACGCAAGAGTCGCCATGAAAGCCGCAATCAAATCGCCGATGTAGAGATAGTCGCGCACCACCGAACCGTCGCCCCAAATCTCCACCGGCTCGCCGCGCAGCACCTTGCCCATGAACACGGCGACCGCGCCCTGGCTGGCTTGGACACGCTGTCGCTCGCCGAAGGGATTGGACGGCCGCAGGATCGCGTAGGAAAGACCGTGAAGCGTGTGAAACAGATGGAGGTATTTCTCGATGGCAAGCTTGGTGATGCCGTAAGAGGAAATGGGATCTGTGGGATGCGCTTCGTCGACAGGTACATAACGTGGCACGCCATAGACGGTACCACCGGAAGAGACGAACACGACTTTCTTGACGCCGGCACGAACGGCCTGGGTAAGCAGCCGGATACTCGCCATGACATTCGTTTCTACGTCGAATGCCGGATCGGCGTTCGACGATTTCGGCAAGGTCGTGGCAACAAGATGAAAGCAGACATCGCACCCGGCGAGCGCCAGGCTCATATCGCTTTCATTGGTGAAGTCGCCGTCGTGCCATTCCGCCTGCGCCTGGGAACTAGGGCCGCTCAGGGACGCGATACCGGCGCGGTCGAAAACACGCACGCCATGGCCCGCACGCAAGAGGGCATCAACCAGGTGGGAGCCGATGAAGCCCTTCCCCCCAAGTACGAGGCAGCGCAGCTTTTCATTTCCCGTCACAATCACCTCACGTCCGGTAAGGGTACCCAACCGGCGTCGACCGGCTGAATATCCTGCAGGCCGTGATAATCACGCTTCCGCATGTCTCGCAAGGGGCCCTTCGCATAAAGGGCCAGTAATTCGTCCACATAGGCAGCCGTCGTCTTCGGCTTATAGCAATTCCGGCTCAAGGTCGTGAGCAAGGAACGATTACCGAGGAGACGCGCAAGACGATCATGAAGAGCATTGACACTGCCCGCCGGGAAAAGGAGCCCATTCCAGCAGTCCTTCACCGTTTCGGAAAGACCTGGCAAGTGCGATGCGATGACGGGACGCTTGGCCGCCAACGCGGCGTGCATAACAAGCGGTGCGTTTTCGTACCAGAGGGAAGGCACCACAAGAACGTGGAGCCCCGACAGGATTTCCCCAATCTCGTGGTTGGGAAACGTTCCGCAAAAGGTGATCGCCGGAGATCCCGCTGCCCGTCGCAATAGATCCGCGTAGTAGTGGGGAAAGTCGGCGGGATTGCCGTAGATCTTGAGACGCGCCTTCCCGGGTGCAATCCGTCGAAAAGCATCGATCAGAACATGGCATCCCTTATGCGGCGCCAAGGTGCCGATATACCCCACATTCAGCGGTTCGGCTTCTCCCAGCGTCGCGACCGCGGCTTCGCCGCCCGGCGTTTCGATGCCGTAGCCGGACTGGACGATGAGATCACGATCAACGCCGTTACGCACCAGAATATCGGTCATCACCGCCGTCGGCGAAACAATGCCGTGGAGCCAGTTGAGCCGCGTCACGAGAAAATCCTTGCGGCGGTGGAGAGCCGCGATTTCATGGCTTAGTGGATAGGACGGCAGAGCGCCGTCGGCGGTGAGTTTGACCGCCAGGTCCGCCACGGCATCAGGTACGTAGCGGATAAGCTGACCTACCGCGCGGCCCTGAGTCAACGCGGCAACATGTTTGACGCAATTTCCTGAGTGCTTCGACGGACCGGAACAAGCCCCGCCGTCGGGAAGCATCAGTTGAGCCGTCTGGCAGACGGACCAGAAATCGGTGGGCGTATAGTAGGCGGCCGTTCCAGACTTGACCGCCACATCGACAAGTGCGGCGCCTAGCCGGTTGAAATGAAAGAAGTGGACGATGTCCGGTGCGAACATCGCGACGAGCCGGGCGAAATATCCGGCGGCGAGCCGGTTGCCATATTCGATTTCGGTGATCGTCGTCTGATCTCCCACGGGCCGATGACCGTGGGAAAAACGGAAAACGCGCACGCCCTCCACGTCATAGCCGTCAAGGCGCTCGGCGTCGGGCACCGGCGGGCGATTGGGAAATCCGGTTAAGACGCGAACGTCGTGGCCGCGTCGTTGAAGCTCCTTTGCCACGGCGAGGGTAAGGACCTCCGTTCCGGATCGATGGTCCGGAAAGAACTGATGTACGGTGAGGAGGATTTTCAAATGCGACGACCTTCTTCGCGAAAGCTAGACGCCGCGGCCGTCCACCGGCAAACCGAGCTTCTCATGCTTCTCCGCTGCATATTTTGCGCGGATAAGAAAGAAATTCACAAGCGGCGTCTTGAACAGCATTTTCAACATTGCGGCCGGATTCCTCTCGTCGCGCAGAATTGTGACGATGTCCGTGAGGCTGGCATAACCCCAGGCGAGCAAGGCCGACCACAGGGTCGGCACCTGCTCCAGCCCAAACTGCCGATAGAGCACGCGGTGGCATAGGTAGGCGCGGGCATATTCATAAGACAATGGCCGGTCATGGGAGTGGATGACCGCCGCCGCCGGCTCGTAAGTGATCTTATACCCGCGCTTGAGCACACGCTCGGCCCAAGCGATGTCCTCGCCGAAATCCGCCCGGCCGAAATGTTCAAGCGCCCAGACATCCTTTCGTATCGCCGAGCACACGTTGTCGAAATTGCAGACGGCACGTTTTTCCTCGGGCGTCATGGCGGCGTACGCCTGCGGATCGGCAAGAACCTGGGTTTGCCGATGTTGACGGCCGGTGAAATGGGTATTCAGGTTCCGTTTTGTGACGACATCGGCCGTTGGCCGGGGAATTTGGCGGGCATAGACCCCGGCGACCTTGTCCTCATCCAACGCGGCAATAAGTCTCGCGATCATGTGCGGATCGTCGGGGACCGCGTCCTGCACCATGAGCACGACGCGACTGCAACGAGCCATAGCGACCCCAAAGTCACGCGTGGCGCCATGATTGAAGTCTGCCGGCGGAATTGAAATACAATTGGCGCCGGCCGCCTTGGCGGTCGCGACGGTATCATCGTCAGAACCCGAGTCCACGACGATGAACTCAACCTCATCCCAGCAGGTTTGCGACTGAAGACCCCGCACGGCGTCCTTGAAAAGATCGCCGCCGTTTTTCGTCGGGATCAGCAGTGAACAGAGATAGGGCTTTCTCAATGGTTCCCCCGGATGTGGTACGTGCTCAGCCGCCGCAGGCCCATGGATCTCGGCCGGGTTTCGCGCATTATAGGGTAGGCGATGGCAATCCCTCTTGGCTCGCGCCGTAACCGGTCATGGTGTAGTCTTTCCGCTCTGTAAACCGGAAAACAGCATGGAGAAACAAGAGTTTGCCCGAGATGATGGATAATGGGGAGCGCGCCGCCGTTTCCGGGGCCAGTCGCGGCGAAAAATCGGACACCGGAGGGCGGGCCAGGGAAAACACGTCCCGGGAGGCGACCACCACGGATTCAGCCGATATGGATCCGGTCCGTCGGGCGCTTGAAAAAGCACAAGCGGAAAACGCGCGCCTTCGGGAGCACAGCCATGCCCTGGCGGTCAGACTGTCCGCCATTGAGACATCAACCTCGTGGCGGATGATGGTCAGGCTTCACAGAGTTATATGGTGGGTCATCGGCCTGTTCCGCCGGATAGCCGCCTTGGGGTCAGGTGCACGGCGACTAATACGTCGGATGTTGTCTTTTGGACCAGCACCGATCGATGCCGATCTCCTGGAGACCTGCATGATCCCGTCTTGGGATGAGGATTGCGGGACGTGGGTTCTCAAGCTCGACAAAGCTCGATTAAAGGCGTTGCGGCGGACGAAGGAAAAGGCGGTGGAAGCCACCGCGCCATACGTCATAAAGCCCGTTGTCGCTGCGGACCCGGCGATCAAACGGCCATTGGTGATGCATGTCATCGCCAACGTATATGTCGGGGGGTCCACCCAACTGATCATCGACCTTCTCGAGAATCTTGCAGACCGCTATGACCAGGAGGTCGTGACCGCCGCCCTATGGCGCGGCGGCAGACATCAGGGCATGGTGGTGCATCACATGCCGGCACCGTTGGACGTTGAAGCTTTGTCGGCGCTGTTGGCACGCAAGAAGCCGTCTGTCGTTCATATCCATTATTGGGGTTTAACCGACGAACCCTGGTATCGCGCGGCCTTGAGCGCAATCGAACACATCCCCTGCAAGGTCGTCGAAAACATCAATACACCCATTGCCCCGTATATTCACGAGCGCGTGGACCACTACATTTACGTGAGCGATTACGTGCGCCGACATTTCGGTGCCGGCGCCGACCGGCCGGAAAAGTCGTCCGTCATTCATCCCGGGATCGATCTCTCGCGATTCGACAAGCCGATCGATGCGGCGAAGACCGCCGACGCCATCGGCATGGTCTACCGACTTGAGACCGACAAATTGCGCGAAGATTCCATCCAGCTTTTCATTGAGATCGCGCGGCGACGCCCGCGCACGAAAATCTACATTATTGGCGGCGGCAGTCTGTTCCACTCCTATGTTGAGCAGACCAAAGCTGCCGGCGTGCGGCAGAACTTTCATTTCACGGGATACGTCCCTTATGGGAGCCTTCCCGATTGGTACGGAAAGTTCGCGATCTTCGTCGCGCCGGTATGGCAGGAGAGCTTTGGACAAGTGACGGTTTTTGCCATGAACAAGAAATTGGCGGTCGGCGGATATAAGGTTGGCGCGCTTCCGGAAATTCTGGGCTACGACGATACGTTCGGAATAGATACGGTATCGGCGGCGCAGAAAATCATCGCGCTGTTGGACGATCCCGTCCGGCGACAGGCCTTGGGTGAACGCAATCGGACACGAGCCCAAGTCGCTTTCGGCGTCCAGGCGATGACCGCGCGCTACGGGGAAATCTACGACCGCCTGCTGGCAGAATAGATCCATGAAGGTCGCACTGTTTGTCCACTGTTTCTTCCCGGATCATTTCTACGGGACGGAAACCTACACCCTTGAACTTGCCAGGAACCTCATGGCACTCGGCCATCAGGTCACTGTGGTATCCGCCGTCTTTCAGGGCGAGCCGCCCCGCGAGACCTTGGTAAGCCGCTATGTTCATGACGGCGTGCCGGTCATCGTTATCGATAAGAACAAGTTGCCGCATCGGAACATCCGGGAAACCTATTGGCAGGAGGAGATGCGCCGGTCGCTCCGGCAGATCCTGCGTGAACTTGAATGTGACGTGGTGCACGTTACACACCTCGTCAATCACACAGCCGTGCTGCTCGAGGAGGCCAAGGCCCTTGGCCTTCCCGTGGTGGCGACCCTCACTGATTTTTTCGGCTTCTGTTACACCAACAAATTGGAAAGCGCCGATGGAGCGCTGTGCGCGGGCCCCAACCGGCTGCGCACCAATTGCCTGGCCTGCCATATCAAAGCGGCGGGCGCATCAGCTCCCGGCACGCCGATGCAGCGCATTGCCGCACGCCCCTGGCTGCTCAGGGCTGCGGCTGTAGGCATCCGAACCGCCTACGCGGCGCACGTCATGCCGTGGTCGACCTCTCATGCCATGGCTGCCGATATTGTTGATCGGCCCGATATCCTGTTCAAAGCTTATCGTCACTACGACGCCATGATCGCGCCCACGACCTTTCTCCGCGACGCATACGTGCGGAACAGGTTCGACCCAACGCGGCTGCATCTGAGCCGGTTCGGCGTCGATATCGACCGTTCGCCGAAGCGGGCGCGCGCCGAAGGCCAGCCGCTGGTGATCGGCTTCATCGGCCAACTCGCCCCGCACAAAGGCGTCGACCTCCTGCTGAAGGCCGCTGCCAAGCTCCCGGCGCATTCGCTCCGCATCAAGATTTATGGACCGGAGACCCAGGACCCGGCCTATATGACCCAGCTGCGTGAACTGGCCGGCCCACATACTGAATTTCTGGGCACGTTTCCTCCCGATCGCATGGCCTCTCTCATGGCGACATTCGACGTCCTCGCCATCCCCTCGACCTGGTACGAGAATAGCCCGCTGGTGCTTTTATATGCGCTTGCCACGCACACACCTGTTCTCGTGTCCGATGTTCAAGGCCTGATGGAATTCATCGACGACGGTCAGACCGGATGGAGCTTCAGACGTGGAGACTTGGCTGACCTGACGGCCGTGCTCGGCCGATTGGTCGGGAACCCTCACGCCGTGCGCGCTGCCGGGGCCCGCACGGCCTATGACCGCGACATTCGCGCGATGACCAAGGACGTGGTCGACGTCTATCACCAGGTGATTGAGAAACATTCTCGCGAACGGGCCGCGAACCTGGACTCCGGGACAGGACCGACCGCCCATCGTCACATGAACGTGAAACGTTTTCGCGACGGCATTCGCGGCGATTTCGATGCATGGCTCGAATTCAATCTTGACGGTGCCTTCGAATCGCCCGAGAGCCTTGAATACGTCGCGCCCTTTCCTCCGCGCGAGCTCATGCAAAACGTGAGCGGCCTGGTCGACCCGCGCGATTTCGCCAAACATGGCTGCGACATCCTGCGCGCACTGCACGAGGCGAGTCCCACAGCGCTCAGCGAATACACGGATATTCTCGACTTCGGTGTCGGCGTTGGCCGATTGGCGCGCATGTTCAAGGGAACGCGCGGTCGGTACACGGGCGTGGACGTGGACCAGCGCCATATAGCATGGGTGTCGTCGGCCCTCGACTACGTATCCGGCGTTGCTACTGTCCCACACCAGCCCCTGCCCTTCGCCGACAAGCGATTTGATTGTGTCATTGCGATTTCCGTGTTCACGCACATGAACGAGCAGGACCAGTTTCTTTATCTGGCCGAGATCGCCCGGGTGGCGCGGCCTGGCGCGATGGTGTTTCTCACGGTCCACGGCGAACGGGCCCTGCAACGCGCCGAAACGGAGACGTCCATTCTCAAAATGCTGTCCGTGCCCAGGAACACTATCGAAAGGACCCGGCACCTATTTGCGACGCCTGGATTTAACTTCATTCAGCAAAAGAGCGGCCCCGTTACATCGGAAGCTTACGAATACGGTATCACCTTTACCGGTAAAGACTACGTCGCGCGGGAATGGAGCAAATATTTTGACGTCGTGCAAATTTGCCCCGGCGCGATTCACGATTTCCAGGACATCGTCGTGCTGAAAGCACGGTGAAGCAGAGCCTGGAATTCAGTCGCTCTTGCCGAGAAACCGGACACGGATGATCGATCGCAGGCGCGTCCGCGTAGCGTGCCACAATTGTCGCGCCAGGAATCGGGGACTACTCAGCTCATCCTGACGGATGCGCCGCAGCACATCGAGGTCCGCGACGGTCGCCGTCAACTGCCGCTCGACGTGATTCTTCGCCTGTTCTATTTCGTTCTTGGCGTGTTCGAGTTCGTTCTTGGCCTTATGCGCCAGGTTCAACTGAACGACCGTTTCATCCCTTTGCGCGGTAACGATGCGATATTGAACCTCCACGGCGTGAGCGCGAGCCCTTTGCGTGTAGGCTTCAGTGCGAGCCGCTTGAGTTTTCCGATCCTGGTCAATGAAGTCGCCGACGTAGTCGCTGGCGTGATCAAAGAACGCGCAATCCGGCACCTCGGGAATTGGCTGCCGCGCGCACAGCGCGATGAACGCCATTGTTGGCGCCGACGCTTCATTCTGAGCAGTATCCAGGGGCATCGCCCTTACGATACCGCGATCCGCATCTTGGCCAAAGGTGACACCGGGCCTCACATGCTGGCGAAGAATACGGACGTGCGGAAACGACGGACTGAGCAGTTGATGAAATTCGACCTCCGTCATTTCGCGAATGTGATAGGGGTTCGCGCCATAAAGTTTGGTCGTCTCCGGATTGGGCGTGGAGATGATCAACAACCCATCGTCGCGCAGAAGCCGCGCGATGCTGGCGACGGTACGTTGCTGGGTGGAATGATCCACATGCTCGATCATCTCGAAACATGTCACGAGATCGAAAGACGCCGCCGGAAGCGTCGCGCCGAGATCATCATGGCGTTGGAACGCGAGATTAGGAACGCCGTGGGTTTGGCGCGCCCACGCGAGAGCAGATTCATCGATGTCCAGCCCGGTGACATCTTTTGCCACATCCGCCAGCATCGCCGCGCCATAACCGGTGCCGCAGCCGAAATCGAGAACCGCCTTGCCCGCCGCCAGGGTCTTGGCGAGGCTGTAGCGGGGGATGTGCTCGTAGGCAGCGATCCTGGACCACGTGCCGGGAACGTAGCGTTCGTGCATGAAGGCTTCAAAATCGCTGCCGCTGGCGGTCGCGAATAGATCCGTCGACGACAGGCTCTTAACATCAATCTCCGTGAACCGCAGGCGACGTAAGAGATCTACCAAAGATTCCGCGGCACCGGCTTTGACATCGGATGTCGTGACAAGCACCACCGTGTCCGGAGCGATCGCCCCCAGAGAAAACAGCTCGTAGAACGGATGGTACGGCGACGGATATCGCTCAAGGACATCCGACATCAGCACAAGATCGAATTTATGGGCAAAAAGGTCCGGGATGGATTTTACGATGTATGCGGCCTCGCCAAGCTGGTGCTGAGCCGCCGCACGGACCTGGTCCGAGACTTCTACGCCAAAGCATTGCCAACCTCGCGCCCCCGCTGCTGCCAAGTTCGCGCCGGGACCGCATCCGATTTCCAGAACGGACAGAGCGGTCCGACCCCCGAACCGATCGAGAATCCGCGTTACGACTTCAGTCGAATTGCCCGCCAGGTCTTCGCGGCCTTCCATCACACGAGTGTGAGACTGGTCACGGTCATTCATGGGATAAAGACCCGTCTCATGGCGTCACTCCACGATCCAACGCGCGGGATGGATGAATTTTCCCCACGTCGGATATGGGGCCCGCACGGCGAACCGATAGGATAGGTCCGTGAGCGCATAGGTCAAAGTATAGTCCTCGGAGCAAGCGCCCATGGCCACCATATATTCTCCCGGCGCCAGGCACAGGGGCGCCAGCTCCAGCCGCCCCTTTCTGGTCTCTCCGGCCCGCATCGCATCCCAGTAAACGCCGGTTTCCCGGCTGGTTTGGCCAACGAGCCAATCGCCATCCGACCGATAGATGCTGATGGTGAATACGACGGGGCCGAGGTCCAGTTTTGCCAGAAGGGAAAAGGTTATCGTCAACGTCTGACCCGGGCTGAATGTATTGTCAGCGCCCCCCAATAATTGCACATCGGTCAGAATGGCCTTCCCGGTCATCTGCTGCACCGGAAAGGGTGCTACTCCGGACTCTTGGACCTTACGGCCACCCCCCATAAGCTCAGCATAGTAGTCTTGGGATACCTTGATCGGATCGCCCATCATCCGGACCCGGCCATGGTCAAGCCAAACCACTCGGTTGCACAGAAGCTGTAATGTGCTGATGTCGTGGGTTACGAAAAGGACGGTTATACCCCGCGCGACCATCTCATGGATTTTATCAAGGCATTTATTGCGGAACGCGAGATCGCCGACCGAGAGCGCCTCGTCGACGATGAGAATTTCCGGGTCCACGTGCACCGCCACGGCGAACGCCAAGCGAACGTACATGCCGCTGGAGTAGGTTTTTACCGGCTGATCGATAAAGTCGGCAAGTTCGGCGAAGGCAACAATGGCGTCGAATCGTTGCGCAGCTTCGGCCGGGCTCATGCCCATGATGGTCGCGCTCACGAGCACATTCTCGCGGCCGGAAAATTCGGGATTGAAGCCCGCGCCCAATTCCAGCAGCGCCGCGACGCGCCCGAAGACCTCCACCGTGCCGGACGTAGCCGTGACCGTGCCACAAATCGCCTGCAACAACGTGGACTTGCCGGCGCCGTTGCGACCGAGGATGCCGACAACCTCGCCGCGTTCGACTTCGAGGGAGATGTCGCGCAGGGCCCAGAATTCGCGATAAAACGTGCGGCGGTGCCGGAGCAGGCTTTGCAGTAAGCGGTCGCGCGGATTCTGGTAGTTCAAGTAGACTTTCGAAAGATCGCGCACCCGAATGGCGATGTCAGGAGATTTTGCATCAGAGGACATCGGCAAATCCCCTGCGTGTCTTTTGAAACCACACAAAGCCGGCCCATGCGACCACGGCGCTTGCGAGAATGAACAACCCCAGCGATGTCCAGCAAGGCGCCTTGCCCCAGATCAAAACATCACGGGTCTGTTCCACCACGAGAGTCAGGGGATTGGCATACAGCACCGGCTGCAATCGCTCGGGCAACGCCGACAGCGGATAGAAAATCGGCGTGAGAAACATCAGGACCGAGGTGGTGACGCCGACGATCTGAGTAACGTCGCGGATGTAAACCCCCAGCGACGCCAGTAGCCACGACAGACCCATGACCAACAGCAGCAACGGCAAGAGGACGAGCGGGAACAAAAGCACGGTGACCGGCGGCGCGCCAAAGATGATCAAGTAAAATCCCATCCACACGATCAGGCTGACAATCATGTGAAAGAGCGCCGAACCCAACGCCACCCAAGGCAGGATTTCCAGGGGAAAGACGACCTTCTTCACATAATTGACGTTGTTGAGAATAAGCGCGGGCGCGCGATTGAGGCATTCGGCAAACAGCGAAAACACCATCAGCCCGGAAAACAGCACGAGGGCGTATACGGTCCGCGATTCGCCCGCCCCGCCCCACCGCGCCTTGAACACGATGCTGAAGACAAACGTGTAAACCGTGAGCATCAGCAGCGGATGGAAAAAGGACCACAGCAATCCCAGGATCGATCCCTGATACCGCCCGACGGCTTCGCGCTTTGCCAGCAGTCCGATTAAGTTGCGATTGCGCCAGAAGCTGACGGCGATGGCTCGGGGCGATGTCGGAAAATGCACCGTCACGGGAATACCTCGGCCTCACGCAACAACGCGCCGCGCTGATCCTTGGCGGAGAGGACAGGTGTGCCGTCGATGGGCCACCGGATGCCAATAGCGGGCTCGTTCCACGCGATGCAGCGCTCATGTTCGGGCGCATAGTAATCGGTCGTCTTGTAGAGAAACTCGGCATGTGCCGACAGGACGAGAAACCCATGGGCGAAGCCGGCGGGAATCCACATCTGCCGCTTGTTCTCGGCCGATAGAATTTCGCCCACCCATTGCCCAAATGTCGGAGATGATTTGCGGATGTCCACCGCAACGTCGAAGACCTCGCCCGCCGTGACCCGCACCAGCTTTCCCTGGGGCTGCTTGATCTGATAGTGCAGCCCGCGCAGCACGCCCTGCGCCGATTTCGAGTGATTGTCCTGAATAAAGACCGGATCGAGACCGGTCGCCTCGTGAAAGACACGGCGATTATAGCTTTCCAGAAAGAACCCGCGATCGTCGCCGAACACCTTCGGCTCGAGCACAAAGATATCCGGAATGGCGAGCCGGGTTGCCTTCATCAGAACAGACGCTCTTTCAGGACGCGGGACAGATAACGTCCATAGTCATTCTTGGACAGGGCTTGGGCGAGCTTTTCCAGTTGCACGCCGTCGATCCATTTCTTTCGAAAGGCAATTTCCTCCGGACATGACACCTTAAGCCCCTGGCGCCGTTCCAGGGTGGCGATGAACTGGCTCGCCTCCAACAATGACTCGTGCGTCCCGGTGTCGAGCCAGGCATATCCACGGCCCATGATCTCCACCGATAGGGCGCTACGTTTCAAATAGATGCGATTCAGATCGGTGATTTCCAACTCACCCCGCGCGGAAGGTTTCAGGTCCTTGGCATGATCGACCACGCCTGCGTCGTAGAAATACAAACCCGTCACCGCATAACTTGAGCGCGGCTGCGACGGCTTTTCCTCGAGGCTCACGGCGCGTCCGCCGCCGTCGAATTCCACCACACCGTAACGTTCGGGATCGTGCACATGGTAAGCGAACACCGTCGCGCCCTGGTCCCGCTTATCCGCGGCGTCGAGCAAGGCCGGAAGGTCGTGACCGTAAAATATGTTGTCGCCGAGAATCAGCGCCGATGGCTGGCCGCGCAAAAACGTCTCGCCGATGAGAAATGCCTGGGCCAATCCGTCCGGTGAAGGTTGTACCGCATAGCTGAGATTGAGTCCCCATTGGCGGCCCGAGCCGAGAAGCTGCTCAAAGCGCGGCGTGTCCTGGGGTGTGGAGATGATCAGGATATCGCGGATACCTGCAAGCATCAGGGTCGACAGCGGATAATAGATCATCGGCTTGTCGAAAACCGGCAGCAGCTGCTTCGATACCGCCAGCGTCGCGGGATGCAGGCGCGTCCCGGCGCCACCGGCGAGAATGATGCCTTTCCGTGCCATGGTCTTCACACGCTCTCAGGTGACAGTTCCGCCATGAAGCGTTCGGCATGGGTCTCCCATGGAGGCAGCGACAGCCCGAACGTGGACCTGAGCTTATCCGTCGCCAGACGGGAATTGGCAATGCGTTTCGCGGGCGATGGATAATCAACCGTGGCAATGGGGACAACCCGGTCTGGCCCAACCTTAAGGCTAAGCCCCCGCCCCACGGCCAAACGCAGGATATGACACGCGAAGGCATGCCAGGAGGTTTGGCCCGCGGCGGCGAGGTGGTAGGTTCCCCCCAGACCCGATGGCGCCCCCTCCGGCGCGCGAATCGCCTGGGCGAGCGCCAGCGCCGTCACGTCGGCAATGAGGTCCGCGCTGGTGGGGGCACCGATCTGATCGGACACCACCCGCAGCTCGTCGCGGGTCCGCGCCAGACGGAGGATCGTCTTGGGGAAATTACTGCCCCGCACCGCGTAAACCCAACTGGTGCGAAAGATCATATGCCGACACCCGACTTTGCGGATCGCCTCCTCGCCGCGCAGCTTGGATGCGCCATAGGCGCTGAGGGGATCGGGCGCGTCGGTCTCGACATAAGGACGGGGATTCCGGCCATTGAAAACATAGTCGGTGGAATAGTGGATCAGCCATCCGCCGAGACGCTGTGTTTCTTCCGCCAGGACCTCGACGACATCGGCGTTGATACGGTTGGCGAGCGCAACTTCGGATTCAGCCTTGTCCACCGCCGTATAAGCAGCGGCGTTGACAATGATGTCAGGCGCATGGCGGCAAACCGCGTCGCGCACCAGCGCGAGATTGGTCAAATCCATGTCCGCCCGCGTGCTCGGCATGACATCGCCCAGGGGCAACAGGGACCGCTGTAACGCCCAACCCACCTGGCCATCGGCCCCGAGCAGAAGAATTTTCATGAATACTGTCTCGCGACCCAATCGCGGTAAGCACCGCTGGTGACGTTGTCGACCCACGTCTGATGAGTCAAATACCACCGCACCGTGCGCCGCACGCCGGTCTCAAACGTCTCCGCCGCTTTCCAGCCGAGGTCGCGACCGATTTTCCTGGCATCGATGGCATAGCGGCGATCGTGACCAGGACGGTCAGTCACGAAGGTAATCTGCGCGCGATAGGAGCCGCCGCCGGGCCGAGGTCGCTCCGCGTCGAGGATATCGCACAAGGTATGCACCACGTCGATGTTGGCTTTCTCGTTGTCGCCACCGATGTTGTAGGTCTCGGCCACACGGCCGCGCTCTAGCACCGCGCGAATGGCGGCACAGTGATCGCCGACGTAAAGCCAGTCGCGCACGTTGCGGCCGTCACCGTAAATCGGCAGCGGCTTGCCCTTGAGCGCATTGTGAATCACCAGCGGAATCAGCTTCTCCGGAAACTGATAGGGGCCGTAATTGTTGGAACAATTCGTGGTCAGCACCGGCAATCCGTAGGTGTGGTGATAGGCGCGCACCAGATGGTCGGAAGCGGCTTTCGATGCCGAATAGGGACTATTTGGTTCGTACTTATTCTCTTCCGAAAATGCCGGGTCGTGTGGATCAAGCGATCCATAGACTTCATCGGTGGAGACATGGAGAAAACGAAAATCCGCTTTCTCCCGCGCGCCCAGACCGCTCCAATAGGTCCGCGCCGCCTCCAGCAGACGGAACACGCCGACAATGTTGGTCTGGACAAAATCGTCCGGGCTGTGGATTGAACGGTCGACATGGGACTCAGCCGCAAAGTTCAACACCGCCCGCGGCTTGTGTTCGTTGAACAGCCCCAAGACTTGATCGTAGTCAACGATGTCGCCGCGCACGAAAACGTGACCGTTATGCCCATTCAGCGCGGTCAGATTTTCCAGATTGCCGGCGTAGGTCAGCTTGTCCAGGTTCACCACCGGCTCGGCATTATTCGCGAGCCAGTCGATGACAAAGTTGGAGCCGATGAATCCGGCGCCGCCGGTCACGAAGAGCGTCATCTAAAGCCTATTCAGCAGCACAGCGATGTAAAGGCCGACATTATCGACAAAACCTTGCCGATGTATGCCGGATTTTTTAAGCGCCGCAAGTCGCCCCGGTAGCCAGCCAGTCCGCGCCGCATGCAGGAGATCGAAGATGCGCTGATTCTCCGGCGTTAGCCGGGACCGCATACGCTCCAGGGCACGGACGTTGATGTCGGTCCAGGACTTGAAGCGACCGCCGAATGCCAGAACCGCGCGCGACAGCCGCGCGAGGACTCCGACGTTGCTCCCGACCAGCTGGCGTTCATGCTGCCGGTAACGGACGGTCGGATAGGGATCGTAGAGAACCTGGCCGCCGCATCCGGTCACAAGCTGATAGGTCCACCAATCGTGACCGACGATCGTGACCGACCCACCCGCTTCCAGCAGCAAGGCGCGGGCCGCCGCATTGAAAACCATGGTGTTGCCGCCGCCGATGTTTTGCGCAAGGGCATTGGCGAAGCTCGGCGGATGGCGGTTGAACAGCGGCGAAAGGCCGATATCGCTACCACCTTCGTCCATCAGTCGCGTGCGCGAACAATAAAGCGCCGGGATATGGGCAGGGATGGTCTTCAACCAGGCTAATGCACGGATGAGCTTGTTGCTTTCCCACACATCATCCTGATCGGCATAGGCATAAGCATTCGCCTGAATCTGCGGATTGCAGACCAGGGACAGAAAGTTCGCCGACGCACCGGATTGCGGCCTGCTCGAAGCGGAAGCTCCGGTCGCCGGCCCCGCCAGAATGGCAAGGCGCTCAGTTCCCCACCTGACCTGGTACTGCCGTAGAATATCGACAGTCGCGTCGGCCGACGCGTCGTCCGATGCCCACAGGCGCCATCCGTCGTAGGTTTGCGCGTGAAAGGAGTCCAATTGCGGGACAATAAATTTCGCGCCGTTGTGCGTGCACAACAGAATTGCGACTGTCAGGCGCGTGTCGGAAACCTTTGCCATTACTGTGCGATCACGACCGGGGAACGGACGCTGACTTGACGGCGCGGACCGCGAACGCCGCCGCGAAACTCAACGTCGCCAACCACCACGTATTCCACAGAGAGAAGCTCACCAGGATCAGGATCGCCGCGGCAACCAGGGTCCCTGCCACGGTCGCCGCCGCCAGGGGCTTATCCCACAGGGGCGCGGTCGCGCGCCATCCCGCCGCCAGGAGCCCACCAACCAGAAGCACGCCGACAGCGCCCAGTTCCAGCCACACCTGAAGCACTCCATTGTGAGGATGGATGGGAATGGCAGGAAAGTCGGTTCCCGGCAGTTTTTCGTTTGTGGCGGAAAGGTCCCGGGCGGCATCGAAGCCGTGACCGAGAATGGGCGCGTCGGAGATCAACTGGGACACGTGACGCCAAATCCCCAACCGGGCCTGTCGGCTGACTTCATCCTGCTCGCTGAATTCGGGGGGCGATGCTTCCGGCAGCGACACATTTCCCAGCGGCGACAACATTACAGTCACAATCGGTGCGGTCAGAAGGTAAAACGCAAAGCCGGTAAAAATAGCGGCAAAGGTCAGGCGGCGGAAGAAATAAGCGGCGGCGAAAGTCATGCCCCCGAGCGCAATCGCCAAGGGTGCGGCCGCCATGGGCATCCGCAGACATAGCGCGAGCGTGAACGCGAAATATACCACCGCCAACGCCTTCGACCGCGCGCGCACATAGATCAGCACGGCGACAGCAATGCAGGTCGGCGCCAAGATCGCCGCGCCGCCGCCGGCAATATCAAAGACGTGGCGATAGTACGGGCCGATCGCCTGATATTTCGGCTCGGGATGGAGCAAATTGGAAACCCACGCCCCGGTGACTTGCTCCTCAAGCAGGAAGGCCACCATAACGCCGCTGCCGGCGATCACCCACAGATCCAGCCGGGCCGCAATGCTGTCCGGCAGAGCCGCTATCCCCCGCGCCAGAAAGATACCGAGCATGATCGTGATGACAATCCGCCCGAGGTCGATGAAATGGGTATCGTATCCCCAGAAGCTCGTGATCGCCGCCCACAGTGCCAGAACCGCTGCACAGATCACCAACGGCGACAGGCGGAACACGGCGCGGAGATCCATGGCCCGAGCGAGCCCGATCAAGGGAACGCACGTTGCGATCAGCAACGGCACCAGCGCCTTGCGGTCGAGA
>SCTM01000193.1 GCA_004297485.1 Rhodospirillaceae bacterium
CTCCCGTATTCAATATAACCCACAAGATACTGTAAAAACTGGAATTTTGATTGACCTATCTGGGCCGGCTAAAGTTGTAAGGTCGTTCGTTCTGCCGGCAACGGCAACGACACCAACCCGATTGGTTGTCGACCTCGAGCCGACCACACGGGAGGCCTTTCTTGCGGAAACCGGCGCGGCCGGTACGTCGAGCGCCGGAAAAGTAGCCGCCGCGCCGCGGGCGCCGCAGGTGGATACGGTTCGCAAGAAAGTGGTGGCGATCGATCCCGGGCACGGTGGCATCGACCCCGGTGCTATCGGGCAGGATGGGACCTACGAGAAACACATCACCCTGGCTGCGGCCCATCAGCTGAAGACTCGTCTTGAATCCACCGGCCGGTACAAGGTGGTCCTGACCCGGGACGACGATGATTCCCTTGCCCTCCGGCGACGCACGGAAATCGCCCATGCCGCGGCTGCCGATATATTCATGTCGCTTCACGCGGACTCGATTCACGACCCGGCGATCCGCGGGCTGTCGGTCTATACCCTTTCCGACAAAGCCTCGGACGCGGAGGCAGAAGCGTTGGCGGCACATGAGAATCAGGCGGACATCATCATCGGGATGGATTTGTCCCAGCAGACAGCCGAAGTGCGCAATATTCTCGTTGATCTTGCTCAGCGCGAGAGTCGCAATCTTGCCACCCATCTGGCGTCCAAACTGATCGGCGAGTTACAGCGCGAGGTGCGCCTGTTACCCAATACGCACCGGTTCGCCGGATTTGCCGTGCTCAAGTCTCCCGATATACCGTCCGTTCTTATTGAAATGGGCTACCTTTCGAACCATACGGACGAAACGTCCCTGAAAAAGGATGCCTACCGGGCAAAATTGATGGCCGCCATCCTGCGCGGTCTTGATCAATATTTCAGCCCGACCGTGGTCGCCCGCGCGATGTAGGCCAGGCAGTTTCGGGGGACCTTGCGGGTTCTCGCGAAAATGTGCGGTTAATCTCCTGACAGAGCGGGCGTTGGGAGCTATACCCCCTCAATCGCCCCGCCCCGGGTTAATCCTGGGGACGGGCTGCGAAATCGGACGTCAGTCGCGTGTCGTGCGCGCCGATGTAAGGAAGGTCGTGGATGTTGCCGAAGTCATTGGGAACCTGGCTGGCGGTCGGCCTATGCGTGATCCTGGTGGGGGTCTTCTGTGCTGGCGCCGCGGCGATCTATCTGGTGACGGTCTATGGCCGGGATCTGCCGGACGTCCAACAGCTCGCGAACTACCAGCCGCCGGTGATGACGCGGGTCTACGCAGCCGATGGACGCCTGCTTCAAGAGTATGCCACCGAGGGGCGGGTATTCGTGCCGATTACGGCCATACCGAAGCGGGTCGCCGAGGCATTCATCTCCGCCGAGGACCAGAACTTCTACGAACATCACGGTATCGATTTCGTCGGTATTTTCCGGTCGGCCTTCACCAATGTAGAAGAACGCCTTGCGGGCAATGAGCGCCGGATGAAAGGCGCTTCCACGATCACGCAACAGGTGGTGCAGAATTTCCTGTTGGGCAAGGAATACACATTTTCCAGGAAGATCCGCGAGGCGATCCTGTCGGTGCGGATCGAACAGGCCTTCACCAAGGATCATATCCTCGAGCTTTATCTGAACGAGATTAATCTCGGGTTCCATTCCTATGGCGTGGCGGCGGCCGCGATGAACTATTTCAACAAGCCGCTCGATGAGTTGACGGTGTCCGAGGCGGCGTTCCTTGCGGCGCTGCCTAAGGCCCCCAACAACTATAATCCGGAGCGCCACCCCGAGGCAGCGCGCGACCGCCGCGACTACGTGGTCGGACGCATGCTTGAGGACGGCTATATCACCGCCGCCGAAGCCGAAGAGGCACGACACGATGAAATCGTCGTGCGTAAGCGCGGCGATACGGAAATTGTAACCGGCGGCGCATATTTCGCCGAAGAAGTTCGCCGGGAACTTTCTACCCGGTACGGCGACGATCAACTCTATCAGGGTGGCCTATCGGTCCGAACGTCGCTTGATCCCTTCCTTCAGGAAATTGCGGATAGGGTGCTGCACGAGGGCTTGATCCGCTATGACCGGCGTCATGGATGGCGCGGTCCGGTGACGCATCTTGATGGGACCGCTGCCAATGTTGCAGGACTGAAGGCGGTTCCCGCGCCCGCCGGCATGCCGGAGAGTTGGCAGCTTGCGCTGGTGGAAGACGTTGCATCCGACAATGCTCGAATTCTTCTCGCCTCCGGCAAGAGCGGCACAATTCCGCTGCCGGAACTGACGTGGGCGCGGCAATGGCTGCCCGATCAGTTGCGCGGGAACGCCATCACCAAGGCAAGTCAGGTGCTGCACGAGGGTGATGTGATCATGGTCGCCAGGGACAAGCGCCCTGGCGCCGATGATCCGCCTGAGGTGCGACTTTCACCGGGGCTGCTGCCCGAGGGCATTTACGGTCTGCGCCAAATCCCGCAGGTGGATGGCGCGCTGGTGGTCATGGACCCGCACACCGGCCGCGTGCTGGCATTGACGGGCGGCTTCTCCATTGCCCGCTCACAGTTTGACCGTGCGACCCAGGCCATGCGCCAGCCGGGGTCGTCCTTCAAGCCGTTTGTGTACCTCACGGCTATGGAAAATGGGTTCACGCCATCGACTCTGGTGTTGGACGCGCCGATCGTCATCGACGTGGGACCCGGCCAGCCGAAATGGAAACCGCACAACTATGAGGAGGGCGACTATCTCGGCTTGGCTCCTCTGCGCGTGGGGCTTGAGAAATCGCATAACTTGATGACCGTGCGTCTCGCCCAGGCCGTCGGCATGGATAAAGTCGCCGATACGGCCGAGAAGTTCGGCATCGTCGATACGTTACCCCAATTTCTATCGTCGGCCCTCGGTGCCGAAGTCACTACGCCCCTGCGACTCACGACGGCCTACGCGGAGCTGGTGAATGGTGGTCGCAAGATCACAGCGACGATGATTGACCGCGTCCAGGACCGGAACGGCAGGACGATCTATCGTTATGACACGCGTCCCTGCGCGGACTGCAACGGTGTGGTCTGGAATGGTCAGCCGCCGCCGGAACTGCCCGACACCCGCGAACAGATTGCTGATCCAGCCAGTGTCTATCAGATCGTTCATATGCTGGAGGGTGTGGTTGAGCGCGGCACAGGTCGCGTGGTCTCGGAGGTGGGCAAGCCTCTGGCCGGTAAAACCGGCACGTCCAACGACATCAAGGATACCTGGTTCGAAGGGTTTTCTCCGGATCTCGCGGCGGGCGTGTTCGTCGGCTTCGATGACCCGCCGCGCACGCTTGGGCCGAAGGAGCAGGGGGCGACCGTTGCCGCGCCCATCTTCCGCGATTTCATGATGGAAGCCCTTAAGGACAAGCCGGCGACGCCGTTCCGCGTGCCGGAAGGCATCAGTTTCATCCGCATCAATCATGACACGGGCAAGCCTGCCGAGCCGGGCGACAAGACGGTGATTCTTGAGGCGTTCAAGACAGGCACCTCGCCGTTTAGCCAGGCCACCATCATGGGCCAATCGGATAACACGGGCTCCGACCTCAATACGCCAGCCCAGCCAAGTGCCGGCGGATTGTATTAGGCATCACGTGCCGCCCTTGAGCTTGGCTGAGGTTTTTACTAAATAGGGCGTTCCTCTAGTGGAGCGGATTTGACATTCGCTACCGGCCTCTCCTTGGGCTGTATTGCGAATGTAAAATCCAAAGCCCCCCTAGAAACATGTATTTACCAGTGGGCGAGTTTCAGCATGCGTGCCGATATCGAAAGCAAGGTCAACGAAATCAAGCGCGCCCTGGATTTGCTCCGGAGGCATCTTTGACTGGGATCGTGCCCTTTATCGCCTCGACGAACTGAACGCCAAGGCCGAAGACCCTAAGTTCTGGGATAACGCCGCCGCGGCGCAGAAATTGATGCGCGAGCGGACCCAGCTTGAGACCGCCGTCGCCGCCACCCGCAAGCTCGATCGTGAGCTCGACGATGCGATCACGCTGGCTGAGCTAGCCGACGAGGAAAAAGACGAAGCATCGGTCGAAGAGGCCCGCCGCCTGATCGCGGATATCCTAACGCGGGCCAAGCAACAGGAATTGGAAAGCCTGCTGTCGGGCGAAGCGGACGGCAACGATTGCTATCTCGAAATCCATGCCGGCCAGGGCGGCACGGAAGCTCAGGATTGGGCCGAGATGCTGGCGCGCATGTATACGCGCTGGGCCGAGAAGAAGGGCTACCGGGTCGAGTATCTGGAAGAAAGCGCCGGTGAGGGGGCTGGCATCAAGTCTGTGACGTTCAAGATCACCGGCGGCAATGCCTATGGTTGGCTCAAGACCGAGAGCGGCGTGCATCGGCTGGTGCGGATTTCACCGTACGATTCAAACGCACGGCGTCATACGAGTTTTGCTTCGGCCTGGGTCTATCCGGTGATCGACGATTCGATCGTGATCGACATCAACGAAAAGGATTGCCGGATCGATACCTATCGCGCGTCGGGCGCGGGTGGTCAGCACGTCAACAAAACCGATTCGGCCGTTCGGATCACCCACAACCCGACCAACATCGTCGTCCAATGCCAGAACGAGCGCTCCCAGCATCAGAACCGGGCCAAGGCGTGGGAAATGTTACGCGCGCGGCTTTATGAGCTGGAACTGGAGAAGCGCGAGGCGAAAGTTGCCCAGACCGAGGCTGCGAAAACCGAAATCGGGTGGGGCCATCAGATTCGCTCCTACGTTCTGCAGCCCTATCAGCTGGTGAAGGATTTGCGAACCGATGTGGAAACATCGGATACGCAAGGCGTGCTCGACGGCGATCTCGATAAATTCATGGCGGCGTCGCTGGCCGCGCGCATCAAGACCGGCGGCGATGTTCTGCTTGCTTAATAGGGCTGGAGATTTCCATGGCGGATCAAGTCTCGGCGGTGGTGGATAACGTCGCCCGCGAACGTTTTGAACTGGTGGAGAATGGTCACCTTGCCTATGCCAGTTACCGCCGCGTCGGCAATGAAGTCACCATTCCCTATGTAGAAGCCGCCGACGCGTTGCGCGGGACCGGTGCCGCGAGCCGTCTGATGGCCGGAGTCGTTGCGCATGCCCGCACCGAAGGGCTCAAAGTCATGCCAACGTGCGGCTATGCCGTATCGTGGTTTCGCCGAAACCCCGAGGCAAGCGACGTACTGAAATAGCGAGGTCCTCGCCGTTACGTCAGCCAAGGCGCCAGATAGGATTCTCCCATTCCGGCCTCGGCCCGGGCGGGCAGATTGAACGGCCCTTTCAGCGTGCCAGTGAACGTTGTGGCGAGAATTTCGCGATAGGCGGCTTGGGGGTCTCGCGCGGTGTGGGCGCAGGTGTACTCGAACCAGCGAATTCCCGCCGCCAGATGTTTGATCTCGTCCGCGCAGATGGCCTCCAGTACGGCGGCGGTGTCAGTGTCGCCCGCATTACGGAAGCGTGTCGCAGTCTGCGGCGTGATATCGATACCACGGGCTTCGAGGGTCAGCGGTACCAAAACCAGACGGGCCGAAAGGTCATCTTGGGTTAACTGCGCCGCCTCCCACAGACTATCGTGAGCCGGCAGATCGCCGTAGGCGGCTCCCCAGATGGAGAGACGGTCGGCCAGCATGGCGAAATGCCGCGCTTCCTCGGCCGCGATCGCGATCCAGTCATCGAGAAAGGCGCGCGGCATTTGGCTGCCGAATCGGACAACGATGTCCCATGCAAGGTCGATGGCATTGAACTCGATATGAGCCAGGGCATGAATGAGCGCGATCCGTCCTTTCGGGCCGGTCGATCGCTTGGGCATGGCGCCGGGCGACAACAATATGGGGCGTTCCGGTCGCGCCGGCCGAGACGGTGCTTGGGCATGACCGATATCCACGAGGCCCTGCGTCCAAAGGGCAACGGCTGTGGCGGTGCGCTCCACTTTGCCTTGCGGATCGGCGGTCGCCAGCACGGCCACCGCCAACTCCATCAAGGACGGCCGCTGATCGGTCATAGCCTCAAAGGGCCGCCAAGGCGGCTTGCACATCGCGCAGATGATCGGGGACGCTCACTTTCCGCCATTCGAGGCGGACGACGCCGCGTTCGTCGATGAGGAACGTCGAGCGTTCGATCCCCATGTACTTCCGGCCGTACATGTTCTTTTCTACCCACACGCCGTATTTCTCGCAGACGCCGGTGTCTTTGTCGGAGGCGAGCAGGAAGTTGAGTTCGTATTTGTCCTTGAAGCGCCGATGGCTGAGTACGTCGTCCTTGGAAATGCCGATGACGACCATGTTCGCCTCGGCAAAGTGCTCCATGTTATCGCGCAAGGCACAAGCTTGGGCGGTGCAACCGGGCGTGTCGTCCTTCGGGTAGAAGTACAACAACACGCGCCGGCCACGAAAATCTCCCAAGGAGATTGTCTGCCCATCGCCGGTCGGCAAAACGAAGTGAGGCGCTGGCTGCCCGAGAAAAGACATGGCATGCGGCGTCGGTATGGGCGGCGGCAACTTCTTGATTTTTTTGCTCGCCGTCTTTTTCGCCGATGGTTTTGCGCTTTTCTTAAGGCTCTTTTTGGCTGGTTTTTTCACCGCCTTTTTCGGTGATTTTTTCGCTGTCTTCTTTCCAGCCTTCTTTCGTGCAGCCATCGCTGAACTCCCGTCGTTTGTCCGGCCTGAATGCTCAGGTGGTGGTGTCTGGCGGCTTGGGCGGCCAGAACGTTGGAGTGGTGCTTGCCGACGGTGTGGGCGGCGTGCTGACCACGGGCGCCGGCGGAGCGACGTTGACCATAGCGGGTTTGGGTGCGGGCTTCGGGGCGATTGTTAATGTGAGCGTTTTCTTAGCCACCTTCTTCGCCGTTTTCTTGGCGCTTTTCTTCGCGGCTTTCTTCACGCTCTTTTTTGCGGCCTTCTTGACGCTTTTCTTCGCCGCCTTTTTGGCCGGTTTCCGAGCGACGGTTTTCGCCGGGCGACGGGCGAGCTTCTTCTTCTTCTTCTTCTTGATGGGTTTCTTGGTTGCCTTCTTCGATGCTTTTTTCGACTTCTTTTTCGCGAGCTTCTTCTTTCGGCCGGCCATCGTCAGTCTCCTATGCTTCGGGCGCTCCGCTCAGGATGCCGTGCCAGATGGGGTGCGGTCTAGCGCGGCGGCGGGAAGTTCGATCATATCTTGAAACAGGGCATAAATGTCTGCCGACGTTTGTCGCATGATTTTTTGCAGATCCGGGAAGTCCTTTGCCCCGGTCACGGCGACCAACTTGGTCTTGAGACCGAGGGGTAGGGTGGCTGGGGTATCATCACCCAGGGTCAGGCGGAGCATGACCTGTAGACTGGACCAGAGGGCCAACCCCTTGGAGAGGGTATCGGCCGCCGTTTGGGGCAAGGCACCGGCTTTGGCTAGCCTCTCGATCGCCGCCTGGGCGTTCAGATGGGCGTCGCTCCCAGGGGCGGGAATAGCAGAATTGTTCCCTAACAGCAGGTATTGGACGATAAATTCGCCGTCGATCAGCCCTCCTGGCCGGTGTTTGAGACTCCAGGGGTCTTGGTCCGTGCGGGTATGTTCCTTACGCATCCGGGCGCGCATATCGGCGACCTCGGCCAACAGAACAGCCGGTTCTCGACGGCCGACCAGGATTTCATGGACCGTTTGCTCGATTTGCGTCGCCAATTCCGGGGCACCTTGTACGACCCGAGCTCGGGTCAAGGCCATGTGTTCCCAGGTCCAGGCGTTTTCCCGCTGATATTTCGCGAAAGCTTCAAGGCTGCAGGCAAGGGGACCTTGTTGGCCACTGGGGCGCAACCGCAGATCGACGTTGTAGAGGACTCCTTCCCGGGTCAGGAGGGTAAGGGCGGTTATTAGCCGTTGGACGAACCTCATATAATAAGCCTGCATGGGCAGGCTTCGGGGCCCTCCCTGCGATCTACCGTCAGCCGGGCCGTTATATATGACCACCAAGTCCAGGTCGGACGTGGGCGTAAGTTCGCCGCTGCCCAGTTTGCCGTAGGCGAGCAGCGCCAAGGTACCATCCGCCACCCGCCCGAACTGATTTTCGAATTCCAAGGCAACGCGCGGCACCAAACCGACAAGCACGGCCTCGGCCACGTCACTGAAATTTCGCGCCGCCTGATGGGGGGTAATGAGCCCGCGCAGGGTTTGAACGCCGATCCGGAAGCGCTGGTCGTTCGCCCATCGGCGGCACAAATCGAGGGTTGATTCGTAGGAATCCGCGGCGGCGAGGCTGCGGTCCAGGTCCGTTCTCATGCCCGCGAGGTTAGAAATCGCCCCATAGAAATCCGGTTCGAGCACATAGTCGAGAAGGGCGGGATTGCGGGCCAAGTGATCGGCCAGGCGCGGTGCATCGCCCATAATCTCGGCCACCAGATCGAGGAGATGGGGGTTCGCCTGGAATACCGATAGCAGCTGGACGCCGCTTTGCTGTTCGGCCAGGCATTGGTCGAAACGCAGGAAAGCGGCGTCAGGCTGGGCCGTCTTGCCGAAAGCGGTCAACAGGCTGGGCATGATTTCGGTCAAGAGCTGCCGGGCCCGATCGCTGCGCGTGGCGCGGTAGCGTCCACGGTGCCAGGCGCGGACCGCGGCAGCCACCGCCGATGGATCGGTGAAGCCCAGGCGGCGTAGGGTCGCCATAGTGTCGGGATCGTCGTCGGTTCCCGTGAACACGAGATTTCCCTCGATTGCGAGAGAGGGGGCGTCCTCAAACAAAGCGGCGTAATGGGCCTCAACGGTCCGTAATGCCGCGGCCACGTCAGCTTCGAACTGGGCGCGGTCGTCATAACCCGCGAACGTCGCGATCGCCGCAAGTTTTGCCGGGTCGGCGGGTAGGGACTGGGTTTGCTCGTCGGCGACCATCTGGAGGCGGTGTTCCAGGTGGCGTAGGAAGCGATAGGCCGCCGCGAGATCATCCCGGACGGAGGCGGCGACAAACCCCCGCTGTGTCAGCGCGTCAAGCGCCTCCAGAGTCTGCGGTGCGCGTGTATCGGGCAACCGGCCACCCCAAATCAACTGCTGGGTTTGCACGAAGAATTCGATCTCGCGAATGCCGCCGCGTCCGAGTTTGATGTTGTGCCCCGGGACCTGAATGACCCCGCCGCCCCGGTAGGCGTAAATTTGCCGCTTGATGGAGTGAATGTCCTGCAACGCGTAAAAGTCCAGCGACTTGCGCCAAAGAAAGGGCTGCAGATCCCGGAGAAATTCATCGGCGGCGACACGGTCGCCGGCAACGTAACGGGCCTTGATCATGGCCGCCCGCTCCCAGTTCTGGCCATAGCTTTCGTAATAAATACGGGCCGCTTCACGGGAGAGTGCGATCGTGGTCGAGCCCGGATCGGGCCGCAAACGCAGATCGGTGCGAAAGACGTATCCGTCGCCGGTGCGTTCCTGCAGGATCTGCACCAGATCCTTGGTCAAGTTCACGGCAAATTCCTGCGGGGATTTTGTGCCAATGTAGGGCAAGCGTTTTGGATCGAACAACACGATCAAATCGATGTCGGAAGAATAATTGAGTTCGTTGGCGCCCAGCTTGCCCATGGCCAGCACGAAGTAACCGCAATCCCCCATCGGGTTCTTCGGGTCAGCGAGCCGTATCCGTCCGTCGCCGTGGGCGACATGCAGAAGTGTCTCGACCGCGGTCCTCACGCAGGCGTCGGCAAATGTCGAAAGGGCTGTCACGACTTGCGCGAGTGTCCAGGCGTCGGTCAGGTCTGCAAGCGCGACGGCAAGGGCCGTGCGGGCTTTCGCCTGGCGCAGCATGCGTGGAAGATCGCCGGCCTCTGTTGATGCGGGATGTTGAATCGCCGCTCCGGCGTATACGACGGCTGGGCCGGCGCCTTGCTCCATAAAAATCCGCACAATTTCCGGGTGTGCAAAGACCAGGCGGGTCAAAAATGGACTATTACCGAAGATCGCTTCGAGGACCGGCGCTGCCACAGGATCGTTTGCCTGCTTTCGGACGAAGGCGGCGTCTTCCGGGCCAAATTCGTTCGCAGCGGCAAGCCATTCCTGGCGAAGTTCCGCAGCGCGGACAGGGTTCGCGGGGCGTGGCAGGGATGTGGGCTTGGGATTAAACACAGGCAATGGGCCTGAAACTGTATTGTGTAACAACACACTGGGATATTAGAAGGGGGCCGGTCAAGCGGGACTCGTGGAGCGGATTTGCCAATCGCACCGGAGTCTGCCGAACCGGGATGCGAATGCTAGAATCGGACCACGAGCGGCCCGGGGTCTTTCCCGTGGCCGCATTTTGATCTTAATCCGCTCGCAGGATGTGAGCGTCGTTCGACGGAGCCTGCGATTTGGCCATCGGCCTAACACGATATTGGGTGCGTGCTTTCGAGGCGGTTGCGTTGGCGCTCTTTCTGGCCATCGCGCTCCTGTCGTGGCGTCTGAGCAAAGGGCCGTTACCCCTCGACGCGATTTCGCCCTACATCGAAAATGCGCTTGCCGGCGCTCAACCCGGCGTGAGCCTCAAGATCGGCCACGCGTCCTTGAATTGGACCTCCTTGCTGGAACAACCGACGTTGACCGTCGAGGACGTTCGAGCCGTGGATCGGAAGGGTGTCGTCGCGGTTTTGCCGCGGATGGTCGTGCAGCTGAGCGTCGCGGCGTTTATGCGCGGCACCATTGCGCCGGAGGCGGTCGTGCTCACGAACCCGACGCTGCGCGTCGCGCGACATGCGGACGGGACATTTACTTTAGGATTTGAGCCGCCGTCCACCACGACCCAACCCAGCGAATCCGAAGAGACACCCGTCGACAGCAATGCTTTCGCGACGGGGCTGATTTCCGCGTTGACCCAGCCGGCGGACGCCGACAATCGCGCGGCTTATCTTTCGAGCATAGCCATCACCGACACGAGACTTGTTATGTTCGATGAAAAATCGGGGCGGCGCTGGCTGGTCCCGAAGGCATCGCTGACTTTGTCGCGCGCCGGACCGGACGTCGTATTGAACGCGACTTTGCCGGTGATCGATGACGAGAAGCCGTGGAGCATCAACGTCTCGGGACGGTACGCTGCTCAGGCGAAGACACTCGCGCTGTCGCTTAAGCTCGACGGATTTCGCCCTGCCGGGATTGCGGGACTTGCGCCACAACTCGCGCCGTTGTCGGCTATTGATCTGCGCGTCAGCGGCACTGTCTCGGCGTCTCTCATGCTGCTCGAAAGCGCGGCACGCATGGATCGCCTCGATTTCGACCTCAAAGGGGATCACGGTTTGCTCCGGCTTCCGGCACCGGCCGCGCGCGACTATCCGGTACGCAGCCTCGCGGCGAAGGGCTCGATCTCAAGCGCATTCGACCGCATCGCCTTGGATCAGTTGCATCTGGAGATGGACGGTGGCGACGAGCATGGCATGTCGTTGACCGTGAGCGGCCTTGGGGACAAGCTCAATACGCAACCGGTCGTAAGCGCGGACATTGCCATCGACGACCTTTCCTTGAAGGCATTGAAGTCGTACTGGCCGGCAGGGATCAAGGAGAATGCCCGGAGCTGGATCGCGGCGAATTTGAACAACGGCGGATTATCGCAAACACATATGCATGTGGCGTTGGCGGGACCCTCGCTTGATGCCCTCGCGGTCAGTGACCTCGACGGATCCTCCGTGCTTTCTGGCGTCAGCGTCAATTACCTCAAAGGCTTGCCGCAGGTCGAGGATACCTTCGCCGTGATGCGCCTTACGCCTGGCGAAGTCACCTTGGCGCTAAGCGAAGGGCACGTTCCCGATTCACTGTCGGGCAAGGGGCTGTTAATTCATGACGGTCTCATTCGCATGTTTGACCTTGGCTCAAATCACGAGCAGGCGCGCGTGACGCTTAATCTTGCCGGCGACTTGGGCGAGGCGATGCGGTTGATTGACTACAAGCCTCTCGGATATGCCTCGGCCATGGGCATAGATCCAAGTAAGGTCACCGGCGGCGCGAAGGTGCACCTTGACTTCACCTTTCCCCTGATCAGCGACCTCAAGCTTGATCAGCTTCGGATCGCCGTGACGGCGAACGTCGATGGCGCCAAGGTGCCGGACGCGGCGCTCGGTCAGCCGCTGACCGACAGCCATCTATCGATGGCCCTGGATGGCGCCGGAATGGACGTCAAGGGGACCGTCGCTTTGGCGGGAATTCCCGCGACCATTGTCTGGCGCGAGAACTTTGGCGGTGGTGCTTTTCGCAGCCGCTACGAGGTTGACTCCGTGCTGGGCAATGCGGCGCGTTCCTTGGTGGGGCTCACCGCCGACATTTTTGCTCCGCCCTATATCGACGGTCCGGCGCGTACGCACATGGTCTATGTCGCCAAGCGTGATGGGACGGGCACCATCGAATCCGAGGCAGACTTGAAGGACGCTGCCTTGTTCATCAATCAATTCGGTTGGCATAAGGATGCCGGAATTCCTGCACAGGCAACCGTGACGGCGAAATTGGTGCAAAATCATCTTGCCCAGGTCTCGGCATTTCACCTCACGTCCGGAGACGTCGCCGACATCTCCGGTTCCGCAAGTTTTACGGACACCGGCGCGGTCAAGTCGTTGGTGCTTGCCAAGGGGGATGCGGGCGACAGCCATTTTACCGGTGAGTTAATCCTGGGCGACGATGGCGTCTACCACCTAAAAGTCCGTGGTGCCGCGTTCAACTCGACTTACTTCTGGAGTGAACTCGGCCACGATGAGGCTCGAGAAAACGCGGATGCATCAAAGACCAAGACGCCGCTTGAGATACAGGCGGCTTTCGATCGCATGTGGCTGGCAAAGGACGGGGATTTCCGCAATGTGCGCTTGATATTCCGCCAAGGCGTCGGCGGCATTGAGCATGTGGATTTCGCAAGCAATGTGGATGGCGCCGCGCCGTTCACCTTTATCCTCGATCCCCAGGACGGCAAGCGCCTATTCCATGGAGCCAGTACCGACGGCGGCGGCGTGGTGCGCGCTGTGGGACTTTTCAGCGATTTTGCCGGCGGTAACCTGACCATAAATGGCGAATTGCTGCCCGACGGGTCGGTGAAGGGTAAAGCCGAGATCACCAATCTTAAGGTGACACAGGCGCCTGTGTTGGCGCGCCTTTTGTCGGTAGCTTCGCTCGGTGGGATTGTGGACGAACTGCGCGGCAAGGGAATCTCGTTTAAACTTCTTCGAGTGCCCTTCACTTACAAGAAGTCGATGATCACTGTTCATAACGGCGAAATGTTCGGTTCCGGCCTTGGACTGACCGGCAAGGGAACCTACAGCTTTGCCGACTCGATCATGGACTTCGATGGAACGATCATTCCGGCCTATACCATCAACAACGCGCTCAGTTCGATCCCTCTCCTCGGTCACTTGCTGACAGGGTCCGAGAAGGGCGGGGGCGTGCTTGCGATGACTTATCAATACCGCGGTGACGTGGCGACGGCGCAGCCCAGCGTGAACCCGTTGGCCGCGCTGACCCCGGGGATCTTGCGGCATATCTTTGATATTTTTAGGGGACCGCGCCCGAAGGCTGCCCCGTCGCAAGACGTGCCCGCGGAGTCTGCGCCGAACGAGCCTGCGGCGCCGGCATCCAACCTGCCAGGACCGGTCCCCGACGCCGGACCCAAATAAGCGCTATGGCCCGGAGCTTGGCTTTTCGCTTCGCCAGTCTCTGCGCCGCAGTGATCATCGCGCTGGGCCTCGTTGCGTCGCCTGATCTCGCGATGGCGAAAAAGCCGGCGACGAAACTTCTTAAGCTGATGATCTATGGAGATAACGGTATTGTCGGCTTGGCCATGGCCGACGAAGCCCTGCGTCGGGGCCATACGGTCACGCTGGTTGTGGACAAGCCGGAAGAGATCACAAAGCGCCACAAAAAGTTTACGGTCCTCAATGGCAATATCACCGATCTCCACGATGTCGGTCAAAAAATCGCCGCCGAGGATATCGTCATTGTCGCGACGCGCAGTGACGACGCGAGCTTCGTGACCAGTGCCGCCAATTCCATGGTGACGGCGTCTCGGGTTGTCGGCGCTTGGGCGCCCCGAATTATATGGATCGGCTATGCATCGGCCTTGGAAGACGAGAGCGGCAAGCGATTGATCGCGACGATGCCATCGGCGTCTCGCGTCGGCTGCCCGCTCGGACAAACTGAAGCGCTGACCTATTTTCAGACGGTGACGGATGTATTGTGGACATATCTCACGCCGCCGTTAGAGATAAAATCGGGCAAACGCACGCGCAAGTTCCGCATTGGCGATGGGCACGTTCTGAGGGATGCCAAAGGCAATAGCACCATTTCAGCTGAAGACTTGGCCGTGGCCGCCATCAATGAGGCGGAAAAGCCAAAGCACACTCATGCTCAGTTTAACGTTGCGTATTGAGGGGCTGTAGCTTCAGCCAACAACCCGCACAAGCGCGATGCGTTTCTTGCCCGCGCTGAGTTTGATGACACCATTCGTGGCGGCGGAGTCCGTGATCACGGCAGCTTCGTCGTCGACCTTATCGTCGTTGAGCTTGACGCCGCCGCCGCGTACGAGGCGCCTTGCTTCACTGTTGCTGGCCGCCAACCCGGCACGATGAAGCAGCGCCCAGATGGGCAGACCTGCCGTAAGTTCAGCGACAGGAATTTCAATCGTAGGCAGATCGTCGCCAACGCCGCCCTGTTCGAAGGTCTTGCGCGCGGTTTCGGCTGCTTCCACTGCGGCTGCTTCGCCGTGGAGAATCTTCGTTGCTTCAAAGGCCAGGACCTTCTTGGCTTCGTTGATCTCGGCATCTTGCAGGGCTTCGAGGCGAGCGATGTCGTCGAGATTCAACTCGGTGAACAGTTTGAGGAAACGGCCGACATCGCCGTCCTCAACGTTGCGCCAATACTGATAGTAGGCATAGGGGCTCACCCGTTCGGCCTTGAGCCAGACGGCACCGGCGGCGGTCTTGCCCATTTTGGCGCCCGAGGTCGTCGTGATCAGTGGGCTGGTGAAGCCGAACAATTGTGCATCGGAAATCCGTCGGCCCAGGTCGACGCCCTGGACGATGTTGCCCCATTGATCGGAGCCACCGAGCTGCAGCGTGCAGCCGTGGCGCTTGTAGAGTTCGACGAAGTCGTAGCCCTGGAGGATCATGTAGTTGAATTCGAGGAAGGTGAGGGGTTGCTCCCGCTCAAGGCGCAGCTTGACGCTGTCCATGGTCAGCATGCGGTTGATGGTGAAGTGCTTGCCCACCTCCCGCAGAAACGGAATATATTTCAGGTCGTCGAGCCAATCGGCGTTGTTGGCCATGATCGCGTCTTGCGGGCCGCCGCCGAAGGTCAGGAAACGGTCGAAGATCGTTCGGATTGACGCGATATTGCCGGCAATGGTGGCGTCGTCCAGGAGCTTGCGCGTTTCCTCTTTGCCGGATGGATCGCCAACCTTGGTGGTGCCGCCGCCCATCAAGGCGATCGGCCGGTGCCCGGTTTTCTGCATCCAGCGCAGCATCATGATCGGCAGCAGGCTGCCCACATGCAGGGAGTCCGCGGTCGCGTCGAACCCGATATAGCCGGTGACCACGCCGGTCGCGGCTTTTGCATCCAGGGCTTCGAGGTCGGTGCACTGATGCAGGAATCCGCGCGTCGCCAAAGTCTGGATCAGGTCGGACCGATAGCGCGTCATGGCAAGCTCGTTTCTCTGTAAACTGCGTTCAGGCCTAGGCGGGACGTGGTATGATAGATCCTTGAGTGAACGCGCGGGTCATTAGCACACCTCACGCAATTGAGACAACGCAACGCCATGGCACACATTACCCTGAATCGGGAGTCGGAACGGCCGCTTAAAGTTATCGGCCTCATGAGCGGAACCTCCATGGACGGCATCGATGCCGCCTATCTGGAGACCGACGGCGGCCAGATGGTGCGGCCGGGACCTGCGGTTTCGATCCCCTTTGCGCCCCAGTTCCGTGCACGTTTGACGGCATTCGTGGCCAGCGCGCCTGAACGTGCGGGCGGCGCGGCGGAAGCCCTTGAGGCGGAACTCACGGACCTTCATGCCGTCGCGGTACGCCAGCTCATGGAGAATCTGGACGGCGACATGGGCGATCTGGATTTGGTCGGGTTTCACGGCCAGACCGTTTGGCATCGTCCCGCCGAGGGCGAGACCTGGCAAATGGGGGATGGCGAGCGGCTTGCCAAGGCGCTTGGTCTGCCCGTGGCCTTTGATTTTCGCAGTGACGATGTGCGCGCGGGCGGCCAGGGCGCGCCGCTTTTGCCGGCCTATCATGCGGCCCTTGCCGCTGGCACCGGCGATGGCCTTGCGGTTCTTAACATCGGTGGCGTCGCCAATGTGACCTGGGTTGGGGCCGCGCCTGGCGCAGAATCGCCTGAGCTTCTTGGTTTTGATACCGGGCCGGGCAATGGCCTGATCGACGATTGGGTGGCCAGGCGTCTCGGCCTTTCCATGGATCGCGACGGAGCTATCGCGGCGGCGGGGCGGGTGGATGAAGGCGTTCTCGCCCAACTGATGAGCCACGTATATTTCGCCGCGCGACCGCCGAAATCCCTCGACCGCTATGCCTTCGACGTATCCCCGGTGACGCATCTATCGACCGAAGACGGTGCCGCGACCTTGACGGCTTTCACGGCGGCCGCTGTCGCCGAGGGGCTTGCCCACTGTCCGCGCAGGGCCGGACGCCTGCTGGTGACCGGCGGCGGCAGGCACAATCCCACTCTTATGGCTGAGTTGCGCCGTCGCACGGGGGCTGACGTTGTCGCGGTGGAAGAAGTGGGCTGGCAGGGCGACGCCTTGGAAGCCCAGGGATTTGCTTATCTGGCGGTACGCTGTCTGCGCGGATTGCCGATCACGTTTCCCGGCACGACAGGCGTTGCCAGCCCCTTGAAGGGCGGGCGGATTGTCGCGCCTTAAATCTCCGGATCAGCTCTAGCCGGCGGCTTTGCGGCGGCTGGCGCTCATGCTCATGCGCATGTCGAGATAGGTACTGACGTCGCCGACCAAGGTGTCCATGTGATCCTTGTAGAAGTGGTTGGCGCCCTTCACCAAGTGATAGTCGATCACGATGTTCTTCTGGAGCTTGAGCTTGTTGGCGAGTTTCTCGACCACCGGCTCGGGAACCACGTCGTCCTCGGTGCCCTGAATGATCAGGCCTGAGGACGGGCAGGGGGCCAGAAAAGTGAAGTCGTACATGTTGGCCGGCGGCGCGACCGAGACGAATCCCTCAATCTCCGGGCGGCGCATGAGCAGCTGCATGCTGATCCAGGCGCCGAAAGAGAAGCCGGCCGCCCAGCAGGAAGCAGCATTGGGATTCACCGACTGCAGCCAATCCAGGGCCGATGCCGCATCGGACAACTCGCCCATGCCGTTGTCGAAGTCGCCTTGCGACCGTCCGACCCCGCGGAAGTTGAAACGTAGGACGGAAAACCCTTTGCGAACAAATATATAGTACAGGTTGTAGACAACCTTATTGTTCATCGTCCCGCCATGCTGCGGGTGCGGGTGAAGGATGATCGCGATTGGCGCCCGCGGGGTTTCGCTATGGTGATAGCGGCCTTCCAAGCGGCCTTCAGGGCCGGCAAAGATGACTTCGGGCATCGTGTATCCTTTGTGATCTGAGAGCTTCGGCGACGGCAGCCGAAACGGCGCGGCCGGTAAGCTGGTAGCCCTATGTAGGGTAACGACTGGCTTGTTGCAAAGCTGAAAAAGTCACCCACCTCCATAGCACGGCGGATGGAAGGTAAAAAATAACGCTATAACAATGATATAGAAGGCATTGCTGAAAGCTATTCTCAGCCGTGATAGAAGCGCGCCCATGGAAACCTCGTCCGGCCCGGAAATCGTCTATCTGGACACCAACGCCACGGCGCCTGTCCGCCCGTCGGCGCGGGCGGCCATTGCCCAGGCCATGGATCGCTACGGCAATCCGTCATCGGTCCACCGCTCCGGACGGGATGCGAGGGCCCTGGTGGAAGACGCCCGCGAGGCATTGGCCGTGGCTGTCGGCGCCAATCCGGCCCAGGTGATTTTCACATCCGGGGCCACCGAGGCGAATGCTTTGGCGCTACATGGCCTTGCCGGAATTCGCAGCATCCTCGCCTCGGCTGTGGAACATCCCTCGGTACTTGCCCATGTGACGGCGGAAGATCACGTTCCTGTCGATGCGGCGGGTGTCATCAATCTGGCGGCCTTGGATGCGGCTCTCGCGGTCCGTCCCGGACCGGTCCTGCTGGCGGTGATGGCCGCGAACAATGAGACCGGCGTTATTCAGCCCTTGGCCGAAGTTGTCGCAATCGCGCGGCGGCACGGGGCGTTGGTCCATTGCGATGCTGTTCAAGCCTTGGGAAAGATGCCGCTTGATATGGCTGTGCTTGGCGTCGATTCCATGGCTCTTTCGGGCCATAAGATCGGCGCGGCGAAGGGCATCGGCGCCCTGGTTTTACGTCCGGGCCTGGAGGCCGCCGCCCAGAGCGTGGGCGGGGGGCAGGAACGGCGTCGGCGGGCGGGGACGGAAAATACCTTGGGCATTGCGGCTTTTGGCGCCGTGCTCAGGGAGATAGCCGACATTGTTGCGATGGCACCGCGCATTGCCGCGCTCCGCGATCATCTGGAACGCGACTTGCGGACGCGGGTGCCGGCCTTGCAGCTTTTTGGCGCCGACGGTCCGCGTCTGCCGAACACCCTATGCATGGCGCTTCCCGGCGTGAGCAGCGAGACCCAGATCATGGCCCTCGATCTTGCGCATATCGCCGTCAGCGCTGGCGCGGCCTGTTCATCGGGCAAGATATCTCCATCTCATGTCCTTCTGGCCATGGGCGTCGCGCCGGACCTGGCCGGTTGCGCTATCCGCGTCAGCCTCGGCTGGGATACGACGGCGGAGGAATTGGACCGCTTTAAGGCTGTTTTTGAGCAGGTGGCGCGCAAGCGTGCTCAGGCTGGCGGTACTCCGCGCAGCCTGATAGGAAGCGGCGCGTAACGACGTAGGCATATCATGGTCAAAGTGGTTTTCATCAAACGGGACGGTCGGAGCCGGGAGGTTAATGCCACCCAGGGCTTGTCCCTTATGCGTGCGGCACAGGCAGCCGACCTCGATATGGAAGGCACGTGCGAGGGCGTCATGGCCTGCTCCACCTGCCACGTCATCGTCGCCGAAGAATGGTACGGACGGTTGCCGCCACCCAGCGCCAACGAGGAGGACATGCTCGATCTCACCTATGGCGTCACTGGACACTCGCGTCTTGCCTGTCAGATCGCGATCAAGCCGGAGATCGATGGCCTGACCGTGATCCTGCCCCAGGCCACGCGCAACATGATGGAGTGATGGCAACCCATGGCCGCGCTTCTTAATTCGCTCGGTTTTGCTAAAGCCCCCGCGGCAACACGAGTTGTGGTCGCCATGTCCGGCGGTGTCGATAGTTCCGTCACCGCGGCCATGCTCAAAGCCGATGGCTATGACGTGGTCGGCATGACCATGCAGCTTTACGATCACGGCGCGGCCACATCCAAGTCCAAGGCCTGCTGTGCCGGTCAGGATATTTATGACGCGCGCCGGGTCGCCGACCGCATCGGCATTCCCCATTACGTCGTCGATTACGAAGGCACTTTCAAAAGCGATGTGATGGAGCGGTTCGCCGACGCCTATATTGCCGGTGAAACGCCTGTTCCCTGCATTCTGTGTAATCAAACGGTGAAGTTCCGGGACCTTCTGAAAGCGGCAACGGACCTGGACGCCGATGCGTTGGCCACCGGACATTATGTGCGCAGGGTTCAAGGCGACCATGGCTCCGAGTTGCACCGGGCCGTCGATACCGATCGCGACCAGAGTTACTTTCTGTTCGCGACCACGCCTGCGCAACTGGACATGCTGCGGTTTCCCCTCGGCGATCTGACCAAGGCCGAAACGCGTGCCCTGGGCATGAAGCTCGGCCTGCATGTGGCCGACAAGCCCGACAGCCAGGATATCTGCTTTGTGCCCAACGGCAGCTATGCCGACGTGATCGCCAAACTTCGGCCGCATGCCGCGATCGCCGGTGACATCGTTCACATGGACGGGCGCGTGCTCGGCCGTCACGACGGCATCATTCATTTCACCGTCGGTCAGCGTCGTGGCCTGGGCGTCGGCGGCGAGGTCGAGCCGCTCTATGTGGTGCGCCTTGAGCCGGAGGCGGCGCGGGTTGTGGTCGGGCCCAAACAGGCACTTCTTCGCAATTCATTTTCCGTACGCGGCGTGAACTGGCTTGGGGGGGGTGAGGGGCCGCCGGCCGAGGGCCTCGCGGCGAGGGTAAAACTGCGCAATACCCAGCCGCCTGTGCCGGCCCAGATTTTTCCCGGCGGCGTCGCCGACCACCTGCTGGTGGTTCTTGCCGCGCCGGAAGGTGCCGTGACCCCCGGACAGGCCTGTGTGATCTATGACGGCGAGCGGGTGCTGGGCGGCGGCTGGATCGAACGGCCGGAACGGGAACGGCCCCACAACCAGCGCGGCCGGCAAGCTGTGGCTAGCGTTTGACTTTGTGCCCTGCGGGTCCTAAAAACTGCCTCCCTCTTGGCGGGGTAGCTCAGCTGGTTAGAGCACGGGAATCATAATCCTGGGGTCGGGGGTTCGAGTCCCTCTCCCGCTACCATTTCTCAAAAATTATATTATTTTCAATGGGTTGTGTCGGGATGATTTTTGGTCATCTGCTACCGATTCCGCGACACCCTGACTAGGCAGTTTTAGTTTTCAGGATCAAAAGGAGTTCGATCCTTACCAATGGTACTATAATCCGCGTTCTATTATGGGACCGGTCTGTGGACGAGAGAGAGCGACTTACAAAGCGTCGAGAGACACAAAGCTGGCTGTTTCAAAACATTTTGAGCAGCGTCATCTTGCTTATTATTGTCTCGACTTTTTTGTCGGTAAGAGATGGCTGCATATGCAGCCGCAATATTCAATGATTGCTTATTCGCAGCGGTCTTCATGTTTGGTTGGTTTCTAAAGAGACGGATAGACCGATCTCTTGCTCGTCGACTTGATCGACTACCTCCATCTCAAAATTAAATTTGTTCTCTTCTGCGACGCCGCTGATTCAAACCCAAAGCGGAAACTGCACCGTAAACGTTGGCGGTGGGCATAGTCCACCACGCTCCTCCGCCACCGATTTTATTCGCATGCGGACTTATTCTTTCAACGCAACATTGACTCCTACCAATGCCGCCGTATCCACAGCGCGAATTCGCGTTCGTTCACGGAGCCGTCGGCTAAAGCCATGACTGCCGCCACCGTTTCGGCGGCGGGCGCGTCGAGGTTCTTTCCGTTGACGGCGAGGAAAATGCCGCACGCGAGAAATGCGGCGCGTTTATTGCCGTCGACAAAGGGATGATTTTTCACGAGGCCAAAAGCATACGCCGCGGCCAAATCCGCCAGATCGCTCGGCTCATTATCCGATTGTGCGTAGTGAAATTTGTTGATGGGGCGGGCCAGAGCCGCATCCAAAAGCCCCTCGTCACGGATGCCTTCGACGCCGCCAAAGCGCGCGAGGCTGGCGCCATGCAGGAGGACCAGGGCCTCTTTTTCGATCCAGACCGGTTCCCTCATTTCGCCAGTGCGGCGAAGACATCGCGATAGCGATCCATCAACGCTTCGCCAGCCTCGACTTGTTTCTTGATCTGCGGATCAAGCGTCGTGAGCGTATATCCCGCTGGCGTTTCGACGGCGTACAGCACCGCACCCTGCTTGGCATGCAAATGTGCAAGCATCTCCTTCGGAAGAACCACGCCCGTGGACGTTCCCACCGCTCTAAGCTTGAGAGTCAGCATCAGGTGCTCCATAATTTCTCATGGGTATAAATATTATAATTGACATTAACCGTCAAGATAACGGGCTTGTCCGGCCGCAGAGGTACAGATGTCGATGATTTTACAACGGAAACCGCACCGTAAACGTCGGCGGTGGGCATAGCCCAACACGCTCCCCCGCTACCATTTATACAAATAATTCAAATACTTATACGTCTAGTTGGTAGCGGGTTACTTGGCGTGGACATCCTGGTCGAGCCGTATCGCGTCGCGCCAGCAACGATCTCACGCCGGGAGTTCTCGGTGAATGGGCGTTTGGAGGAGCCAATTTGCTCTAACCCGATGAGGCTATCGTTTGGCAGGGCTAGAAAAGTGATTGCGCCTCAGTAACGAAACTCGACGCTCGCTTTCACCGTGCGCGGTGGCCCGTAGAACGCAGCGACGGAGTCTCCAAAGGTAGCGCCGTGGTTGACGCTGCCGTCGGTGCGATAGCGTTTGTCGCCGAGGTTGCGGCCGCGGAGGGCAAAGCGCCAACGGTCGTTTTCGGACGTCCAAACCAAATCGGCGTCGTACAGCTGATAAGCTGGCTGATCTATCAGGGGCTCCGGTGTTTGGAAAAAATGCGTCATGCTCCGGAAATTCATGGCGGCGTCCACAGTCAGATTGCCGAGGCCGCCATCCAAGTCGTGCGCCCAGGTCAGAACGACGGAACCGTTCCATTTTGGCGCCTTCCCTAACCCAAGCTGGCCGGACTGGTCGTTGGCAACGAAGCCGCCCGCGCCGTTCGGCACGAAGTTAACGTACCGATCAAACTTCGCGTTGGCGTAACCCAACGTGGCATTGAGCGTCCATTCTTTTGCCAAAAGCGCCGCACCTTCCAGTTCGCCGCCGCGGATTGTGGCTGACACGCCCTTGCCAAGGAAGCCCCCCAGCGAGACCGGGGGTGGCCCGGCGCTTGGAACCTGGACCGCGTATTGCAGGTCGCCGTACTCGGCGTCGAACAGCGCAGCGCTGAAGTTTATGCGTTGATCCAGCAGCGAGCCTTTCAGGCCGATCTCGTAGGAGTCAACCCGCTCAGGCCCAAATCCATTCACCACCGCAGGCATTTGTAACGCACTGCCGTTTATGTCGAAACCGCCCGATGTAAAGCCCTTGGCGTAAGCCGCATAGGTATTGAGATTGGGCGCGAGTTTATAGGTGAGGCTGGCGCGCGGGGTGAATACCTTGAAGGTCACCTGGTTCGTATAGTTGCTATACACGATGGGTGCGATTGGAAAGGGCGGTGCGTAAGGATGCTGCAGGGGACTTCCGATCGCGAACGCGTAGAACGTGTTAGTTAGAGCGCCGGATCTTTTATCCTCGGTCCAACGGCCGCCGGCCGAGGCTGTCAGTCTATCGGTGATGTTGACGTTCACATCCCCGTACGCGGCAAAGCTTTTGGTCCCGAAAACGCCGCCAACGTTCTGGGTCAAGGCCGTGAACGGCGTTATTACCGGAACGATTGGGGCGGGGCTGATAATGCGGCCGAGAATGGTGTCAAACGCCCCGCGACCCGTGGCCCGCACGTAGTAGAGGCCAGCAACGCCCTGCAAACGGTAAGTCTGGAATTGCGCTTGAAGCTCCTCGGAGAATTGGTGATTGCTTTGCGATGGCCCGCCGTAGGTTGCAATTTCGAATATGGGTTGCGGCGTGCCGTCGAAATCGAGACCGGAAGAATCGATATGATTACGGCGAAATGCCGTAATCGTCTTCAAGGTTATCTGGTCGCTCGTCGTCCATTGTCCCAGCAAGCTACTGCCTTCTGTGACGATCTTGCTGTAATCGCCAAGCTCGGAATTGGTATCGTATTTATTCGCATAGACCGCTTGCCCGGTATTCGGCTCGACCGTTTCCCGGTGTAAAGTTTTGAGATTGGATTTGTCGGTGAGGCGGTCGTAGGACGCACGGAAGAATAGATCGGGCGTCGGCTGCCACTCGACCGTCGCGCGGCCGGTGAGAGTATCCCTATTATTCCGCGGCGCGCTGGTGAAATGATTCGTGCCAAATCCGTCATGCTTATAGTAAGCAAACCCGCCGCTGATACTCAGGGTGTCGGTGACGGGGGTGGACCCGGAGACGATGAAGTTGTGCTCATCGTACATACCGCCTTCGACACGCAGCTTGAGGTAGGGCGCTGATTGGATTTTGCGGGTTACGTATTTTATGGCGCCGCCGAGGGTATTGCGCCCGTAGAAAGTGCCTTGCGGACCGCGCAGGACTTCGACGTGATCCAGGTCAAGGATATCGAGGATCGCGCCGGCCGGGCGGGAGATGAAGACGTCGTCGACATACAGACCAACGACTGGATCGCCATTCACAAACGCGCTCTGCTGAGTGATGCCCCGGATCGACATGGTTGTGGCCGAGAAGATGTCCAATATGAGGTTTGGCGTCATGCGTTCCAGGGCGTTGATGCCGGATACGTCGCGCAACTCGACGTCGCTTGCCGAGAGAACGCTCATGGAAATCGGCACGTCGTTCAGGGCCTCCACGCGGCGGCGGGCCGTGACTTTGATCTCGTCACTTTGATCGGCGACGGCTTGTGCCGCGTGAACTGGGCCGGCGGGCGGCACGGTGGCCGCCACCAGGACGGCCAACAGCGCGCGACATGCCACGACGGCACCCACGGTTGAGATGCGACGGCCCATACCTCCCCCTCTTGAGCGGCAGTCACAGCCCGCCGACCGCTCTTGGCCAAATAGCCCTGGCAGGGCAATTTCCGCCCGTCTAAGCTCATCTTATGGCAGATTTACGCGCATGGCTCAACCAGCACGATCTCGACGGACTTGCTCCGGTTCTTTGCGAGAACGACATCGACGTTGATGTTTTGCCGGACCTCACGGACCAGGATCTCGAGCGGATCGGTCTGTCCCTCGGTCAGCGCCGCCGGTTGCTGAAGGCCATCGCGACTCTCGCTGGTAAGGCGTCTGTACCGACGCTTCCCGCCGATCCGAGTACTTCAGTTTCGCCTCGCGCTGACCTAGCGCCCGAACCGCGTGAAGCGGAACGCAGGCAAGTCACCGTCATGTTTTGTGATCTGGTCGATTCGACCAAGCTGTCCGGCG
>SCTM01000194.1 GCA_004297485.1 Rhodospirillaceae bacterium
TCGCCGACGCGGGGTAGCCCGCTCGTCGCCGGCAGAGTCAGTCGCAGACGCACCGGCGTCGCCTCTGGCGCCAATGCCGCGATGGAAAGATCCTCCAGCAGCACGCGCCCAGACGCCGGATGAATTTCAGCCTCGCCGACCCGCCCATGAATCTCGGTCGCGGGCATCATCCGTGTAAGCAACGGTGTAGCCACATGGGCGGTGCGTAACTCCGCCGCCCCATGCCCGGCGCCGATGACAATCAACGCTGTGCCGACGAAATTCATGCCGGTGAATTTGACCCGTGGTGAATACCGCCCAAGCCAGAGTAGTCCCGCGCCTATGCCCGCGATTACCGGCCCGAGCCCTCGGGGAGGATCGGTCATCCATGAGAAAAACAGGACGATGCCGGCGGCAAAGCCGACCACGCTCCAGACAAATGCCCGTGGCGCCTGCTCGGCAATGGCGCCGGAGATGACGGCCCGCAGGTTCCCTAGAACCGGGCCATATTGGGTTCGCACGCGTCCTATGGCGGCGCGCGGTCCTTTGGTCCAAGACCCTAACGAGGACTCTGCGGTGCTGTCGGCCATGGACACCCACATTTCATGACGCGGACACCGACTTTAACATTCTCATCGCGGAAATCAGCCGGATTGCAGGGGATAGTGGACGGTTCCCCGGGATGTGTTACACATCGCCCCCGCCGTAAGGCGACCCGTTTTCCCAGTGCGCCATGACATCCCCCTCACCCGTCATTACCCGTTTCGCGCCCAGTCCCACCGGCTACCTCCATATCGGTGGCGCGCGCACGGCATTATTCAATTGGCTTTATGCCAAACACACCGGCGGGAAATTCCTGCTGCGGATCGAGGATACGGATCGCGCCCGTTCGACCCAGGCGGCGATCGACGCGATCTTCGCCGGTCTCACATGGCTGGGACTCAATTGGGACGGCGAGCCGGTATTTCAGTCAGCCCGTGCCGATCGCCACCGGCAGGCCGCCGAACAGCTGCTCGCCGCCGGCAAGGCCTATCATTGCTACAGCACGCCGGAGGAACTCACGGCCTTACGGGAAGAACAGAAGGCCAAGGGCCTGCCCACGCGCTATGACGGCCGGTGGCGGAATCGCGATCCGGCGGAAGCCCCGCCCGGTGTGAAGCCCGTGGTCCGCCTCAAGGCCGCGCAGGACGGCGAGACCGTGCTTCAGGACTTAGTCCAAGGCGAGGTCCGCGTCGCCAACACGCAGCTGGACGACATGATCCTGCTGCGGTCCGATGGCACCCCCACCTATATGCTTTCGGTCGTGGTGGATGACATCGACATGAACATCACGCACGTCATTCGCGGCGACGACCATCTCACCAATGCATTCCGCCAGTTGCAGTTATTTGATGCCCTCGGCGCGATGGCGCCGGCCTTCGGCCACATCCCGCTCATCCATGGGCCGGATGGTGCCAAGCTGTCCAAGCGTCATGGCGCCCTGGGGATCGAGGCCTATCGCGACATGGGTTTCCTCCCGGAAGCCATGCGGAATTATCTCGTTCGGCTTGGCTGGGCCCATGGGGACGATGAAATCTTTACCGATGCACAAGCCATTGCTTGGTTCGACGTCACCGATATCAATCGCGGCCCCGCCCGGCTCGACTTCGCCAAGATGAGTAGCCTCAACGCTCATTATATCCGGCAGACCGACGACGCCCGGCTCGTGAGCCTCATTTCTCCGGCCCTGCAATCCACCCTCGGCGGTCCCTTGAACGACCTCGCAACGACGCGTCTGGTACGGGGCATGCCGGGTCTTAAAACACGTGCAAAGACCCTGGTGGAACTGGCCGAAATAGCCATGTTCTACGTCAGGCCCCGGCCGATCCCCCTCGATACCGCAGCAAGGAAAAGTCTTGCCGACGGCGGCCTGGAAGCGATCGCGGCTGTCCTCCCGTCTCTTGAAACCCACGGCGACTGGTCCGCCGCCGCGCTGGAAGCCTGGGCACGGACCACGGCCGAGAGCCGCGGCCAGAAGCTGGGCCAGGTCGCTCAGCCGTTGCGCGCCGCCGTGGTTGGCTCGACCGTCTCGCCGCCACTCTTTGAGGCAATGGAGATTCTTGGCCAACCTGAGTGTCTTGGCCGCCTGAAGGATGTGGCCGGCAGCTGAAAGTCGCCCAGGCGTGGTGACTATTTGCCCATTGCCGCACATTCGACCACGCTGTCCCGGATAGCGTTGATTCTCAAGCGCTTGGCGTACTATAAGCAATGCAGTACTGCGACCTTTTGGGGGTCGAAAGGGGTACGTTCGCTTAGACAAGAAAGGCGCATACCGTGGCAAAAACCATCACCGTCAAGGACAACGCGAGCGGCAAGACTTGGACCTTCCCGGTCATGAGCGGCACCGTCGGTCCGGATGTGGTCGATATCCGCAAATTTTACGCGGAAACAGACATGTTCACCTATGATCCCGGTTTTACTTCAACCGGCTCGTGCGAATCCAAAATCACCTTCATCGACGGCGACAAGGGCGTGCTGCTTCACCGTGGCTATCCCATCGAGGAGTTGGCGGAGAACTGCAACTTTGAAGAAGTCGCCTATCTCCTCCTGAACGGCGAACTGCCGAATGCAGTCGAGAAGAAAAAGTTCCAGCGCGACATCACCTACCACACCATGCTCCACGAGCAACTGCACAGCTTCTTCTCGGGGTTCCGCCGCGACGCCCATCCCATGGCGGTCATGTGCGGCGTGGCCGGCGCGTTGTCGGCGTTCTATCACGACAGCCTCGACATCACGAACCCGGAGCACCGTAGAATTTCATCCTATCGGTTGATCGCCAAGATGCCGACGATCGCCGCCTGGGCCTACAAGTATTCCCTCGGCCAGCCGTTCATCTATCCGCGCAACGATCTGGGTTACGCCGAGAACTTCCTCTACATGATGTTCGCGACACCGTGTGAGGACTACGAGGTCAATCCGATCCTCGCAAAAGCCATGGATCGCATTCTGATCCTGCACGCCGATCACGAACAGAATGCGTCCACATCGACCGTCCGCCTCGCCGGATCGTCGGGCGCAAATCCGTTCGCCTGCATCGCCGCCGGCATCGCGTCGCTATGGGGGCCCGCGCACGGCGGTGCCAACGAAGCCGTGTTGAACATGCTGAAACAGATCGGCAACAAGAAGAACATCCCTGAGTTCGTGAAACGGGCGAAGGACAAGAACGATAACTTCCGCCTCATGGGATTTGGTCACCGGGTCTATAAAAACTATGACCCGCGGGCGCGTATCATGTCCCGCACCTGCAGCGAAGTGCTGAAGGAGCTTGGCATCAAGAACAACCCCCTTCTCGACATTGCCATCGAGCTGGAGAAGATCGCCCTTGAGGATGAGTACTTCATCGAGAAGAAACTCTATCCAAACGTGGATTTCTACTCGGGCATCATCTTTGAGGCCATGGGCATTCCGGTCACCATGTTCACCGCCTTGTTCGCGCTCGCGCGCACCACAGGCTGGATCGCACAGTGGAACGAGATGAACGAAGATCCGCAGCAGAAAATCGGCCGGCCCCGGCAGCTCTACACCGGGTCGCCCAAGCGCAAGTTCAAGCCGATCAAGAGCCGGAAGTAATTACCGCGAATAGTGTAGACAGCAAGACGGCGGCGATATTATCGCCGCCGTTTTTGTTTGCGCTGCGATGACATCGTTCAAGTCTCCGGCGGATCGAGACTCAGCATCCCCGTATCGTAATCGTACGAGAACAATTCCGAAAAACGTGCCCAGTTGATGGCGGTGTCGAGAATCGCCTGCGACTGGTCCGACGGTAGATGATCCTGAAGTTCGGCCAAGAAGCGGGTTTCCGGCGCCGTGTGATCCGCCCGGCTTGTCAGCACGTGCCGGATGTGGCGGATCAACGGCACATGGCGCACCAGATGTTCGCCGAATATCCGCTTGCGGTCAGGAATCTCGGCATCATGAAATCCCCGCGCCGCTGCATTGAGCGCGACGGTCATGTCCGTGATGGTCGCAAACCCCAACAGCTGCAATCCTTCGACCAGTTGCAGCAGCTGGTCCATCTCCAGAGATTCGCTTTCCGCCACATCCGCAAGATCGGCCTTGCCGTTGAACGGCGTTGAGTCGATCGCGTCGATAAGTCCCAGTAGCGGCTGAATGCCGGCCTGGGGAAGACGATGGGCGATTCCGATCGGCGCATCGGCGCGCGCAGCGAGTCCATGAGCGCGCGCAACGCCGACGGCCAACTCGCGGTAGATGTTGTCGACGACCGTCTTGAACTCCTCCGAGTCCGGATTGCGTGGGTGAGGCAGCGTGATCTGCATATCCGCGCGCACACGCCCAGGATGACTTGATAGAACGATGATCCGATCGGAGACCTCAACGGCTTCCTGAATGTTATGGGACACGAAAACGATGGCGCGCGTGGGAATACGCCGATCGTTCCACAAGTCGATCAAATCGCCCCGCAGGTTTTCAGCGGTAAGCACATCGAGTGCCGAGAACGGTTCGTCCAAAAGCAGAATATCGGGATCGACCACCAGAGCGCGGGCAAATCCCACCCGCTGGCGCATTCCGCCGGACAACTCTTTCGGATAGGCGTTCTCGTATCCGTCGAGCCCGATGAGTTCGATCGCCTTCATGGATCGCGCGCGGCGTTCGACGGCGCCGACACCCTGCGCCTCCAATCCGAAAGCAACGTTCTCCATGACTGTCAACCAGGGAAACAACGCGAAGCTTTGGAACACCATGGCAATCCCAGCCGTCGGTCCTTGAATCTGATGACCGCGATACAGCGCCGAACCACGACTTGGCGGAATCAAGCCGGCGATAATTCTCAACAGCGTGGACTTGCCGCAGCCCGATTGTCCGAGGATCGCCAGAATCTGCCCATCGTGCAAAGTCAGATCGATGCCGTCGAGGATCAGCGGTGATGACGCCAAGGCGCCGTAGGATTTGACGATTCCGCGGAGCACCATGGGATCCTCGGGCGGGACAGTCGTGTCGGGAGCCATGATCTCTTCCTTCACCCAAGCCGCACGCGTTCCTCGGCCCAGGCATAAAGCCTACGCCACAGAACGCGATTGAGGAACGTGACAAATACGCAAAGGACGGCGCTGCCCAGCACCACGCGCGGCATGTCGCTCGCGGCCGAGGCCCTGGCGATATAGGCGCCAATACCCGTAGCCACAAGAGTCGTATCGCCCCACTTGACGATTTCCGACACGATGCTCGCATTCC
>SCTM01000346.1 GCA_004297485.1 Rhodospirillaceae bacterium
GGTTGACCGCGCCTACTTCAGCGCCGCCCCGACGTGGCCGATCCCTCCCGCTGGCGTTGCGTGCGTCTCGTCCAAGACGGTGTTCGCCGGTCGCGTTGCCGAGGTCGATTGCAGCACGACGGCCGTCTCGATCAAGGTCGAAGATTATCGCTCGCTGTTCTCGTACCAGATGCCGCGGAACTTTTGGCAGGCGCAGTGTCGCCATACCCTGTTTGACGCGGGGTGCAACGCCAACGGCAACATGCAAGAGGCGTCGTTCGGCGTGAACGCGATCGTGGCCCCGGGCAGCACCCAGGCGACGATCATTGGGCAAGGGCTCGCTGTCCCACAAGGGTCGCGAACCTATGTGCTGGGCAAGGTCCTGATGACCAGCGGGATGAACCAGGGACGGCGCGCCTTCATCGTCAACTGGGACGGCGCGTTCACGCTCAGCCTCATCAACCCACTGCCGTTCCCGCTGGCGATCGGCGACAGTTTCACGGCCTATCCAGGGTGTGATAAGCAGTACCTGACTTGTCAGGCGTTCAACAATGCGGCCCAGTTCGGGGGCTTCCCATGGATACCCAACCCCGAAGCGGCGTCATGAAAGCGAGCTAACATGCGGAAGATCCCCGACCTCAAGCGCAGCACCCAGGACGGTATTACGCTCGCGAGCACGGCGGTGCTGATCGAATTGTTGCACAAGCACGTCGATGGCATGAGCGAGGCGGATCGCGTCGGGCTCCACGCGCGGCTGACGAGCCACGTGCAATTATGGTCGGCCCAGATCCTTTCGCTTGCACTCCCGAACCAAGTCGGGCTTGTGAAGGAGATCGGCGACGCGGCCGAGCGCGTGCTCGAAGAAATGGTCATGGAGGCTTTCGCTGATGACGCCTCAGGAGGAAGCTGAAAGGCCGTGGTTTATCTATGTTTTGTACGATCCCCGTAATGGGGCGGTTCGTTATTTGGGGTGGACAATTAACCCCAAGGTGCGATTTCGCGATCATTTAAAACCCTCGCGACTTGCTGGTCATCAGCGTCGCGATCATTGGATCAAAAGCTTAGTTGACAACGGATTGCGACCCGGCATGGCCATCATTGAGGTCGGGTCTGGCGAATGGGGACGAATCGAGCGAAAGTGGATCGCCTATTTTAGATTTGCTGGCGCTGATCTTACAAACCTGACAGACGGGGGTGAAGGGGCGCTTGGTCGCAGGCATACCGAAGCGGCGCGCGCTGCGATGAGTGCGAAGCGCAAAGGTCGCAAACCAAGTCCGCTAGCCATTCAAAGAACGAAAGAACTGCGAACGGGCGTCAAACGCTCGGCAGAACTGTGCGCGAAAGTGTCGGCGGCGCTCAAGGGTAAGAAAAAGTCTCCAGAGCATCGCACAAAGTTGTCTCTTGTTGCATTGGCGCGCCCGCCAATGAGCGTCGAAACGAGACAAAAGAAACGGCTAAGCATGCTCGGTAAAGGAAGGGGGGTTGCAATGTCCGCAGAAACAAAAATGAAGTTGCGGGCGGCGATGTTGGGGCGAGGTTCTAAGCAAAGGAAGGCGTGGTGGGCAACCAAGTCTCCTGAAGAACGCAGCGCAATTGCACATCGTGGTCGTGCAAAGCTAACCCCTGAACAACGAAGCGATGCGGCCCGCCTTGGCCATCAGACACGACGAGAGCGGGCTAATGCACGAGAATGAGAAAAAGGAGCGAGAGGCGGTTGACCGGGTTGCGCGCGAATGGATCGGGACGCCTTTCCACGACAACGCTTGCGTTAAGGGGCACGGGGCTGATTGTGCGCAACTGCTACGTGGCGTTTTTGTTGAAGCTGGTGTGCTTGAGCCCTTTGATATACCCTATTACTCCCCTCAATTCTTCTTGCACCAGAGTGATGAACGTTTCCTCGGCTGGGTGACGAAGTTCGCGCGCGAGATCGAGCTGGCCGACGTGCGCACGGGCGACGTGGTGCTCTACAGGATCGGCAAGTGCTTCGCGCACGGGGCAATCGTCGTCGCCCCAGGCTGGCCCAACATCATCCACGCGCATCATGCCGCGCGGCTAGTGCGACCCGGATTCGGCACGGCGGTGCATCTGGGTGCGCCGGTCGAGGGCGTCAAATTCTTCTCGCGGTGGCGCTAACATGGCGCGCGTTATCTCGGGTATCTTCGGGCCCAACGGCCCATCGGCACCACCAGCGACTGCGCTGCGCATTTCCACGGCGCTGCAAGGCATCCCGATTCCGTGGCTCCTGGGAGGGCAGCAGCGCCTCGCGCTCAACCTGATCGACTACTTTGATCTGCTCGCTGCGCCAGCGGTCACGCCCGGGGGCAAGGGCGGCGTCGGCAGTGGCGGCACGAAGGGCAGCGGCGGTCAGTATTTTTATTCAGTCAGTTTCGTCGGCGGAATCTGCGAGGGGCCCGACGTCGAGAACACTGGCCAGATCTACATCAACGGCTCGCCGATCTTTACGAAGATCACCGGGACCTCGGGCGTCGGCCCCGATCACCTGATTGGCAAGGTCAACATCCCGGGTGCGGGCAACGGAGGCCAGAACGCAACTGTTAGCTTCGAGGCGTTCCTGGGGGATTACGCGCAGCCGATCTGGGGTTACCTGATTGCAGCCGCGAGCGGCACGTTGAACATCGGTGGGTATGGGCTCATCGCCGCGCTCCCGTTCGGCGCGCTGCGCGAGATCGCGTATCGCGGGACCTGTTACATCGGCTTCGAGAACTTTCCGCTCGGGCCGTCGCCGACGCTGCCGCAGATCACGCTCGAGGTGCGCTCGACTAATAGCGGCATCAACGGGCAACTCGACGGCGACCCCTCCGTGTGCATTTCGAAGTTCCTCACCGACTCCTTTCGCGGCGTCGGCTTTCCAAGTTCACGGCTTGGGGATACGACCCTTTACAGCAACTACGCGCAATGCTTCGGGCTCCTGGTATCGCCGGTTGTCGTATCAGGTGTTACCGCGTCGAGCATGCTGGATGACATCTGCAAGGCGACGAACGTTGCGCCGTGCTGGCAAGACGGCTTGCTTACCTTCGTTCCCTACGGCGATGCGTCGCAAACGGCAGGACAGGTCGTTCAGGTCACCGAGGCGCATCAGGTCCCGCTCGTCAACACGAACGCGGGCCAGATCAACCCGCTGATCCAGGTTCAGAACTTCGCGACGTTCGCGGGCGATCTGGGCGTCACTTATACGAACGCGATTCCGTTTACCAAGGTCACGGTTCTCGCGCCCACCGGCGCGTCGCCGTGGGGAACCCCGGCGCAAGGGCAATACTATTACGGCGGCAACGGAAAGTATTACTTCAACCCGCTCGATGTCGCTCAGGGCATCAACATCACCTACGCCTACGCGGCGACGGCGAGTTATTTGCCTAGCACGGTCTCGGTCTACGATTTCACGATTGATGACTTCTTGCCCAACCGCGCGACGATGGGGCATGGGCATGGCAAGCAAAATGATCCGGTGGCGATCGTCCGCAAGTCACGCGACGACATGCTGAACAACGTTCGCGTGGAATATCTCGACCGCGCGAACAACTACAATCCGGTCCTGATTGAGCGGAAGGACGAGGCCTCGATCGTCCAATTCGGGCGCATGCGCCCCAGCGAGGTGCGGCCACATCATTTCTTTTGCCTCGCCGCTGCGGCCCAGCAATCGGCGTCGCTCCAGCTCGCGCGCGAGCAGATCGCCCGCACGTTTCAGTGGACGGTCGGCCGCCACTTCATGCTCATCCTCGAGTTGATGATGGTGTGCACCGTCACGAATCCCGGCCAGGGGCTCAACCGGCAGGCGGTGCGCGTCACTGAGTTCCGCGAGAACGATGACGGCTCGCTGACGATCACGGCCGAGGAGTACCCGCTCACGCTGTCGGCCCCGATCTATGGGCAGCAGGCGAGCCAGGGTTACCAGATCAACTATGACGTTGATCCGGGCTCGGTGAACGCGCCGATCATCTTCGAGCCCCCCGCCGAACTCGGAAATGGCTTCTTCGTCTGGGCAGGCATCTCGGGGGCGAATCAGAACTGGGGCGGCGCGGTCGTCTGGTTCAGCAACGACGGCGTAAACTATTCGCGTATCGGCATTCAGCAGGGCCGCTCGCGCATGGGCAAGCTGACGGCGGGCACCGCGGCGGTCAGCGCGAATGTCACGGGGCAGACGATCGACGCGGTTAATACCGTCTCGGTCGATCTCTCGGCGAGCTTCTCGCTCCTGAGCAGCGGCACGATCGCCGACGCGACCAACCTGAACAACGCGTTCCTGATCGATACCGAGATCATGAGCTATGAGACGGCGACGCTTGCCTCTCAGTACAACTACAGCCTCTCCTATCTCGTGCGCGCCGCGTATGGCACGCAAATTTCCGCGCACTTTGCGGGCGGCACGTTCCTGCGCCTCGACAACGAGGTGTTCAAGTTCCCGTTCAACCCGTCGCAGATCGGCAAGACGATCTACCTCAAATTCCAGAGCTTCAACATCTTCGAGGGAGGGATCCAGAGCCTCGCGAACGTCCAACCCTACACCTACGTGATCCAGGGCACCGCGCTCGCCTCGAGCCTGCCGCAGGTCGCGAACCTGCGCACCGTCTTCAACGCGCAATCCGGTTTTATTGAACTTTGGTGGGACGAGCTGACGAGCGGGTTCAGCACCGAATGGCGGCCGATCCTTTACGAGATCAGGACGGGCACGTCGGCCGCAGCGGCGCTGTCGCTGGGAACGGTCGCGCATCCGCCGTTCCCTCTCCCCGGCGACGGCACTTTCTGGGTTGCGGGCGTCACGACGCCAATTCAGGGCGTCAAGATTTACTCGACCACTTGGTCATCGGCCACGGTGAGCGGCGCGGTGCTCACGCAGAACGTCGTCCTCACCTATGATCT
>SCTM01000195.1 GCA_004297485.1 Rhodospirillaceae bacterium
AGATCGCGCCTATAACAATGAGTATGTAAAGGGCGGCGAAATTGGACTGAAAAGCCGGCTGCTGGACCGGCGGCTCGCCGTTGATCTCGCGGCTTACGACTATCGCTACTCGGGCTTGCAGGTCACGGTATTGACGCCTGGCGCCGGGAATCTTCCTGTTACGAAAACCTTGAACGCCGGGGCCGCGCGCACCTACGGCCTCGAACTCAACTCCGCTTATAATCCACCAACGTTGGAAGATTTAACCTTAAAACTGACCCTAAACTGGAATCGCGCACACTTTCAGAAATTCGACGACGTGCAATGCATTGGCGGACAAACGATCGCGCAGGGCTGTAACGAGCTTCTGAGTCCAGTCACGCATCTCTACACGGCCCAGAATCTCAGTGGGCTTCCGTTGCTCGACGCACCGGAATGGAGTGGTTCCTTCGGGTTCGACTACGAACGTCCGGTCGGAGGTGATATGTCACTGGCCATCACCAACAACAACCATTTCTCGTCGAGCTTCCTGACGGCCTTGGGCACACGTTCCGACTTCTATCAGGGCAGTTTCATCAAGGCCGACCTGGGTGTCGCGCTCAAAGGGCCGAACGACCGCTGGGAGATTTCGCTGTCCGGCCAGGACCTCAACAACGCCCTGACCCGCAGCACCTGCGCGAACTCCAATGCCGCCGGTGGCCTTATCTTCGGGGGGGAAGTTACGGGCGGCACGACGAGCGGACCGGCAGGGGTTGATGAGTTGGTCTGCTATATCGAACCCGGCCGTGCGGTCTGGCTGACAGTGACTTTCAAGCCCTTCAACTAGGCTTATTCGGAACTGGCGCTGGGCCGCCGATCGCATGACGGGAGTGTTTGCGATCGGCGGCCCTTCGCTTTTGGGTTCATGCGCCGGACATGCCCCAGCACGGCTATCACCGCGTTTCGTCTGTGTTTATAGTGTTGCCGCCGCTGGTGGAGCGGAGTTGACTTTTGCAACCCAGGTTGCCGCGGGACCGCGAAGCGAATGTCAAACCCAAAGCTCCCCTAGAGCCAATCTATGTTAGTGGTCCTTTGATCTAACATTCGCAAGACAGCCTACCGTACTGGGATGTGAATGTTAGAATCGGACTACGCGTGTCGTAGCTGCGAGCAGGGGGATGGGATGAAGAAAGTTTACTATGGCTGGTATGTCGTTGCGATCGCTATCGTCATATACGCGCTTCTTGTCGGTTCGATCTTCTCTTCGTTTGGCGTGTTCGTCCTGCCGGTTTCGGCAGAGCTAAATCTTTCCCGCGCGGAGATGAACACGGCGATTATTCTGATAACCTTTGGCGATGCCGTTCTCGCGCCCGTCGTCGGACGGGTCTTGGATAGGGCTCCCGCCAAAGCGGTGATGATCGCCGGTGCGATCGCGTATGGGCTGAGCATGGTCACGCTGGGCCTGTCCCACTCGCTCTGGCTGAGCGCATTGGTTCTCGTGCTTTGTATCCCAATCGGTTATCTCGGCGCGGGCAGCCTAACCAGTACCGTGCTCATCGCGCGTTGGTTTACCGCGCAGAGGGGGCGGGCCATGGTGCTGGCTGGCCTTGGCATGTCCCTCGGAAGCCTTATCGCCCCACCCGTAATTGGACTCTTGGTCGAATCCTACGGTTGGCGAACGGCATTGCTGATTATTGGTGTGGCGATCGGCACGTTACTGCTGACCCTCGGACTGATCATACGCGAACGGCCCGGTCCGGATGACGTGGAAACGGTGCGGGAGCCGGTTTCCGCGATTCATGTCTCCGACAGAAACCAATCCGCAACTTCGCCCGTCAAAGTATTCGTCCTGCTTAAAACGCCGCAGTTCTGGTCGATGGGCTTGAGCACTGCCCTGGTGCAGGGCATTTTCACGGCCGTCACCATTTCGTTCGTTCCCCTTTGCCGTGCGAGCGGCCTTACGACGCTGCAGGCGACGAGCCTCTTGTCGGTAACGGGGGGGGCGGCAATCGCCGGAGCGCTATTCTTAGCCGCTATCGCCGATAGGGTCGAACGGATCGTCCTGCTGTCGGGGCTGTTCCTAATGAGTGCGTTGCTCAACGCCGTGCTGCTGTCGGGGAGCGGATATCCCGCTCTGCTTGCCGCCGCGATCATGCTCGGGGTTGGTACTGGCACGATCACGCACACGTTCTACGCATTGCTGGCGGATCGGTTCGGGACAAGATCCTTCGGTACGGTTCGTGGGTTGGCCTTGTTCGTGGCTAGCGGCCTCAGCATGGTTGGGGCACGTTTCGGCGGAGAGATGTTCGATAGGAACGGGAATTACGATGCGATGTTCATGACCTTTGTCGCAATCTCCCTGGCGGCAGCGGTCTTGATGTTCGCGACCCGCTTTATCCGCCGCCCCATTGCGGGGGCGTGATCGATCCACGCTTCGGCGTCGTGCGTATTCATCGCGGGAGTCCCTCTGTTATGACGAAGACAGCATTGGTTACGGGCGCGGCGAGTGGAATCGGCAGGGCTTGCGCGCTGCGGCTGGCGAGCAATGGCATGAAGGTCGGCGTGCTCGATCTCAATCTCGAGGGTGCCGAACGTGTCGCCTCGGAGATCAAGGCCGCAGGCGGCCAGGCAGTTGCGGCTGGGGCTAATATCGCCGATCGCAATCAAGTAAGGACGGTGGTCGCGAAGGTGCGCGAGACTCTGGGTCCCATCACTGTGCTCGTCAACAACGCCGGCGTGAGCGGTTTTGTCCCGTTCGAGGATATCACCGATGAACAGTGGGACGAGCAGTTCGAGGTCAATGCCAAGGGGACATTCATCGTCACCCAAGTCGTTCTGCCCGATATGAAGTCCGCCAAGTGGGGTCGCGTCATTAATATATCATCCTCCAGCGCCTGGTGCGGGTCCGCCAATCTGGTCCATTATTCGGCATCCAAGGGTGCTGTCGTTTCGTTCACCCGTTCTCTGGCACTCGCGCTGAGCCCTCTGGGTATTACCGTCAATAATATTCCGCCCGGCGCGGTAATGCAGACGACCATGTCCGAGGCCCAAAAGCATTTGTTCAAGACTCATCCGGATCAGATGAAGAACATGCTGCCGGTTCGCCGGACCGGCGTGCCTGAGGATATCGCGAACGCCTGTGCCTGGCTTGCGTCGGAAGACACAGGCTATGTCACCGGCCAGACGATAGGAGTCAACGGCGGGAGTGTTCTGTCCTGATGTATACGGGGCAGAACAACGGACTGCGATTCGATTCCAGGTCCCCGGGTACGAGCCGCTCCGCGAGACTCAATCATTCTCAGTGGTCGCGCAAAACTAATCCACTCGCTGCCAAAGCTCGACACGCACGCCGTCGGGATCGGTGCAGAAGATCATATCCCCAACTGGACTCTTGACCCTCGTATGTGAGAGGACGCGACCGCCACACTTCACGATGCGATCGACCACAGCGTCAATATCGTTGACGATCAAACTCAAATGGGTAAGCCCCAACTGATTCATCGGACGACGCTCATCAGTTCCCACGACGCCCGGACGCTCATAGCTGAGAAGCTCGATCGTGACTCCGTCGCGTTCGAAAAAGCCCGCGCGGATCTTCATCTCGGGCACCTCCGCCAGGACATCGAATGGCGGTCCCCCTTCGACATAATGCTTGAGCACAAAGCCTAGCGCCTCGGTGTAGAACCGGACGGAGCGCTCCAAATTCGAAATGCAGATGCCAATGTGAGAGAAACTCATGGTCGGATTCGGGTTCATCCATCCTCCTTATGCGGTCCAGCAGTGTGGCGATTTGCATGTGCATACAGGACGCATGTGCTCGTCGCAACCTTAAGCAGACATGCCGGTTATACCTTCCGCTTTGCAGGGCGACGTCTTTCGCCTGCTCTCACCCCTATCCGCCGGTGGGAGTTTGAACCGGCGGTGGTTGCGCGGCCCCGCAATGATGTTTTGCCGTCGGGGCGCCGGCCAACAATGCTCCGCTCTCTGAATGCCATTTGCTCTTATTGGTCATGTGGAAGACTGAGCGTGCTCGCGCGAGGCATTCCGCGCCGCTTCGGGTGGGTTCCCTTGATAACGCCTCTCCTCTGATGGAACGTGGATTCATGCGCATGTCTCTAACTGATTGATTACTATATATAATATATGTGCCCAACCAGCTGGAGCATGCGGAAGAAAAGTATGGGAATGACTGTCCCCGCCGCCAGCCAGGCATCCCCAAAAATCTCTATCGGCGGCTTGGTGCGCTAACCCCTCGCAAATGACCCATTTTCGAGCTATCGATTCATCGGTCAGTTGCGCTTTGGCTATCGACAGGCAGGGCCGAGACCGTGCGCGACGGTTATCCTTCACGCGAGACGTTGCAACCATCAACCCTGCAATATGCTAACAACGCTCGTGATGCTGAAAATCTGTCAGGTCAGGTAAATGCTATGACGGCGGCAGTCATCGATGCCGGAGACGGCCTATCGCTCACTATTCCGGCGCTACTGCGGCGCCAGGTGAAAGCTCGTGGGGATCACATTCTACTTGCGTGCGATGACGCGCGTCTCAGTTACGCGGAGGCAGACCAACGTTCGCTACGGCTAGCCCGTGGGCTGGTGGCTGCAGGAATTACCAAGGGCTCGCATGTCGCCCTGCTATTCCCGAACGGGGTCGATTTGATGATCAGCATGCTGGCCGTTGCCAGAATCGGCGCGGTCATCGCGCCCTTGAGCACATTGTCCACTGCGGATGAACTCCGCTGGTTGCTTGTTAATTCCGACGCGACGTTTCTACTTGCCGCGCAAGAGTTCCGTTCGCATCACTATGGTGAGCTGCTGAAAGCCGCCTTGCCCGAAATAGATTTCTCACGTCCGCCTCCGCTGCGCTCGTTGACCGCGCCATCGTTGCGCCGAATCTGCTTTCGCGGTCCGCTGCCCAAGGACTGGCACGGGGATTGGTCTCTGGAGGCTCTCGAAGAATCGGGGTCTGGAATCGATGAAACTTTCATGGAGGCCGTTGAGTCGCGCGTGTCGCTGGCGGATCGATGTGTCCTTATTCACACGTCGGGATCAACCGGTACGCCGAAGGGAGTCATACATACGCATGGTGTCCTTATTCGGCACCGTAACAACATCAACCGTATCCGCCGGTACGGTGCGGACGACGTTCTCTTCTCATCGGCGCCGTGGTTCTGGGTTACCGGATTTAGCTTCTCGGTGATCGGCACATTGATCGCCGGAGCACGCCTGGTATGCTCGAATGCCACCGCAGCGGTCGATATCCTCGATCTTCTTGAACGTGAGCGTCCGACCATTACCAATGGCTATGCGCCAACGGTCTTTCGGCTTGCCGCCGATCCGAGCTTTCCCACGCGGGACCTGTCGTCGATCCGCCGAGGAACGCTTTACCCAATCATGGCTCCGGACGTGCGACCGCGAGATCCGACCTTGCGTCATGAACCATATGGGATGAGCGAGGGGGGTAGCGCCATAACCACAAGCGCCGACGAAGGTGACCTTCCAGAGCATCTGCGCGGGTCCTGCGGGCCGTTCTTGCCCGGCTTCGAGGTGAAGCTCGTCGATCCCGAGACGGGAAAAGACGGCGCTGCGGGTGAAGCCGGCGAGCTGTGGATTCGCGGCCCATTCATGATGGAAGGTTACTACGGTAAATCACGCAGCCAGGTTTTCGAGCCAGATGGTTGGTGGCGTTCCGGCGATGTCGGAATTATCAACGCCGATGGCTTCTTCTTCCTGAAGGGGCGCCTCAACAACATGATAAAAAGCTCGTTCGCCAATGTATCGCCCCGTGAGGTGGAGGGTGTGTTGAGCGGCCTGACCGGTGGGCTGCAATGTGTCGTCCTCGGCATACCAGATCAACAACGCGGACAGGCGGTGGCCGCGGTGGTGGTGGCGGATCGCGACAGCGACGTCGATGAGGCAGCGCTCAGGGAACAACTCGCCGACAAGCTTTCCAGTTACAAAGTGCCCCGGCGAATCTTCCGGTTTGGGCAATCTGAAATGCCCACGCTGTCGAGTGGGAAGCTCGACATGCGCAAATTGACGGAACTTGTCCAACGTCGTTGGTAAGATCTGTTCTTTCCGGAAACCTCGTCCAGTTTGAATCGGGGCGCATCCGAATCAAAATGGGCACTATCGGACCGCCCAAGGCGGAAGAAGGTAGCGTTCACGCGAGCGCCGGTTTCCCAAATCGCCGACATTGCTGCATCGCGGCATTTGCAATCTTTGCGGAGCCGAATAATCCGTGCCAGCACGACCGTGCGATCGTCCCATCCCATTTCGATATATCTCGGTCACTGTCTTTATAGTTTACGCAAGACTGAGCCCAAGCATAATCAGCGGCGACGGACTTCTGCGGCTCAGGCGTGTGCCGTTTTACCCGTGCGACGATTTTGCGATGGGTCGCCAATAACGCGCCAGGAGGGCTCCCCGATGGACTTGGTGCTGCGGAACGCAAGACTGATCGATGGCTCCGGTCGTCCATCCACGACCGGCGATCTTGGCATTCTAAACGGCCGGATCGCTGCGATGGGTAAGATGGACGAGCGTGCGAAGGAGGAGATCGATGTTCGGGGTGCGGTGGTTGCGCCGGGGTTCATCGATGTGCATACCCATTACGACGCGCAGGCTTTTTGGGATCCGCTGCTGACCCCATCGATCTATCATGGCGTGACCTCGGTCATCGCCGGAAATTGCGGTTTCACCCTGGCGCCGTTGTCGGGCGATCCGGAAGATACGGACTATCTCATTCGCATGCTTTCGCGCGTGGAGGGCATGCCGCTCGCCGCGCTGCGGCAAGCGGTGAAACCGGATTGGCGGAGCTTTGGCGAATTTCTCGGTAAGCTCGACGGCAAACTCGCCCTGAACACGGCGTTCATGGTCGGGCATAGCGCGTTGCGGCGTACCGCTATGGGAGCCAGAGCCGTCAGCGAAGCCGCGACGGCAGACGATCTTGAAAAAATGAAAGTGCTTCTGCGGCACTCGCTGGCCGAGGGCGGTATGGGGTTCTCGACGACGGTCTCCGCGACGCATAGCGATTACGAAGGTAAGCCCGTGCCGTCGCGCTGGGCTGATCGGGACGAAATCTTGGCGCTGTGCCGTGTGGTCAACGAATTTCCAGGCACGTGGCTCGAGATGGTCTTTGGCGTTCCGGTTTTCTCGGAGCGTGAGTATTCGCTCGCGACCGATATGTCGCTCGCGGCCGGCCGTGCGCTCAACTGGAATCTCCTTACAATATCCGGCGCTAGCACTGTCGAGACGGACTCGCAACTGCAGGCGGGAGACTACGCCAAGGCCCGCGGCGCACGTGTCTATGCGCTCGTCACCGCGGGGGTGCCGAAGGCGATCCTCAGCTTCATGAGCGGGTTTCTGATGGACACGATTCCGGGCTGGATGGATGTTATTATCCTGCCGCCGAAGCAACGCATTGCGGCCTTGGCTGACCCCCAAGTCCGAGCCAAGCTTCGTCAGGGCCTCGATGAAGCGCCGCCGAAAAGCATTGGCCAGCGCCTGAGGAATCCGGAGCCCTATCAGATCGAGGGGGTGAACCTGCCCAAGAATATGCGCTGGGTGGGAAAGACAGTCGGCGAATACGCAGCCTTTGCCGGCAAGCCGGCCTTCGACGCCTTGCTCGATCTGGCGGTTGAAGAGGAACTCCGCATGTCGTTTTCGATCAATGTCCCCGAAAATCGCACGGATACGGCATGGCAGCGCCGCGTGGCGGCATGGCGCGATGATCGGTGCATCATTGGCGGCTCCGACGCGGGGGCCCATTTGGACATGCTGGATACATTCGCGTTTTCGACCCAATTTATCGGCGGCGGCGTGCGAGAACGCCAGCTTCTGCCGCTCGAGGAGGCCGTTCACCGCATCACGGGCCTTCCGGCTGAGCGTTTCGGTCTTACGGGGCGAGGCCGGCTTGAGGTCGGCGCGTGCGCGGACATTGTTGTCTTTGATCCCGACAAGATCGGTTGCGGACCGGTTGCGATGCGGCCCGATCTGCCCGCGGGAGAATCGAGGCTCTACGCCGACGCCTATGGTGTTTCCGACGTAATCGTCAATGGCGTTCCTGTTGTGCGAAACGGTGAAGCTACGGGCAAATTGGGGGGGCGCGTGCTGCGATCGGGTCGCGATACCCAGACCGTTCCGCTCTCCTAGCCCAGGGCTCGTCACTTTAATGACGACGCAATGGGCGACACAAGGGAGCCATCCATGATCGGCTATGTTTATGTCGGCACGGACAACATTCCCCGTGCCGCCGCTTTCTTCGACCAGGTGCTCGGTGTCATTGGTGCCAAGCGTCTGGCGGACTCCGACCGGTTGGTCCATTGGGGCGTCGGCGGTCGTGGCGCCGGCCCCGCGTTCGGCGTGAGGACGCCCTCCGACGGTCAAGCGGCGAGCGTTGGTAATGGGATGATGGTGTCTCTTGCTGTCAAGGACCGGGATCAGGTCGAGGCAATGCACGCCGCCGCGCTAAAACTCGGCGGCAAGGACGAGGGCGCACCAAGCCCTCACGGACCGGACGGCGACTACGTCTACTACTCCGCTTATTTCCGCGATCTGGATGGCAACAAATTCGCCGTTTACTGCTTCGGACCGAAGGAAAAGCTGTGGCTGAACGTGAAATCGATCTGATGATCTCGGCTGCCCGGCTTTGCGGCTCAGCTGTACTCAGATGAGCATCAAGCTTCCCCATGTCTTCGCTGGCAAGACACGTGACATTTACGACGCAGGCGACGATCGGCTGCTCATCGTCGCGTCCGACCGGCTCTCGTTATTTGACTCAGTCATCGCCGAGCCAATCCGCGGCAAAGGGCGAGCGCTGACCGCTATCAATGCATTCTGGTTCGAATATTCGGCGAACATTTGCGCGCATCATATGATCTCGGTCGCGATTGATGATTTTCCCCAACAGGCCCGCATTCCGGAGCTGGAGGGGAGAGCCATGCTCGTCCGGCGCGCGGACATACTCCCCTTCGACTGCGTCGTGCGGAGTCATCTCTCGGGCTTGGCTTGGCTGGAATATCGCAAGCTGGGCACGGTGCATGGCGAGCAGGTCCCGCCGGGCCTGTGCCATGGTGATCCACTGCCCGAACTGACCATCGCGATGTCGAGGAGAGCGGTCGGCGGTCAAGACCAGGCGCCTGACGGCTATTCGCCCACGACCTCCCATCATGATAAGGGCGTCTATCTCATGGACAGCGACGGTCCTGCCAGGGTCGAAGTGAATATGACCTTCGACGATGCCGCCGACCTGGTCGGCCGGCCTCTGGCCGAGCGCGCCCGTGAGGTCGCCCTTGAAGTGTACCGGCGGTGTGCGAAGCGATTGAATGAGCGAGGAGTCGTCGTCGCCGACACTCTTTTCAAACTGGGTCTGATCGATGGCGAACTTGCTTTGTGCGACGAAGTGCTGAGTCCTGACTCGTCGCGCTTAACTCTGGCGGATCAATGGGAGCCGGGAACGGTGATGCCGAGCATCACCAAGGAGCCTCTGCTGACCTATTACAACACTATTGGTTGGGACAAGCGGCCACCGCCACCTCCGGTGCCAGAGGCATTGGTGTCAACCATCGCCGCTCGCCACGCCGATCTTTGCGAGCGCATCACGCGCGCGTAGAGGCGTCGGACACGAGGAGGGGGTTGGCGAAAAGCCGAGTGGCGAGCATCAAAGTCGACGCCACCAACAGGACGCCAACGAATGTTGTGAACATCAGATCGTAAGAGCCCGTCCGGTCGAAAACTTCACCGCCGAAACGAGCACACACAGCGCTCCCGATCATGACCAAAGGTTCCGCAAGACCGCTTGCCGTTCCAAAGGAGGCGGGCCCAAACCGGTCCGCCATGAGCGCATAGAAGGTTGGGGCGACGACGCCGGAGCAAAGGCCTACGAACGCACAACATAAGGCGAGGAGGAAGTAGCCCTTGCCGAATAACAGAGTGCCATTTGCCAAGGCCAGGAGGCCAAACAAGCAGGCAAGCAGGATCACGCGGTTCAGGCGATCCGCCACCCAGGCGAGCAGCAACTTGCCCGTGATCGCCGCTGCGGCCACAATCGACATGAGGCTTGCGGCTTGTGTCGTGGTCAAGCCGCCTTGCTGCGCGAGCGGCACAACAGTGATGGTGAATGTTTGCAAGACGCCAAGCGTTACTGCGGTGCTCAGGCCGATCGACCAAAACTGGCTCATTCGCAACAATTGGGGTGCTTTCAGCGGCGTCATGCTCCCACGAGATTCGGCGGGGGCAGCCAATGGCTGGTCCTGATGCGATCCTTCGGAACGCTTCGTTTCGACGTCATCGAGCCCTGGCTTGTCACGAACAAACGGGGCCAGAAGCAATATGATCGCCGCGATTGCGCAACCCATGACGATCAGGGTTTGGCGCCAGGCCATCGATTCGAGCAGGAAGCCGACGACTGGAACCACCAGGATGCCGCCCATGGAGATTCCGATGGCCAATATGGCCATGGCACGGCCGCGCTGCACCGTGAACCACCGTGCGACCATTGTTCTTGAAGTCAGGGTCCCGGTGCCCAACGTGGCGATCGCAAGCGGCAAAGCGAGAACGCCAGTGCTCAACCAAACATTGTGTGAAAGTCCCAGAACCACAAAGCTTGCTCCGAGCAGGATGGCGCTGCCGGCCATGACACGCTGAATAGGGTAGCGGTCCAGCATGCGGCCAACGAAAGGTGCGGCGAGTGCCATGCCGGAATTCAACACGATCAGCGCCGTGTTCATGTTCGCGCGCGACAGATTGAATTCCTCGGAAACCGGACGCACGAACAAGCCAAAGGAGGTAAAAACCGAGCCAATCGTCAGCGTCAGAGCCGCCAGTCCGATGGCGACGATGTACCATCCATAATACAAGCGCATAAGCTTTCTCCCGTTTAACGGCATCGCTCTTGCGGTTGCCGGCGCATTTCAGCCGCTACACGTCCTCGCGCACTGACTTGATTGGTATTGTCGAGGACGCGGACGGGCTCTGGTACTTCTCGGGCAGCGTGACATAGGAGCGATCGAGTTCTCCCACCGCCGGGCATCCGAGCGAGCGTAGGGTCGCGAGCATGTGGGCATGGAAGATGTCGTAGATACGCTGCACACCCGCGCCACCCGCCGCCGCGAAGGGATAGAGATACGCGCGGCCGATCAGCGCGGCCTTGGCCCCGAGGGCGAGCGCCTTGATCACGTCCGTGCCGCGCCGGATGCCACCGTCGAAGTAAACTTCCAATCGGTTACCGACCGCATCTACAATCTCGGGCAACACCCGCAGAGTTGCTGGGCTCCCGTCCACATTGCGTCCGCCGTGGTTCGAGACCACGATCCCGTCCACACCGGCGTTGGCCGCCCGAAGCGCATCATCGGTCCGAAGGATGCCCTTCATCACGATAGGTCCATCCCAGTGCTGGCGAATCCACGGTAGGTCATCCCACGTCGGGCACACGGCATTACTTCTGAACGCCAAGAGTACATCTCCGAATGATGCCATCCGACCATCGGGCTTGATCCACATCGGACAGTCGAACTGGAGGCCGTCCCTGATGAAGTCGAGCGTCCATCCGAGCTTGGTGATCAGCTGAGGTGCGTATTGCAGGGCCGTTGCCAGATTGACTCCCAACGGCACGCCCTGTTGCAGGCCGGGACGCTCGACCCCATGGGTGCCCGCCAGATCGACGGTGAGCACGAGCGCGTGGCATCCAGCTTGTTTTGCCCGCGCGAGCATCGCGGCGATCACGCTGCGTCCACCCACCATGTAGAGGTCGAAGAAAACCGGAGCCTTGGCGTGTGCCATGACTTCTTCGATCGGATATCCCGTGAAGCAACTGGTGACGTAGACGGCGCCGAGTTCCCCTGCCACCTTCGCCAGCGCCGGCTCGCCTTCCCGCCGGAACATGCGGTTGGAACCGGTAGGGGCGATCATGATCGGCGTCGAGACCTTGTGTCCAAGCACGGTTGTCGAGAGATCGTAACCGGGATGCAGCACGGCCGCCCGAGGCCAGAATTGGACCTCGTCGAACGCCTCGACGTTCCGCCGGAGGGTCAGTTCCTGTCCGGCTCCTGAGGCAATGCCATCGAAGATCGCCTTCGGAAGCCGTCGTTTGGCCATCCGTTCCGCATCGGCGACACGACCGATTTTTTTCGCCCGGCTTTGCGCCCTGGTCATTTGCTATCTTTCGTCCGAGAGCTCAGGAATTTAGGTCGGCGGTTGCCCTGGTAATCTTCATATGCCGGCGGGCCTCGGCGTGCTTTTCCTCATCTTGCGCCAGCACTTCGACCGCCTGCACGACGTGAGCGAGGCTCAGCAACATATTCATCAATCGTTTCTCTTTTTCGTCGAACTTATTCAGCGGCTTTCTATCGAGATAAGCCAGGGCGGGCGCCAACAATTCCTTGGCCGTGTCGTAGAACGCGGCTCGCTCCTGTTCGCTGCAATCGTTACGACGCTGCGCGCGAGCGGTTGCTCCGGCTACAGCCCAGAACTTTACAAACGGCTCTAATGCTTCAAATCCGGCCGGAAGAAGAAAGTTCGTCGTGCTCATGCCACCACGCCCGCAGCGCCGCGACCGGCCCTGTGGGCTTGCACCATGGTATCAACGGCGTGGAACAGGTGGCGGCACAGCACTTCCTGAGACTGGAAGTGGATGAATTCAAGGGCACCGCTGTTCAATCCGCGCTGTCCTGCTTCTATGACCACGCGATCTTCCGCATGGACGTCTCGCGCCATTGCCATCGAATATTCCCGCGCAAAGCTCTCGGTGGCATTGTCATCCTCACCGATCCAGTATAACCGGACAACACCGCGCGAACGCGTGGCGGAAATCGGCATCACGCTATGCACGAATGGCAGCACCGGCGTGCCTTGTATGAAAAGGCTGGGAAATAGAAAGAAAACGTCTTTGGCGTGTGAACTATTGCGCGACACGTCCGCCGCGGCGATTTGGGCCAATCGTCCGAGTGCAAACTGTTGGATCGGCAGGCGATCGGCGGCTGGATTGGACCAGACGCTTTCTGTCCGATGAGGTCCGTAGAAGTCAAATTTCACCGGATAAGCAAACGGATTGTCCGGGCCGCGCGCCCCCGCGCCGGTGCGCGGATGAATGAAGCGCAGATGATAGTGCTCTTGGAAATTATCGAAAGTCAGTTTCCAGTTGGCGTCGATCTCATAAACGTATTCCGCGAAAGTCGTTGCCCGGCTTATGGACAAGGTTTCGAGTTGCTCTGCAATCGGACCAAGAAATTCGCCCAGACCTTGCGCAGGCGACTTATCGAGGTTGACGAATATGAGGCCTGCGCAGACATCGACGGCGACCGGGCGAAGACCGCAGTCTGACTTGTCGACGTAAAACCGCTCGAAATCAGGTGCGGAGCGGAGCGCCCCATCATAACCAAACGTCCAGCTGTGATAGCGGCAGGTAAAGGAAGCCCTGTTGCCGCTTTCCTCGGCGACCAGATGTGTGCCCCGATGCGTGCAGACATTATGGAAGGCGCGGACTTTTTCGTCCTTGCCGCGTGTTATCAGAATGGACGCGTTGGCGACTTCGATTGGTCGGACAATAAAACTCCCTGGTTCCGGGAGTTCGCAGACATGCCCTATTTGAATCCAGGTGCGGCGGAAGATCGCCTCCCGCTCAAGCTCGAAGTAATCGTCACGGTAATAAGGGCCTGCGGGAATGGGTGTCGTGCCCAACCCCGCCACATCCTCGTTGGACGGCAGCTGGTAGGTTGTAGGCTGCATCGTCACGGCTACCTCCCCAACATCCAACGGAAGCCGCAGCCCACGTCAGAACCGCTGAAGTGCGCCACCGACGAATTATGCGTCGGCTCAACCCTGTGTAAACCATGAAAATAGTGACTTCGGATATATCGAAATAGAATAGTCACGACGATGTGTGACGTGGATTATTCGCTCGCTACTCCAAAGAACAAGAATGCCGCGGTGCAGCATGGCCCGGTCAGTGTTTTATGTAGTAAGACCGCGGCGTTCTTCGTCCCTTGCGCCTATGTGATCCGAGCCAGAATCTCGCGGGTGCGTTCGACACAAGGGCGGAGGCGGTCATAGGGCCCTGTACCGGCCTCTGCTAACGATAGTTGTGGTATCTCAAGTCCGATTACCACGTCGCGCGGCAGCGCGGAAAGAATCTCGACCAGCGGCAACTCGCCCGTCCCCGGTGGCATGCGGGCAAACATCGCCTCCTCCATGTAGTTGGTGTACTTGGAGACCAGTGGCGCGTCGCTGAGTTGGATATATCCGATGATCGCGGGATCGAGAGCGGAAACGTCGGCGGTGGAAGAGCCGCTCCGTATGAGATGCATCGTGTCGATGAGCAGCCGGAAATCCGGTCGTCCGACATGCCGGATCGCGGTGAGGGCTCCCGGCAGATCTGCAATGGTCAGCCCAGGGCCAAATTCCACGGTCGTCTCGAGGCCGGCTGCGCCGACCATTTCGGCGAGCGCGGCGAACTGGTCCAAACTGCGATTCAAATCGGGGTCGAGGCTAACGGTATTGACGAGCTTGACACCAAGTTCGCACATCGCTTCAAGATCGGCTGCGAGCCCGCTTACGTCCGCACCTGGCCTGACGATGAAGCCCTCGCCCAAAGATATGGAGACATTGCGGTCGCGCATCATGGCAACCATCTCGCGGCGCAGGTCGCGGCTATCCTTGAGCGACCACGAAGGATAGCCATGTGGGTTAAATGGCACCGCCGTCAGGCCTACGGAGATATGGCGGCAATCCAGATCCGCGGCGAGATTGACGAACTGGACCGGCGGCAATCCAAAAATGCTGAGAAGTTCTATACCTATGCGATCCATCTGTGTTCGCCTCATCTCCGCTGCGGTCGCTTGGACGCATTGCGCTCGGCTCGATTCATTCCGGTTTCGGACCGTATCAATCCCTTGCCAGCAACAGGGCAGTCGCGAGTGGTCCTCCACCTGAGGCGCAGACCGCTACCCGTGGATCTCCCGGGATCTGGCGGTCGCCGCCTTTTCCACGCAGCTGCACGGCCGCCTCGTGAGCAAAGCCGAATCCGTGGAGACGGCCAGCGCCGATCTGACCGCCGAATGTATTGAGGGGAAGTTCGCCATCGCGCGCGATGCGCTTGCCGCCCTCGATGAACTTGCCGCCTTCGCCGATTTCGCAGAAGCCGAGCGATTCCAGCCAGCCGAGGGTCAGGAAGCTGAATCCGTCATAAAGCTGGACGGTGTCGACATCCGCGGGCTTGTAGTCGGTTCGCTTCCAGAGATCGGCGCCCGTGGGATAGGACGCCATCCACTCGGCCTGATCCCAGCTGTGGCGTTCGACACTGCCCGCTGATGCCGCGATGCGGATCGGTGCGCACGTGACCTCGTCAAGTGCGTCGCCCGCCGACACGATCAGAACCGTCGAGGCATCCGTGAACCGATCACAGTCATAAAGGCAGAGGGGCGAGGAAATCATTCGCGCCGACATGTATTCGTCCAATGTCAACGGTTTGCGGACGAGGGCGCGCGGGTTGAGCGCGGCATTGGCCCGGCCCGTGATCGCAATTTGGGCCAGTTGCTCCCGGGTGAGGCCGTAACGTTTGACATGCCGCATCGCATATTGTGCAACCCAACTCACCGCGGATATGGCGTTGAAAGGCAAGAACCACTGCTGGCCGCCGTCCACCAGTGCTCGCGCCGGGGGCGAGTATTCCTCCGGCCGCGCCATCGCCGCCGCCTCATAGACCGTACGGAAGCACATGACATGCCGCGCCTGGCCGCTGCGGATGGCGTCTGCGGCGGCGGCGACCGCGCCCAATTGAGAAGAGATTTCCCCCGCGCCCAAGTACCATCTCGCCCGGATGCCGAAGGCGTCGATAACATCCTCCGTACCAACCGGAGAGAAGCCCAAATATGCCGCCAGTCGCCCGGGATAGGTGGAGACACCGTCGATCTGCTCAATCGAGAGCCCAGATTCCGCGAGCGCCTCCTTCAAAGCATCCAGCGTAAGGAGCAGGGGATGGCGCGTGAGTTTCGTGCCGATCTCGGACTGGCCGACACCAGTAATGTAGGCTTCTCGCGCGCTCATCTCGGATCCTCTCGAACTAGTAGATACAGACGGACTTAATGGTCACTTCCAGCGCGGGGGCAGCGGCTCAACCGCGATGATGTGGACGCCTCGGAAATCAAGTCAGGATTCGCACGTGGCGTATTCTGAGTCTTCTGATTATTTGTCAGATAACGGATGTCGCATGCCATGCCGTCGATTACGGTATCAAGGCTCGTGTCGAAAGCCACGTTTAGCTGGCGGAACGTATCGTCTTCGGCCGTCCGGGCGCCAGAGGTCATCACGCCGCAGCCGAGGGCGCTGCTCCGAACACTGGGCCAGCCGAGACGTCTCAGCTTCATACGATGCTCCTCATACTCATCTGAAGGCTGAGATCTACTCGGCTGCAATTTTTGGTGCGGACGGCATGCCCTTGACGTGATGCACGCCCTGGACGCGGGCGACGATATTGGGCGCCTTGGCGCGTGGATTGTAGAACTGGCTATACCAGATCCGGGATTGTCCAAACGGGCCGTCGGTGGGGATCTGCATGACCTGCAAGGCCGGCCGTTTGGTGGCCCAGATCTCAGCATCCTGAAGAAGACCATAGCACATCATCTTGTTGAAATTACGTGCCGTAGCCACGACCTCATCGTCGATCACCGGCTTGGCCGATTTCATTAGCGCGCATTGCCACAGGCGTGTCACACCATCGTCGATCGGTGTGTGTGCAATGAGCTGTGCGGCCCCCGCTTCTAAAAAGTGGCCAGTGAGAAGCCCCGGTCCGGTATAGCGGGATACCGTTGTGACGCCCTGCTCCATCAGATGTATGGCCTCGTGGTCGACATGGATCATCGGTTGAGCGCTTTCGCGCTGATATAGGAACGGGCCAGCTACCTCATTTTCGTAGTACTGGACCTTGGTGCCATGAAGGTAATGCAGATGGGCGACGTCGGAGTTGTTGTCCACGATTTCGATGGGGTGGCACGGGAGATCGCCCAGATGATCAAGCCCGCTCCAGCGGACCCATTGCGGATCATTCCATTCGGGATAATCCGGCAAATCGAAATCCGGGGCGAGACCTTCCGGATCGTTCCAACAAAAGACGAGCCCATAGCGCTCCTGGACGGGCCAGCTATGGACGCGCGCCTTCGGCGGGATCGGGCCATCGAAATAAGGAATGTTGTTGCACTTGCCGTCCGGTCCGAACCGCCAGCCGTGAAACGGGCAACGGATCGAGTCTCCCTCGATATGTCGATTGGCGACCATGATGTACGAGCTTGTGCTCTTGCCGAAATGGGTGCCCATATGGGGGCAATAGGCCTCGAGCATCGCAACGGCACCGCTCTCGCCGCGGAAGATCACCACATCCTGCCCGAAGTAGTGGGCATTGAAAGGCTTCTTGCCGATCTGCGTGCTTTCCGCGACCACGAACCAGCCCCGCGGAAAGGTGTATTCCCCAATATTATAGTCTGCGGTCTTGGCCATCGGACTCTCCCTCTTTGCTCATATGACGCTCGACTTCGTCGGCAAAGGCCCTCGCATCCGATTATTCTACGATGCTTATTGTCGTGGCGTTTGGCGGACAGAAGCAGCAATCAAGAAAGATTCGCGCTCCGGACATAGCTCTTGATGTTGGGTGGGTCGCATAGCTTTCGCCTAGCCGCGACCAGCGCTTCCGGCTCGGCGCAGCGGCCGTACGTAGGAGACGTCTAGCTTGTCCCGGCGGTTTGGCCCTGTCGAGTTCATCTTGGCGGCGATCTCCTCTGGCAGTGCGCTTTCGACAAATTGGCCGGACTTTTCGTTAACGCAGACGCGATGGGCAATCGCCCATTTCCCGTCCCGTTTTTCCAGCCGATCGACGTAACGGCCGAAAGCGAGTGTCGGCGGCCCCTCTCGGTTCTCACCCCAGAAAATGTAATAAGTCTCGGCATGCGCGGTATTGCCGTCGATATCGACGGTGTGGTTGGTGATAATGTGCTGGTGCCTGGTCTGGAACTCGCCGTGCCAGCCAATCGCCCAGTCGCAGAACGCGCTTGGCAGCCCTTCCGCGATGCCATGTTCGTCAAACGCATCGGGATGATAAGCCGACACCATGAGCGCCTTGTCGTGACGGTCGACGCCGCGGGTGTAGCGCAGCAAGCAGTCGTAGATCTCCTGCCGGTCCTTCTGTTGCTTCACGAATGCAATCAGTTCCGGGGTCATTACGTCTTCTGGCATGTCGCCTCCCGTGCGCGTTGCGGGGACCATGAACCTTGAGGCCCTGGGATGATAACTCCCGGTTTTGATTATCTTTGTCCGGGACCAGCGGCAATCATGTTGAGCGTTGCATCATGGCCATGATTGCTAATTTAGGCCAGATTGTGAACGAATGGGAAGCAATCCGCTTTTGACCAGCGGGTTCAAGGCGTTACCCAGCTTGGATAAGCCTGGCAGGGGCGTAGCGGTTATCTCGCGGCGGACATATGGCGGTATCCCAATGAAAGGGATACGGGAGACAACACGCCGCAATCTCGAATGAACTATTGGCAACGACTGAGCTGGAATCGTGAGTGTCGCTCTCAGCGGCCGCCGAGCGCAGCCCAAATCTTGGGCTTCATCCAAGTATATTCGAGATAATGGCCCACGAAGTCCCGGGCATCGAGATAGAGAAATCGCAAGTCATCGCCGCCGCCTTCGATAACAACAGGATAGCGCTCCCGCTCGACCTGCGAGCGGAACTCATCCCAATCGGGAACGCGCATACAAATATGATGAAACTGCAGCCCGTCATCAGCGGGCAGCGCATCCTGATATACTTGCACGAGGCCGGAAACGGGCTCGATCAGCTCATATTGGACGCCGTCAATCCAAATGAGGGCGATCTTATTCGTGGCCTTTCCGCTACCGGTGGGCGTCGTGACTTCGACGGTCGGTTCGAAACGCAATGCCTTTCCACAGCCGGTCCGCTTTTGGAAGTCTTCAAGCGCCTTATCGATATTGCGCGTGACATAGGCGATTTGAAAATGTTGTCCAAAAAGCATGTTTCCCTCCTTCAGGCGCCGCTACGCCGTCCATGGGCTGACGGCCGGGCAGTGCCAATGAACATGCGTAATTCGACAGCAATCTGCAAGGCTTCGCTTCCGGCCGCCGCACCTTATTTTTGGCGCGATAGCCAGGGGCATGCCAATGTCTAGGCCGAGCGTCCCGGCAAGGCGACTTTGACGCCGCCAAACATGCTCACCATGATCTCCGAGTTTAGAAAATCATGCGGGAAGCCAAGTTCGATGCGGCTGGCCGCGTCAAGGTGCGCAATCTGATCGTCGCTGAAGGCGATATCGAGTGCCGCCAGATTATCATCGAGTTGGGAAAGAGTGCGTGCGCCAATGACGGGACAGGTGACTGCCGGATTCAGAAGCGTCCATGCCAGAGCGACCTGTGAGGGCGTTCGTTCCATTTCCTTGGCGACCGTCTTGACCACCTCGGCGATTCCAAGCGTGCGTTCGCTGAGACGGCCGCTCGCAACGTTGATCTGCTTCCGCGTACTAAGTTTGGCCAGATCCTTCGCAGGCGGCTCCAGATCCTTCCGGTCGTACTTGCCGGAAAGGACGCCGCCCGCCAGGGGCGACCACGGCAGAACTCCCATACCCATTTCAAGCGCCATGGGCAGGAGATCCCGCTCAACCGAACGTTCCGTAAGATTGTACGGGACTTGGAGCGCGATCAGCGGAGCCCACCCCCGCAACTCGGCGATCGCCTGCATCCGTGAGGCCTGCCAGGCGGGGCTGTCGGACAGCCCGACATATAATATCTTTCCCGCGCGGACGAGATCGTCGAACGCGCGTAGAATTTCCTCGACCGGCGTGCGGCGATCCCAGACATGGAGATAAAACAAGTCGATATAATCGGTTCCCATCCGGCGCAGGCTGTCTTCCACTGATTGAACCATGTTCTTGCGGTGATTGCCGCCCGCATTAGGGTCGCCCCACCGCATGGACAGCGAGTATTTCGTGGAGATCACGAACTGGTGACGCCGGTCTTTGACGAACTTGCCGACGGCCTGCTCCGATCCGCCTTTTTCATAATAGTTGGCGGTGTCGATAAAGTTGCCTCCGCGCTCGACATAGCGGTTGAATATCTTGTCGGTCTCCGCGTCGGAGGGGCCCCAGTCTTGGTTAGACCCATAGATCATCGTGCCAAGCGCAAGCGGTGAGATCCGAAGGCCGGAGCGGCCGAGCAGCCGAAAATCGTCAAGTTGCTGAGGCATGTTTTCTCCTGCTGATGAACTCTTTACGCCGCGATGGGCAGATGCGAAGGCGACTCAATTCCGCGCCAACTTGGACAAATCCTCGCACTCGCCGATGAAGATGGTCCGGCGCGGCGGCTTCTCTTAACGCACTTGAGGTAAGTCACACAATTTCATTAGCCGCATAGGGCGATGCCGATCCGTTATACTTTCCGTTGGACGGCATACTTGGCAATGGCGAGCGCGCGGGATCGTCGTGCTCGGCCAAAGCCACTCAGGCAAAGATGCCGATCGCACTCACGGCACCCGCTGTAACCTCACGTTCGTATATGGATCCGGGATCTGGGCGCCGAAGCTTACTTGTTGTCGGGCCAGGACGGTTCAAGATTGAACAGCAGCTTCGCAGGCCACTTTCCGCTGGCGGACAATCCGGCGATTTCTTCCCGTATCAGCATATCGAGTTTCGCCATGATCCGCGGCTTTCCGCACAGCGGTCTTCCGGCGTGAATCAGATACTGGGTGATGGTTGGATTGTTGATCTTAGAATATTTGAGCCGCCCGCTCTCAGCTTCGCGGCTGAACGAGGAATAAGGCAGCACCCCGTAACCCATGCCGGATTCGATCAGTTCTTTGGTGAGTTGGAAGGAATCGGATTCGATTTGAATGTTGAGCTTTGTCTTGGTTCTGACGGCTGTTTTGTCGACGATGCTCCGAATCCCGGGACGAAGGCTCGGCAGAATAAGCGGGTAGTCCCCGATTTTTGCGAATGGCACAAGTTTCCGGGGCGATAGCTTGGAGTCCGGGCCGCCGACAAGCACAAGTTCCTCAACCAGGAGATCGCGGTCACTCAGCTTGTCGTTGGGGCAGGGGCCGTAAAGCACGGCGATGTCGATCTCACCTTTAAGTAGCCAATCCAAAAGATGGCTCGCGGGGCCCTCGACGACACGCAGTTTTATGTCCGGCAGGCTGGCGCTTACGCGCCGTACCAGCGGTTGCGCCAGCACATATTCGGCTGTCGCAGGCATGCCTATGGCGACATTGCCTTCTATCTTTGAGGAAAATGACCGGACATTCTGGAAGGCGAGGTTGATCTGACGCAATGGCCCGCTGACGGTTTCATGCAGGTGCTTGCCCTCTTCGGTAAGCTGCATTCCGCGCCGCGTCCGTAGGAAAAGCGTTACGCCGACCTCATCCTCCAGCATACGCATCTGCCGGCTCAATGCGGGCTGCGCGACACCAAGAACGCCCGAGGCTCTACTCAGCGAACCTTCCTCCGCGATGCGCACGAAATACCCAAGCCGTCTGATTTCCATGTCTGGTCTCTACCATATCAGCTTGTTATGACTAAGCGCCGGACTTTGTCTTACCGATATACCATCAGTGGGTGATATGCAAATACCCGCAAGCCCGGCGGCGTGGCGTCGCCGCGGCGTGCCTTGGCGTTCAGATGAGGGGAGAAAGCACCGTATGAGAGCATTTACCTTGTGCCCGCCAAAAGGCTTGGACGGACTGACGATGCACGAAATGCCTTCCCCGGGGCCCCTCGGTCCGGGACAGGTCCGCATTGCCATGCGGGCAGCTTCACTCAACTTCCGCGACCTCATGATCGCCACCGGTCCATCCAAGCAAGACACTATACCCGTTTCCGATGGCGCGGGCGAGATCGCCGAGGTTGCTCCTGATGTCCGGCGGGTAAGGGTGGGTGATCGCGTCGCCCTGGCCTTTAATCCCGATTGGATCGGCGGTGAATGGCGGCCATCTCCCGGGGCGGCCGGACGTGGTGGCGCCACCCCAGGCGTGATGCGCGAAGAAATCGTGGCGCATGAGAGCGAGGTTGTAACTCTACCCTCGCATCTCAGCTTCGAAGAGGGGGCCGCGTTGCCGTGCGCAGGTGTAACCGCGTGGCACTCCCTGTGCGGCGGCGCTGCGCGTCTGTTGCCGGGCATGACCGTTCTGCTTCAGGGCGGCGGCGGCGTCTCTCTTTTTGCATTGCAGTTCGCGAAGCTGTTCGGTGCACGGGTGATTATGATTTCATCCAGCCCGGAACGTTGCGCGCGTCTCAAGAGCATGGGCGCCGACGAAACCATCGACTACCGGGCGGAGCCCGCGTGGGAGACGGCTGTGCGAAAATTGACGGGCGGGATGGGCGTAGATCTTACGGTAGAAGTTGGCGGCGCTGAAACGGTCGATCGCTCATTCGCGTCGACACGAATGGGAGGACGGGTCGCGCTCGTCGGCCTTCTCACCGGGCTGCCCAAGCTCTCCACGTCGATGATTGCGTCGATGGTGGATGTAACGCCGGTGAAGGTCGGCAGCCGCCAGGATTTTGAAGACATGAATCGTGCGATCGCTTTCCACAAGCTGCGGCCGGTTATCGACAGCCGTTACGACTTTGAGAAGCTGCCCGACGCCATGCGCCATCTGCAAAGCGGGCGTCATTTCGGCAAGATCGTGATCGTCTTTAAGTAAAGCGGCTTTCTTACTTCTCCAACCAGCTGTCCAACGTATTGCTCTTCCTGTGGAGCGATCGGCATATACGCGAGATTGTCATCCGCTTCGGCTAATCGTCCGTTTCTAACATTCGCATCCTGCCTCGGCGCACTGTCTTGCGAATGTTAGAATCATGGGGCCACCAGCAGGCCTATGGATCTGGTGGAGCTTTGGATTTGACACTGGCTTCGCAGTCCCGAGGCGACATCGGTAGCGAATGTCAAATCCGCTCCACGGTGGGGGCCTGTTTCTGTTAGGCTTGCCGGCTTAACGCGGTAAGCTCATCGAGACAGACAATGCGGGGAGCATTCGGAGGGGTCATGAAGGCGGCTATTTTTCCCGGCTGGTGGCAGGTCGCCGTCGCCATAACCATCCAAGCCGTATACTCAGCAGCGATCTATAGCGGCTATAGTGTAGTGGCAATGCCATTGCAGCACGCGTTCCAGCCAAGCCGCGTGGTTCTTATGCTCGGCATAACCGTGACTTCACTGGTCGGCGGAGCCTTGACCCCTTTCCTCGGCGCGGCAATGGATCGCTATTCATTGCGGATTATTATGCTGATAGGCGCAAGCCTTCTCCCGGCCGGGTTTCTTGCTCTGTCCTTTGCGACATCCATGACTTACGTGGTTTCGGTCTATGCGATTTTCATGGCAGTCGCGAGTGTCCTTCTCGGACCCGTGGCTTCGTCCGCCCTCCTGGCACGATGGTTCACCCGTCGGCGAGGATTGGCCATGGGCATAGCTGCTGCGGGCTCAACACTTGGCAGCTTGATCCTGCCACCTCTTCTTCAAGGCCTGATCGATCACTTTGACTGGCGGACGGCGTTTCGAATTTTCGCTGGGATTCTTTTCGCGATCGCCGTACCCGTGATCGCGTTTGTCGCTGTCAATCGTCCCTCTGATCGCAACCTGTTTCCGGATGGCGACGGTCCGCCTTCCGAAGCGTCCGCTGAGTTCGGTCAAGGGCATTTCCGCACAACCATATCCGTCCTTCGTGACCCCAATTTCTGGTTTATCTCGGTCATTCTTGGATTGGTCCTGTCCAGTGCGAGTGCCGTCGGCTCCAATCTCCTTCCGATCGCGATTGGCAAAGGTATCACAGCGGACCGCGGGGCGTTGTTGATCTCAGTGCTGTCCGCAGGCGCATTCACGGGGAAGATGGTCTTTGCGGGCGTAGGGGATCGCATAGATCTACGCCTCTTACTCGCCATAGCGATGCTGGTGCTGGCTACGGGTATGCTGGGTTTTCTCCAAGCCGACGGCTATGCCATGCTCGTCGCCGCTACGCTGCTGACCGGACTTTCCGGTGGTACCGTTGTGCCGCTATGGGGCTATCTGCTGGCCCGCGCCTTTGGTCCGGAGAATATCGGACGGGTCATGGGGCTTATGAATTTCGTGGTCCTACCGGTAACCATCGGCGCGCCGCCACTCTTCGGATGGGTCTATGATAAGACAGGTAGCTATAACAATGCCTTTATCCTCTATATGGCACTGCTGCCCGCTCTTGCCATCGTGCTGCTTCCACGCATACGAACGCAGCCTGCAACGCCAGCCACAAAGGCGGCATGAACTGAACTAGCGGTCCTTCACGCGCATCGATGGCGCTCGAATCTATTTTGAACGAGATGGGCCACAATGATCTCCGCTATGCCACGTCATCTGACGTGGCATAGCGCGAAAGCGAGGACGAGTGCATCGCGGATGTGGCCGCCCTGGCTACGCCGGGCCGAGCAGGGATCCACCGGCCCACCACCGTTCGTAGCGGGATTTACCCCTGGCGTTCACGAGTTCCATGCGGTAGCCGGACGGTGAGCTGAGTATGGCAAAGCGGCTCTGCCGTTCGCTTGGTGGGTTGCCGGCGAACTCAAGACTCCATCCGCAAGCCAGAAGTGCTTCGGTCGTGGCGCCGATATCATCGCACCAGTAACCGAAGTGGTGCGCATTGACCAAGTCGGTTCCTTCCCAGATCGAACCTGCGGGAAACTTGACAAGTTCGATATGTACCGGACCTTCGATCGAGTAGGTCCATACCAGCTCGATGGTCTTGAGGCCTGTATCCGGCATCCACACGGGCATCGACTGGCGTTCAATCGACGCCCAGGTCAAGCCGGCGCACCTGCCCATCTCCGCCATTGCCGCGTCGAGATCGTCAACGCGGTTGGCGACGTGAAACAGCCTTGTGTGGCTGGGAATATGTTCTCCGTATACCGTATCGGCTAACAAGCCGGTTCCGCGACGTGCATGATTCACTGGAGTGGCCCTGACTTGTCCGCGTGCATGGTCATTCTCATCAAATCATCTCCACGAAAACCGGCTTGATCACCGACCGACGTTACGCAGCGCGATGCCGGAACATCGCGCAACGGGTATCTTCGGGGTAGCGGGGTAGCTCATTGGCCGGCAGCGGGGTCGCCACTTCTTCGATCTTGGGACCGACTTTTGCGGCGAAGCCCTTCAGGAGGTTGAGATCAAAGCCGTAGACCTCGGCCTGTCTCTCAGAGAGAATTTTCCGACGCTCGCTTTCGGAGACTTGGGGCAAAGCAAGGCGCAGAACTTTCGTCGTGAAAGGCCATACGCCTTCGCCGTGCGGCACATCGGCGCCGAACATCAGGTTGGGTGTGCCCGCGGCGATGCCGCGAACGATATCCAGAGGACCGCCGAGGTACACATTCGACGCGAAATACTCGCTCGGCTTGCGGTGCAACAGCTTCACCGAGTCCCGCAGGAACGTGTCTTGGTCGGCGTATCGCAATGTACCTTCGACAATGGCGTCCAGTCCGGCCAGCCATGCCGGAACCGCGGAGCTGTCCTTCAATTCCGTTGCAGCCAGTTTCAGCGTGGGGAACCGGTCGAACACCGCCGCCGCAATGAGGTGGCCGATCTGCCGCTTGGAATAGAAATTGATCTCAAAGGCACCGGCGAGAAGAGCGCTGGTCCCGACTTCCTTTGGGCTTTCAGTAATCCAGTTGTCGTGGGTGCATATCGGCATGCCGAGCTCGGCGCACACGGCCCACAGTGGATCGTAGGTAGGATAGTAGAGGTTCACCATTTTCAGGACGTGAGGGCTGGGCAGCAACACGCCCATGAGCCCGGCCTTTTTCGCCCACCGGACTTCAGCTATCGCGTCATCAATATTTTCCAGGAAGACCTGAACCAAACCCGCGCGGCGGCCCGGCGTGTCGGCGCAGAAGTCTGCCAACCACCGATTATGCGCCCGCAAACCGGCCCAGCGATATTCGTACTCTTGCGGAGTCCGTGGCCCGACCGCGGTGATGACGCCCGACGGATAGAACGGCGGCGCAGTGTTGGGGAACAGGACTTCAGCTACAATTCCCTGCTCTTCCATAAATTCCAGACGGGACTGACTCTCCCAGTTCAGCGGGGCTTCATATGAGGCTTGGCCCAAGCGCTGATTTGGGTCGACCGCGTCCAAATCCGTTTCGATCCAGCCGTCATCGAAATTCTTGGCCCATGCATCGCACTCATCATGATACTTGGCCTCCAGATACGGCTTGTAATCCGCGGGCTTCGCGCCGCAGTGACCATCGGTCGAAATCACGACATACCGGTCAGATTCTCCAGACATGATTCATTCTCCCTTGCATTGCAGCGGGACAACGTTGCGTTATCCCGAGTCTTAATGAGCCCTCGCTTTGGGCTGCCACACAGCCTTGACACGGGGCCCCTCCTGCCGGCGGGCGACCCTTTTGGCTAATAGCGATACCGCGCTCTAACACGGCGCAATAGGCGCTGATTATGCGCAGACTGTATGGCCTCATGAAAATACAATGTCAGTAACTGTTGGTATAACAAACCGCGATGGGTCAACGGCTGATGGGTCAAGGGCTTGAGATAGACCAGAAAAGTGTAGTCTCCCCTTGTGGGGTATGGCGTCATTCACAGCCCGCACGGGAACGAGTGTCCCGGTATCGCAGTGCACGCGAAGTCGATCGAGCCCGATGCAAGCGTTTGATGCTAGCTTATGGGGATATTGTAACAGGCCGGGGCATAGCCCCGGCTAGGCCCTCGGCACGTTGAAGAGAAATTCTGAAGCAAGCTTCAACTTGTCCAGGAAAGCCGCTGGCGCCTGACGAGGTGCGCGCGGATGTCATATCTCATTTTGATATAGTAACCGTAACTATTTTGCATTTTACGCAACAATGAGCAGGGCGCATATATGCGCGGCGAGAAATCTGCGCGGGAGGGCGCTCGGTTGAGCGAAACGCGGCAGGCCGTCGAATGTTGTTGATGGCGATATCGGGCCGCCGTTCAAACAAGATCTAAGGGGGGGCAATGAACCGCACGTTTTGCAAATCTGCATTCCCGGTCTCCATCACCGTTTATCGCCAACAGCAATTGTCCAACTGCAACGTCACGGCGGTGGGCTTGTTCGGCGACTTCGGTGCCAAGAGTGTTCTGCGAGATAGTCCAGACGGCGGTAGCCTGAATACGATAGGAGCATAGCCTTAAGCTGCTAAGGAGAAACTTCGGATTGGCCAAATGCAACTTTGCTTTGGCATAAGACCCATCCTGGCGGCCATGTATGGCCGCCATTCAGACAAAACCTAAGGGGGAGACAATGAACCGTACGTTCTACAAATCCGCACTCTATGTCACGACAGCGCTGCTCAGCGTGATGGGCTCGGCCTTCGCGGAAAGCGATGCACCGGAAGAGATCGTTGTTACCGCGCGGCGCGTGGAAGAACGGCTTCAGGATGTGCCGATCTCCATCACCGTCTATAGCCAACAGCAACTGTCCAACCGCAACGTCACGACGGCGAGCGATCTGGCGACCTTCACGCCATCTCTTTCCACCGATGCACGGTTCGGACAGGACAACTCCTCTTTCTCCATCCGCGGGTTCACGCAGGAATTCGCCACCCAGCCGTCAGTCGGTGTCTATTTCGCCGATGTGGTGGCGCCGCGCTCCGCGGGCGGCGTAACGACAGGCAATGGCGCCGGCCCCGGTGCGTTCTTCGATCTGCAGAACGTGCAGGTGCTCAAGGGACCGCAAGGCACTTTGTTCGGCCGCAACACCACCGGCGGCGCGGTACTTCTCGTACCGAACAAGCCTACGGCTGATTTCGGCGGATATGTCGAAGCCTCCTACGGCAACTACAACATGGAGCGGGTTCAGGCCGTCATCAACACGCCGCTGAGCGACAAGGTGCGCTTCCGCGCGGGCGTCGATCAGCAGAAGCGCGACGGCTACATGAAAAACATTTCCGGCATCGGACCATCGGCCTTTGCGGACGTCAATTACTATGCTCTGCGCGCAAGCCTGGTCGTCGATGTCACACCCGACGTCGAAAACTACACCATCGCTACCTTCAGCCGCTCGAAGACCAATGGCGATCTGCCGGAGGTCTTCGCATGTAATCCCAAGGCGTTCCTGGGAGCATTGGGTCTCACGTGCCCCGAAGTCGCGCGATTGGCAGGTAAGCGCTGGACCGTGGAGAACAACTTTCCGAACCCGGAAGACCTCAATCAGCAGTGGCAGGTCATCAACACCACCACATGGAATGTCAGCGACCGGTTGACGGCCACGAATATCGCCTCCTATTCGCAGACGAGATCAGTCTATAGAAGCAGCATATTCGGCGATAATTTCTCCTTTCCCGCCGCTTTCCCTGGTATCGGCGGTTTGCCGCTCCAATTCGTGGCCTATACTCAACTACCCGGCGTCAACACGGCCTATGAAGCAACTTACACCGAGGAGCTGCGGCTTAGTGGCCGCACAAGCGACAATAGGCTCACTTGGCAGGTGGGCGGTTATCTTGAGAACAGCGATCCTGTGGCGCCGTTCGGCGGCACATCGGCCCACGACGCAGACTGCACGAATACAGTCGCCCTGCAGTGTATCGACGTGCTCAGCACCGCGTTTGGATTTCCGGGGTTGGGGATCGGCGGCGGCGTTAACTATCAACAATTCACCACGAGCTTCCGCGATCTGGGTGTTTACGGGCAGGCGAGCTACAGCCTCACCGACAAGCTTAAGGTCACGGGTGGTCTGCGCTATACGGCGGACAAGACCTTTGGCACGCTTAAGGAGATTATCTATCAGTTCCCGGCTTCCGGTCCGGTGCCGCATTGCCCTGCCGGTTCCACCGCAACCCTGCCGGACTGCCTGACGTCGGCAAGCAAGTCGTCTCACGCGCCGACTTGGCTGATCGATCTCGAATACAGCCCAATGGCTGATATGATGCTCTACGGCAAATATACCCGGGGCTATCGTGAAGGCAGCATCATTCTCGCCAGCCCTCCGGGATTCAACCAGTATAACCCGGAAAAGGTCGACACCTACGAACTCGGTGCGAAGACCAGCTTCCAGGGTGCGATTTCTGGAACTTTCAACCTGTCGGCCTTCTACAATGATTTCACCAATCAGCAGATTCAGGTCGCATTCGTCCAGCTTTCGCACAACCTTGCCCAGGGCGGTACAACCGGAATCGTGAACGCCGGCAAATCCCGCATCTGGGGTACGGAGGTTGAGTCCTCCCTGAATCTCTTCAAGGGTTTCAGGCTCGATACCAGCTATGCCTATCTCAATTCCCTGTTGCAGACACTGAACACCGGCATCGTTCCCGTTGGCTTTGCCCCCTTGTATACGTCCATCGCGGGCGACCCGCTTCCCTTGACACCAAAACACAAGCTTTCGCTCACGGGGAATTACACGCTCCCCTTGGATGAAAGCCTTGGCAAGATCTCGGTGGCTGCGAACTGGGTGTACACGAGCTCAGTGTTGACGGCGGCTTTGGCGCCGACCGGCATTCTGC